>JAAWEO010000078.1 GCA_022794295.1 Angelakisella sp. | reverse complement strand
CATAGTGACCGCCACAGCCTTCATAAAAGAGCGTTTCAATGACCGCCTTTTTATTTTTTCCATCGGTAGCCCATCCCCCAAACTGTTTCGATGTACTCACTTCCGCTGGCCTGCATGAGCTTTGCGCGGATTTTGCGAATATGCTCTTTAATCACGCTGCTGTCGCCCTCCGCGTCATAGCCCCATACCGCCTCATAAATGCGTTCTTTGTCAAAAACCTGATTGGGATTAGAGGACAGAAATTCGATGATGTCAAATTCCCTCTTGGAAAAGGAAAGTTCCTGCTCGTTCCAAAATACTTTTCGATCAGAGAGGTTGATAATCAGCCCCTGGGAGGTCACGACCTCCGGCGGGCGGTTGTGCCGCTCGTCCCGGCGCAGATGGGCCTCAATGCGGGCAAGCAATTCCTGCAAGCCGAAAGGCTTGGTAATATAGTCGTCCCCTCCGGCCCGCAGGCCGTTGACCTTATCCTGTTCTGTGATCCGCGCCGTCAGAAACAGGATAGGGCAGACGATATGATTCCGAATGACCTTGCACAGCTCCAGCCCGTCCATCCCTGGCATATTGATGTCCAGAAGGATGAGATTTGGCTTTGTATTCAGCTTTGCCAGGGCTTCATCGCTGCTGCCCGCAACGGAAACTGTATAGCCGTGATCCTGCAAATGGGCGGAAAGCAGTTCGGTCAGAATCGGCTCATCATCAACGATTAAAATTCGATACGCCATGCGGACACCTCCAGTCTTTTTCATCATATAGGAAGAAAGTCAAAATTTGGTCAAGAATAAAACTCAATGGCTTATTTCAATTATATACTGGGGAACGGCAGGTATCAATCGGGAGGGTGCTGGGAATGAGAAGCTATTTGGGTTTGATTCCCATCTCCACTAAGGTATGGTGGCGGCAGGCCATGCGACCTCCCTGTGCATCATTCTTGCCGTATTATTGTTGCAACTCCATCTATATTCATTAGGCAGCACAAAATATAGTGTATGGTAAACTAAAAAATAAATTGTTGTTAGGCTATCCCCTCGTTTTGAGGGTGGTATCCAGGTAGAAGTTTTTGTAGGTGTCAATCTTTATTGACACCGCGCGGCGCCAGTGGGGTAGTTATACCCTGTTGGCGCTTTTTTCATCTATTCCCGGCCGAAGGAGCCGGCAGTGAGCGGAATTGACCCAGGAGGAAACCTCCGGGCGGTTCCGCTCTTTTTTTGTGTCTGAACGCCGCTGGCCATCCGGTCACGGCTTCAAATAATTTTTTAGAAAGGCGGAAAACAGAATGAGCGAAACCATGTGCTATGCGGACAACTTCTCCAGGACCTTTGGAGAACAGCAGGAGTGTTTGGAGTTCCTGCGGGAACAGGAGGAAAACGCCTCCTGGCGCTCCATCCCTACCAAAGAGGTGCGGTTCGAGGCCATTGACGAAAGCTCCACCTCCGGTAAGGTCCTTTGCGACTGGTACCGGCTGATGGGCAAGGAGGGCATCCTCCAGGATACCATGGCCAACACCAAGCTGCTCCTCCGGGCGGAGGATGCCCTTTACCCGGTGAGAAACTGCGGCTTAACCACCCGGATATTTACGACCAGTACACCACCACCAGCGAAAGCCGCAGCTTTGCGGTCAAGCGGCTGGAAACCGCATAAGGAGGTGGAAAGGATGCGATGCACCTGGCACAGTACCGTTTTCCAGAGCAAGGAGAACGGATTCACCATCTGCCGCTATGTCACGGAAGAACCAAACCTGCCGGCAGCGGCCCGCAGTAAATTCTCCACACCGGGCCGGACCGTCATTACGGCCAAGGGCTACAACCTGCCCACCACTGATGCGGTGGATTTCGAGATCACCGGCCAGTGGGAAGACAGCAAGTACGGCCTTCAGCTGAGCGTCGAGTCCTTTCGGAAGTTGGTCCACCAGACCAAGGAGGGGATTATCGGCTATCTGAGTTCCGGGCTTATCAAGGGCGTCGGGCCCAAAATGGCCGCCGCCATCTATAGGGCCTTTGGGCTCCAGACGATGGAGGTGCTGGAAAACCGGCCGGAGGAGCTGCTGCGTATCCGCGGCATTTCCCCGCAGAAGCTGGAGAAGATACGGCTTTCTTTTCAGGAAAGCCGGGCGCTGCGGAACATTGTGGCCCGCCTTTCCCCCTATGGGATCAGCGTCAAGAAAGCGGCAAAGGTGCTGGAAGCCTTTGGCGGCAACGCCATGGAGATCCTCCAGAATCAGCCCTTTCGCCTGTGCGAGATCAGGGGCTTTGGCTTCAAGATCGTGGATGTCATCGCCTGCGCGGTCCGGTGCAGCCCCTCCGACCCTCTGCGGATCGGGGGCGGGCTGTGCTACCTGCTGGACGAAGCAGAACAGGCAGGGCATCTGTTCCTCCCCTATGGGGAACTGCTGCAAAAGGCCCACCTGCTGCTCAACGAGGGCTTGCCCCAGGAGAAGGTCACCCGCCCCGTTGTGGAGGCACGGCTGAACCAGCTTCTGGCGGAGAAAAGGCTGATCTGTGAAATCCGGCGGGTATATAAGCCCGACCTGAGAAAAGCGGAGGTGGATGTGGCCCGCAAGGCGCTGATGATGCTTTCCGGCCAAAACAGCCTGCCAGCGGATATGGATACGGAACTGATAAAGTCCCAGTCCTCCCTTGGTCTGACCCTTTCGGAAAAACAGGCGGAGGCGGTGCGGATGTGGGCCAAAAGCCCGTTGAGCATCATCACCGGCGGCCCCGGTACCGGCAAGACCACCACCCTGCGGGTGATCCTGGACATCTACAAACGGGTCAGACCCAAGGGGGAGATCCTTCTTGCGGCCCCCACAGGGCGGGCCAGCAGGCGGATGGTGAAATCTATCGGGCACCCGGCGGCCTCTACACTTCACAGCGCGTTGGGCCTTTACGCCAATGACGGCGAGGAATATTTCGGCGGCAGCATACCGCTGGAAGCCGACCTGGTGATCGTGGATGAAGTCTCCATGATCGATATGCGGCTGGCGGCAGAGCTGTTCCGCCGGATTGAAACGGGGACCCAGCTCCTTCTGGTGGGCGACCCGGATCAGCTGCCCTCGGTAGGCCCCGGCAATGTGCTGCGGGAACTGCTGCGGTGCCGTCTGATTCCCACGGCCCATCTGGATATTGCCTACCGCCAAAAGGAGGCCAGCCGGATCGCCCTAAACGCCCACGCCATCAACCAGGGGCGCAAGGACTCGCTTTTCTACGGCGAGGATTTCCGTTTTCTGCCCGCAAATCAGGCTGATGAAGCGGCACAGATCGTCTTAAATGTCTATCAGGAGGCTGTTACCCACCAGAATCTGCTGGAGGTACAGATCCTGGCCCCCTTCCGCAGCCGGGGCGAATGCAGCGTCAAGCGGCTCAACGAGGAGATCCAGAAGCGGATCAATCCGCCGGACCCCTGCAAGAAAGAGATCAAATACGGCGCCCAGGTCTTTCGGGAGCTGGACAAGGTGATCCAGACCAAAAACCGGGAGGCCGTCAGCAACGGGGATGTGGGGCTTATCGTCAGCATCACCCAGGATGAAGAGGATGGCGACACCCTTCGGGTGCTGTTTTCCGACGAACGGGCGGTGGACTATTCCACCGAGGAGCTATCCCAGCTGGAGCTGGCCTACGCCACTACCATCCACAAGAGCCAGGGGAGCGAGTACCATACGGTCATCATCCCCATCCTCAAGGAGCATTACATCATGCTGCGCCGGAACCTGATCTATACGGCGGTCTCCCGCGCAAAGCGCCAGGTCATCCTGGTGGGACAGAAGCAGGCGCTCTATATCGCCATTGATAAAAACGACATTGACCAGCGCAATACCCTGCTGGCCGACCGGATCGTTTCCTACTACCGGCAGATGAGCGCCGGGGAAAGAAAAAATTCTGCTTAGGACCTGTCAGTTTTTAAGGACTGGCGGGCTGATTATTTTATGAGAGGAGTTTTTGGAATGAACGCAAACACCGGAATGTACAACGACGCCGCCCTGCGGCCGGGCCTCTACCAGTCGGGGTTTGACCCCCGGCAGTTCCTTCGGCTGAACACCAATGAGGAGGGCAAGGCGGAACGATTCGCTCCGGGCGACCCCGGCTCCCCAGCCGGCAGCACAGACAGCGCCGCCCCGGCAATATTCCAAGGTGACAGCTGCACCGGCCGCACAACGGCAGCAGGGCCCTCAGAAGCTGGGCATGATGGCACAGCAGCCGGGCGCATCTGCTCCACAGCAAGGCACCGCACAGCCGCTCCAGGAGCCCCGCAACGCGGAGGAGGCCATGAAAATGCCGCTGGAGTGGGCAAAGAACTACCAGATCACCGTAGGTATCCACACTGGGAAGACGCTGAGCGAGGTGGCCATGATCGCCCCCGGCGCGCTGGACTGGTATCTGAAAAAATACAGCGGCAACGATTTCAAGCTGCGAGCCGCGGCTCAGATCCTCATGGATCATGCCATGGCACAGGCCGGATAATGGCCGTTTGCGAGGTGAAGAGTTATGGGGGCGCCCTATCGGGATAGTATGCCCTTTACCATTCAGGATGTTCTGAACAATCTGGGGCTGCCTGTTAAGGCGGAAAAGCGCGGCGTCCTGATCCTGGACTGTCCCTTCTGCCTGGGAAAGAACGGCCAGCCCGACCGCCATGGGCACATGGAGATCGACCTGGCCAGAGACCGGTACCGCTGCCACCGGTGCGGACGCATGGGCGGCAAGCTGGACCTGTACATAGCGGGACATCCCCAGGTGTTGGATGCCAAACAGGCGTACCGGGAGATGATGGAATACCTGGAGGGCCCTCGAAAGGGGGCTCCCAGGTTCATCCCCCAGGCTCTTTCTCTGCCGCCTAGTCTGGAAACGGAGAAAAGGGCCTCGGCACAGCAGCTGCATGAGACCTATTCCGCCCTGCTGGGGATGCTCACCCTCACCAGCACCCACCGGCAAAGCCTGCGGGGTCGGGGGCTGGAGGATGGGGAGATCGACCGCCTTGGCTATCGGAGTGTCCCCGCTGTAGGCCAGCGCAGACTGGCAGCGGAGCTGATGGGGGCAGGCCGCGCTCTGGAAGGCGTCCCAGGCTTCTATCTGGACGATATGCACATTCTGCACAGCATATTGGTCCACCTGTCCGGAGATGTTCCGGCAGATGAGGGGGCATCTCGTGAGGAATACCTGAAGCGGATCCGTCTTTACGCGGGGGAAGAAACCGATGAATTTTATGGTGCTGCCTATGACAGGCGTAAAACAGCCACCGCCGGGGGGTGGGCCGGCGAATACCCGGAAAATGTCCTCCTTGGTTCCGAGGATGGGAAGAAGCTGATCCGGGAGCTGAAAAAATCCTGGAAACCCAGACTCAGGAAATCAGGTATAACATGGTCCAGCTGGTTCACTGTTTTGGAGACCAGTTGAGCAGCGTTGTGTCCGGGATCCAGAAGGGCTCTGTAGGGGGTACTCCCACACAAGCATCCTACTATGCTTTCCTGCTGAAAAAGATGGCTAAGCTGTTGGATGGTGAATATTTGTAGAGGACCTTTTTAACCGCCTGCGGGAGCAGGGCATCGACCTCAAGACCTACTACACGGTGTTTGTCGGCGGCGGCTCTATCCTGTTCCGGCCTCTGATCGAAAGCTCGGATAAGCTGGGGCGCTGCACCTTTGTGGAGGAGATCAAATCCAACGCTATCGGGTACCAGCGCCTTTATCAGCTTGGACTGTGAAGTGATCCTCATGCCAGATGTAAAAAGCAACCCCTACCGGTTCACCATGCTCTTTAACCAGACCGATCCGCGCCACCGCCGGGCTGTTGAGATACTAAACCAACAGGGCAAGAGCAAAAGCCAGTATATTGTCACCGCCATTCTCCATTACATCGACTGCAGCAAGCTGCCGGTGGATTCCACCAGCGAGTATCAGTCCCTCCAAAGCCTTGCCGACCGGATCATTGAACAAAACGCCAAAAGGGGCCTGGACAGGCTGGAAAAGGTCGCTGTGAGAAGCGCTCCTGTACCGGCAGTGCCCGTCCAGACCGGTCCAAGAGAAACTGTGGTTCCCGAAGAAATCTCAGAAGCCGGACGCAATTTGCTGGCAAGCGGATTAGGCTCGCTGCGCTCCAGAAATATTCGTCAGACCTAATATTTTCCGTCGAAACCTGTCATCAGACGACAGGTTTCTTTTTTTCGCTTCTCCGCATCCATATTTTGACAGCGTTTTTTGTCAAAAAAACATATCCTATGCCCAATTAGCTCCAAAGAAGGTGACAGAACATAACTGGGTACAGGAGCCGGGCCCCGCCCTCTTTGCACATTCCCGCAAAAAATGTGCAAAGGAGTCCGGTATATGGAGGACAACAGAAATATCCTGGCGGAAGAGATTGAAGACGAACGGCTCCACAACCAGTTTACAGCATATTTTCTCACCGCGCTCAGGTGCAGTGAAGTATTGGGTCTGAGGTGGAGCGCGATTGATTTCAAAAACAATACACTCGCAGTCAGCCACACCGTTTCCAGAGCCAAAATTGATGGGAAAACACAGCTGATCCTGAAAAATCGGACAAAAAACAAGTCCAGTTTTTGGTCTCTCCCGTTGATTCCCCAGGTAAAGCAGATGCTGCTGCAGGCACGAGAAAAACAAAAAAGGAGCCTCAAATCCTCCCCCAACAGGTGGATTTGAGAGCTCCAATTCCCTCAAAATGGTGCCGCCGACGGGACTTGAACCCGTAAGGAGTTACCTCCGGCAGATTTTAAGTCTGCTACGTATGCCGATTTCGTCACGGCGGCTGATTTAGTTATCTAAAATAATACACCAGGCCGTGGGAAAAGTCAACCCGACCCCCGCCGGAAACAGAAGGGGGCATTATCCTTTGCTTCTTAGGCGGGGCCGGATTTGGGGCTTTTGTTTGTGGCGGAGCTGCTTTGAGGCTATGTCTGCGGGCCTGGGGGAGCTACAACTCCAGGGTCACATTCTGGCCCACAGGCTGGTACTGCCGCAGAGCGACCCCGGCCATTTGGAACATCTGCTTGGAGGCAATCACGGCATCACTGTCCGCGTATTTATCCGAAAGATAGATAACCTCCCGGATGCCGCTTTGAATAATGGCCTTGGCGCATTCGTTGCAGGGAAAGAGGGTGGCATAAAGGCGTGTCCCCTTCAGGGAGCCTCCGTCGTTGTTGAGGATGGCGTTCAGCTCCGCGTGGCAGACAAAGGCATACTTGCTTTGGAGAAAGCCGCCTTCCCGGGACCAGGGCATTTCATCGTCCTGGCAGCCGGTGGGCATACCATTGTACCCCACCGAGAGAATGCGGTTATCACTGTTGACAATACAGGCCCCTACCTGGCTCCCCGGGTCCTTGCTCCGCTGGGCGGAGAGGAGGGCCACCCCCATAAAGTACTGATCCCAGCTGAGATATCCTTCCCGTTTTTGTGCTGCCATTGCAAATGTCTCCTTTTTCTTTGTGTTTGATATCGTTTGCGATTCTTCTTTTTCAGGGTGCGCGGAACGCTGCCAAACAGGCATTTATTCCGGGCGCAGGGCAATGCCCTTTTTGGCCGCCAGGAGCAGCACCCCCACCTGGGTTTTGGCGTCGGTGATCTCTCCGGTGAGGACCATTTTTGCGGCCTCCTCCAGGGGGACGGGGACCACATCTAAAAATTCGTCGCGGTCCAGGTGCTGGCCGCCGGGGGCGGAAAGGCCGTGGGCCTCGTAGACATAGATGCGTTCGGTGCAGTAGGCGGGGGTGGGGATGATCTCGGTAAGCTTGGTCAGGTGGGCGGCGGTGCGGCCTGTTTCCTCGGTAAGCTCCCGGGCGGCGGTTTTCAGGGGTTCTTCCCCGGGCTCCAGCTTGCCGGCAGGGAGCTCCAGGAGCTCCTGCCCCGCTGCAAAGCGGTACTGGCGCACCAGGAGAATGCGCCCTTCTTGGTCCAGGGCGGCCACACAGGCGCCCCCGTGGTGGTTCACCACATCCCGGCGGCTCTCCCCGCCGTTTTCCAGGCAGACCCGGTGGGTGGTCAGGGTAAAGATGCTGCCCCGGTAGAGCTCGTCCTTTTCCAGCTCCTTCTCAAAATGGGCCATTGTTCAACATTCCTCCTCGAGATGATTTTTCCGCCAGGCCAGGTAGCTTTCCAGAATAATGGCAGCGGAGAGGGGATCCAGAGCGGCCTTGCGCTTTTTGCCCCGGGTATCGGTGACATTCAGGTACCGTGCTGCGGTAAGGGTGGTGCCCCGTTCGTCCCAGAGGACAACGGGGAGGCCGGTTTTCTCCTCCAGCAGGGCGGCGAAAACACGGCAGGCTTCGGCCCGGGCTCCGGCGGAGCCATCCATATTCAGGGGATGGCCCAGGACGATACGCTCGGCCTTTTGCAGGCGTGCGGTTTGGGCGATTTCGGAAGCGAGCTTTTGCTGGTCCCACTGCTGGATGGTACCCAGGGGGGAGGCAAGGAGCTCGCTGGGGTCACAGATTGCAAGGCCGGTACGGGCTTCACCGTGATCCACGGCCAAAATTTTCATAAATGGACCTCCTTCTTACCTGCCGGCGCAGCACCATGCCCGAAGCCCAACGCCCAGTACCGGGTAGCCTTTCTGTCACCGGACACAGTCCGGTCCGGGTCCAGGGCGGACAGCGC
>JAAWEO010000077.1 GCA_022794295.1 Angelakisella sp. | reverse complement strand
GTGCTGCCGCTTACCAGCGTCCGGGCTTTCGCGGCCGGAGGCTCGTTGGCCGGATAAGGTGCTTTTTTCTGCGGAAAAAAGCAGAGCCCTTCGGGCGAAAGCCGCTTCGCGGCTAAGGCCTGCGGGCCAGGTTGGAACGGCTTTGGTGCCTCCGGCGGAGCCGCTTCGCGGCAAATGGTTTGCGGGCCGGGGGTGGGGGCTTGGGTTGTGATTTATGATTTTTCCGGAGGTGTGGTGATGTGAGTTTTCTCCCCATTACAAAAGAAGAAATGGCTGCCCGGGGGTGGGAGGGGGTGGATTTTGTTTGTGTGACGGGGGACGCCTATGTGGACCATCCTTCCTTTGGGGTGGCCATTATCTCCCGGCTGCTGGAATCCAGGGGGTATAAGGTGGCCATGCTTCCCCAGCCGGATTTTACCTCCCCCAGGGACTTTACCCGCTTCGGCCCGCCCCGGTACGCCTTTCTGGTCACCGGCGGCAATATCGATTCTATGGTGGCCCACTACACCGCCGCAAAGAGAAGGCGGAGCGACGATGCCTACACCCCCGGAAACAAAGCGGGCAAGCGCCCTGACCGGGCCTGTACCGTTTACGCCCGGCTTTGCAGGGAGGCCTATCCGGATATCCCTGTGGTCATTGGCGGTCTGGAGGCCAGCCTCCGGCGGTTCGCCCACTACGACTACTGGGACGACGCGGTCCGGCCCTCCATCCTGGTGGAAAGCGGCGCCGATCTTCTCTCCTTTGGCATGGGGGAGCACTCTATGGCGGAGATCGCAGACCGCCTGGCTGCCGGGGAGGACATCCGGGCCATGCGGGATATCCGGGGGACCTGCTATTTGGCGGAGCTCACCGACCCGGTGCCCCCGGGGGCGGTCACCTGCGCCAGCTTTGACAAGGTACGCCTGGATAAAACCGCCTACGCCCGGGCCTCCCGGATTCAACTGGAGCAGCAGGACCACGTCTATGGCAAGGTTGTCACCCAGAAGCACGGGGACAAGGTGCTGATCCAGAATCCGCCCTCCCTTCCGCTCACCCAGGAGGAGCTGGACGCAGTCTCTGACCTCCCCTACGAGCGGTACTACCACCCCTCCTATGAGGCCCAGGGGGGGGTTAAGGCCATCGAGGAGGTGGAGTTTTCCATCATCCACAACCGGGGGTGTTACGGGGCTTGTAATTTCTGCTCCATCGCCTTTCACCAGGGGCGGTTTGTCACCCCCCGCAGCCACCAGTCGGTGCTCCGGGAGGCCCGGGCCTTTGTAAAAAATCCCCGGTTCAAGGGCTACATCCACGATGTAGGGGGGCCTACCGCCAACTTCCGGGGCCCCGCCTGCCAAAAGCAGGAGAAGGCCGGGGTCTGTATGGGGAAAAAGTGCCTCTATCCCTCCCCCTGCCCGGCCATCAAGGCGGACCACAGCGATTACATCCAGCTTCTGCGGGAGCTGCGGGCCATCCCCGGGGTGAAAAGGGTCTTTGTTCGCAGCGGCCTGCGGTACGATTACATAATGGCGGATAAAAGCACCGCCTTTCTGGATGAACTGGTGCGCTACCATGTCAGCGGCCAGCTGAAGGTGGCCCCGGAGCACATCTCCCCGCCGGTGCTGGCTAAAATGGGAAAGCCCTCGGTGCAGACCTACAACAAATTCTGCAAGGCCTTCTACCAGGCCACCCGCCGGGCGGGAAAGGAGCAGTACCTGGTGCCCTACCTTATTTCCTCCCACCCGGGCAGCACCATAGGGGATGCCGTAGCCCTGGCCCTCTACCTGAAGGA
Organism: Angelakisella sp.; assembly: GCA_022794295.1. Taxonomy (GTDB): domain Bacteria; phylum Bacillota; class Clostridia; order Oscillospirales; family Ruminococcaceae; genus Angelakisella. Next base: position 6,894 of record JAAWEO010000077.1, on the reverse strand, counting down.
GAACCGCATCCGGCCGGAACAGGTCCAGGACTTCTACCCCACCCCCGCCACCGCCTCCACCACCATGTTCTACACCGGAATCGATCCCTGGACCATGGAGAAGGTCTTTGTCCCCACCGATCCCCAGGAGAAGCGCCTCCAGCGAGCCCTGCTCCAGTATTACAAGCCGGAAAACCGCCGCCTTTGTATCGAGGCCCTGATCCGGGCGGGGCGGGAGGATCTTATTGGAAACGGGCCGGGGAAGCTGGTCCAGCCCGATCAGGAGTACCTCCGGCAGCTGGGGGACAAGCGCAAGGCCCAGGCCATTGCCGAGCAAAGCTCCAAAGGAAAACAGCGGCGGGGTAAAAAAGGATCCCGCAGAAAGGGAGGCCGCTTATGAGCCGCAAAAGAAAAACACTGACCCAGGCGCAGAAGAAAAAGCTCCTTTCCCTGGCAGTGGCCGCCCTGGTGGTCTGTGCCGCCTGGTTTATGACCTCCCGGGGACAGAGCATCCAGCCGCTGGTGGAATACTTCCCCTTCCTGGAGGAAATTTTTCCCCAGGAGAAGCTTCCCGCCGCTGCCCCGGCCTCCGGGGAGAACCTCCGTGTCCATATCCTGGATGTAGGCCAGGCGGACTGTATCCTGATCCAGGGGCCGGAGAAAACAATGGTCATTGATGGCGGGGAATCGGGCAACGGCCCCGATATCGTCCGGTATCTCCGGGACCAGGGGGTGGGGGCGATCGATTACTACCTGAACACCCACCCCCACTCCGACCATTACGGGGGCATCACCCAGGTGATGGAGGCCATTCCCACCGGGGAGTTCCTCTACCACCCGGTGCCGGAGGAGCACACCCCCACCACCAGGGGCTACCAGAAGCTGCTCCAGTACCTGGTGGATTCAAAGACCAGGACCACCGCCCTGGACCCCGGGGATACCATCGACCTGGGGGGCGGCGCGGTGATCACCTACCTGGCTCCCCTGGAGGAATACGACGACATGAACAACAACTCCCTGGTGGGGCGGCTGGTCTACGGCCGGCGGGCTTTCCTTTTTACCGGGGATGCCGAGCGAAAGAGTGAAAACGCCATTTTGGAAAGCGGCGCAGAGCTTTCCGCCAATGTCTATTCCGTCCCCCACCACGGCAGCAACACCGGCCTGACCCAAAAGTTCCTGGACGCGGTCGATCCGGAATTTGCCACTATCTCGGTGGGGAAGGACAATGACTACGGCCACCCCCACCGGGATACTGTGGAGCGGCTGCAAAAGGCCGGGGTCCCCTGCCTGCGCACCGACCTTTTGGGGAGCATTGTCATTGAGACCGACGGGGAAAGCCTGGTGATCAACACCGGTGAGGGACAGGTGATGAAAACCGCCGGCGGCGGCTTTGAATTGGTCCAGCCGGAATCATAAGGAGGGGAACGCCATGATCATCATCGACCGCTTCGAGGGGGAGTACGTCGTCTGCGAGGAGGAAAGCGGGAGCTTCCGGAAGCTCCCCAAGGTGTTCCTTCCCGGCGGCTGCCGGGAGGGAGATTGTCTGGTCCCCGCCCCCGATGGCTCCTGGCAGGTGGACCGGGCTGCCACCATGGAGCGAAGGAAGCAGATCCAGCGGCTGCTGGGAGATCTTTACCATTAAGAACCTGCCGGTTATTTCCGGGCCTCCTTGCAGGTCCGGAGAAAACCGGCTTTTTTGCGGGAAGGGGGAAACAAGGGATGAAAAAGCGGGGCTCCATTTGGCTGCCGGTGATCTGGGTCTGTGTTGTCCTGGTGGCGGGCAGCCTGCTGGTGACCACCATCTACCTGGATCTGCGGAGCCAGTCGGTGGAAAATCGGGAGGAACAGCTTTTGGTGCTGGCCCGGTCCGCTGCCAGCAACCTGGAAAGCTACCTGGGGAGCTATCAAAAGGATTTCAGTGTCATCAGGGCTTCCTCCGACTTTCGGGAGGGGACAGACCACTTCCTTGCCACCGGGGACGATACCCTGCTTCTCCGGTATCTGGATACCTACAACACCGCCACCGAGGACTATGTGGCAGATATCTCCCTGACCGACGGGGAGGGCCGGGTGCTGGCGGGGACCAACCGCCACGGTCCCTACGAGGCCATTACCCGCCCGGGGAAGGATCTGGTAGTCTCCAGGGGGCCCGATGGGCTTTATCTTGCCATCTCCACCCCGGTGGGGGAGGGGCTGCGGCTCCAGAGCATGGTGGATGTGGCCTATATGTACCAAAGCACCGGCGCTTTTATGACCATCGGGAAGCGGGGGTATGTCTTTTACCAGCATTCCGGCGGTGTGGTGCTCACCCACCCCCGGGAGAGCTTTGCCGGACAGGAGCTTTTGGAGGGCCCCGGCCGGGAGTTCCCGGAGCTGGACCCGGGGGAGCTCCCCCTCCTGCGCGGGCACCAGCAGTCCGGGGAGGAGGGCATCCTGCGGTATCGTTCCCGGTGGTGGGACGAGGAGGAACCGGGGGAGGCGGTGAAGCTGGCCGCCTATGCCCCCGCCCGGATCGGGGATGATTTTCTTATGGTCACCGCGGTGGCGGACCACCGGGAGATCATGGAGCTGCTGAACCGGGGGATCCTTCTCATTGGTGCGGTGCTCAGCCTGATGATGGTGGCCCTCTGCTTCCTCACCTTCCAGCTGTACACCGCCATAGGGGAAAAGAGCCGGGTGGAGCGGGAAAATACCTACCTCCGGGAGCTGAACGAGGCCCTGGAGGAGATGCGCCGCCGGGAGGAAAAGCTTCAGCACTTCCAGCGCCTGGAGATCATTGGGACCCTGACAGGGGGGATCGCCCACGAGCTGGGGAATTTGCTGGTGCCCATTATGGCCTACTCCGCCCTGATGGCGGACCAGGTCTCCCCCCAGCAGGAGGAGCTTTACGACGAGGCCCAGGAGATCTATTCCGCCGCCCGGAAGGCAAAGGAGGTCATCCAGCAGATCACCGACATCAGCCGGAAGGACCGGGGTGCCTTCCAGGAGCTGGACCTGTCCCTGACCGTGGGCTCCGCTCTGAAGATGGCCTGCTCCGCCAAGCCCCGGGAGGTGGAGATGGAATGGAGCCTGACCCTGGAGGACTGTTGGGTGCTGGGCAGTGCCACCCAGCTTTGCCAGGTGGTGCTGAACCTTTGCACCAATGCCTTCCACGCCGTGGCAGGCCGGGAGAATGGCTTTCTCCGGGTGGAGGGGCACCTGCGCCCGGCCCTTGGGGAGGAAGGGGAGGTGGCGGTATTCACCTTTACTGATAATGGCACCGGAATGGAGCCACAGGTGCAGGAACGGATCTTTGACCCCTTCTTCACCACCAAGCGCACCGGGGAGGGGACCGGCCTGGGCCTTTCCATTGTGCAAAGCATTGTAGAGAACCACCGGGGAACGGTGACGGTGGAAAGCAGGCCGGGGGAGGGCAGCATCTTCACTCTGGAGCTGCCGGTCATTAAAAAAGTGGCAGGAGTCTAAGACTCCTGCCATTTCTCTGTCCGGTATTTTTTTGCCTGCTCCAGGACCCATTGGAAAAAGCGATCCAGGCCCCAGGCTGGTTCTTCGGGGGCTTCGGGATCAGAAGAGCTCCCTCCGTGGGAGGGGGGTTCCGGGGGATCTTCCGTCTGGGGCTCCTGTTCCTCCCTAGGCCCGGCGCTGTTTTCCTCCCCGGGGGATGGCTCGGCTTGGTCAGGCTCCTCTCCGCCCAGGTCAGGGAGGGGAGGGGCTTCCTCCTCCTCGCGATCAGAGGAAGGCTCCTCCGGGGGCTGGTCCCCCACCTCAAAAATGGGATCGGACTGGGGCGGGCCCATTTCCTCCTTCCGCCCTTGCCCGAAGATCCAGTAGCCGCTGTAGGCCTCCCGCCACGCTTCTTCAAAAGCGGGGGTGCACTCCGGCCGGGGCCAGTCCTCCGCACCGGCCTGGCGGGTGAGGGAAAACACCGGCTTCGGGGCCTCCCATCCCTCCTCCGGTTTTTCCGGTTCCTTTTCCCGCAGGACGATGGTCAGGTCAAAGTCTTCCCCCTGGAAGAACCGCCTGGCTATGGTCTGGTAAAGGTGGTCGGAATGGCCATAGATCTCCTCTGGGGAGAGGGCGGCACAAAGGGCGGCGGCCAGATCCGGACCGGGGGGCTCGCCGCCGGTCTCTGGGTCCCAGACGCCGGTGACAGTGGCCTCCTTTTCACCGGTCCGGGCCACCGTGTAGGAAAGGCCGGCGGTGGCTTGTCCACCGGTCAGGGCCTGCTCTACCCCGGGGAGGCGCGGCTGGTTGAGGATCTCCACCAAGCGGTACCCCCCAAAAGCGCAAAGGAGCACCGCCGCCACTGCCCATAGATTGATGCCGGTCAGGAACCAACGGAGAAACTCCTGCGGAGTGGAAAAGGGAAGGCGGTACCGGGGAAGGAGCCACATGGACACTGGAATAGGGGAAGGGCGCCTCCGTCTTTTTTTCTTTCCCGGCGCCCCCTTTGCCTTGGGGCGGGAAGCAGCCGCCTTTTCCGGGGTGCTCCGGGGGGGAGGTGCCGCCGGTTCTGCCGGTGTCTCTGCCGGGGCTTCTGCCGGAACGGGGGGAGGGGCTGCTTCGGCATTCTCCGCCGGAGGGAAGGGGATGGCCTCCCGGGGCTCCGGGGCAGGGGACTGGTTCTGAGATTCGGTCAAGGCGCTCCCTCCTTTCGGCAGCATTCGTCAAAATATTTAAGCCATTATACCATATGGGAAGGAAAAAGTATAGTTTTTTTGCATTCGGTAGTATCCGGGGCAAATACTCCCCTTTGTTGATCGGACAAAAAGAAGGGTCATCCCGAGAAAATCAGAAAACCCGGTTGACAACCGCCTCTGTTTGCGTTAAACTTCATCTGGATATACCGGCAATAGGCCGGCAGGGAAAGGAGAACCAAGCTATGATCCTGGCTGTGGATATCGGCAATACCAATATTGTGGTAGGGGGCTACCAGGAAGGAAAATTCCGTTTTTCAGTCCGCCTCAGTACCGACCCCTCCCGCACCTCCTACGAGTATGCTGCCATGCTGGAGAATATCCTGGGCTTCTACCAGCTGGATTTTCCCAGTGTGGAGGGGGCCATTGTCTCCTCGGTGGTGCCGCCGCTTTCCACAGCCCTTTGCCAGGCGGTAAAGCTCCTTTGCCCCGGGGTGGAGCCTATGCTGGTGGGGGCCGGGATGAAAACAGGCCTTAACATCCGTATTGACAATCCCAAGGAGCTGGGGGCCGACCTTCTGGCCGCCGCTGTGGGGGCCATGGTAAAGTACCCCCTTCCCGCCATTGTTGTGGATTTGGGCACCGCCACCAAGCTGATGGTAATTGACGAGAACCGGTGCTTTTTAGGGGGTGCCATCCTGGCCGGGGTGGGCATCTCCCTGCGGGCCCTGGCCAGCAATACCGCCCAGCTCCCCGATATCAGCCTGGACAGCCCGGTGAAGCAGGTGATCGGGACCAATACCGTGGACTGCATGAAATCCGGCACTGTCCTGGGGGCCGCCAGTATGCTGGACGGGATGATCCAGCGGTACCAGGAGGCCTTGGGCCGGACAGCCACTGTGGTGGCCTGCGGCGGCATCGCCCCTGCCATTGTGCCCCACTGCCGCACCGAGATCATCCTGGATGACAGCCTGGTGCTGGATGGCCTGCTGGACCTTTACCGCAAAAACCAGCGGTGATGGAGCTGTTCAGGGATTTTTCCACCCTTTCCCCGGGAGAACGCCATAGCTGGTGCGCCGGTTTTTACGGAATTGTCCAAAGCGCCTTTCGTGAACAGGATGATAACCGGCGTCTTCTGGGGAATCTTTTGGTGCTGGAGCGGTACCTCCATACCCTGGAGCAGGGGCTGGGGGAAAGGAAGAAAGCCGGTCCTTCTCCAGGGCTGCGACAGGCTGTTGAGCTGCTTTGGAGCTGTCTGGAGGGCCATACCTCTCCCCTGGATTTTCAGGATTTTGCCAACGACCTTGACGCCTGCGTTTTTGCCCACAATGTAGGGGGGCAAGAGGCTGCTTCCCAGGAATTTTGGGACCGGCAGATTGGCGAAGCCCAGCGGACAGCTTACGAATGGCTCGCCCTGGAATGGGCTGCCAGCCTGTTGATGGAACTGGTTTCGATTGCCGGGGGCCGGGTAGACGATCCCGATAAGGAGGCAATCAGCCAGGTGGACCTTTATGGTATCTGCGATATGCTGGATATTTTGGAGGATGCCTGTACCGAATTGGCCGGGATATCCGTCTGCACAGAACAGGGAAGCAGATACAAGGAAATGGCAGACCAGGTTTACGCAGCCCCGTTGTTCCAGCAGCTTGTGGCTGGAATTCAGGATGACCTGAAAACCGCCATAGCCGCTTTGCCGGAAGAATATGCTGCCCTTCGGGAAGCATATTCTTCCCGAACGATTCTGCCTGCCCAATACGCAGCAGCCCTGGTGGAGTATTAAAAACAGAATAGGGTTTTTGGATGAAAGCGCCTGGAAGCAGGCGTTTCCATAAATAAACTGCGCTGCATCTGTCTGGAACAGAGCAGCAGCAAGGAGGAATTTTTCATGTCCAAAAGCAGCGGAAAGACCCGGGAGCTGGCGCAGCTCTCACTCCTGATCGCCCTGGAGGCGGTGCTGGCCTTTACCCCCCTGGGATTTATTATGATCCCGCCCATCGCCATCACCATCCTGCACATTCCCGTCATTGTTGGGGCCATCCTTATGGGGCCCACAAAGGGCGGGATCCTGGGAGGGGCCTTTGGTCTGCTCTCTATGACCAGGGCAACCTTTTTTGCCGCCAGTCCGGCAGATATGCTGTTTTCGCCCTTTCTCAGCGGCGCGCCGGTCCAGTCCCTGGTGATGTGCATCCTGCCCCGCATCCTGCTGGGAGTGTTTGCCGCCCTTCTTTACCGGCTGCTGAAACGGTTCACCAAGGAGGTCCTGGCTATCGCCGTGGGG
>JAAWEO010000076.1 GCA_022794295.1 Angelakisella sp. | reverse complement strand
CAGCGTCCGGGCTTTTGCGGCCGGAGGCTCGTTGGCCGGATAAGGTGCTTTTTTCTGCGGAAAAAAGCGGAGCCCTTCGGGCTAATGCCGCTTCGCGGCTGTGGCCTGCGGGCCATGGGTTTTGGGGCTTTGGGGTCTCCGGTGGGAGCCCTGCGGGCTAAGGCGCTTGCGGCTGGTGCTATGTGGTGGGGATTAGTGGTGGAACAGGCGGATGCCGGTGAAGCACATGGTGATGCCGTATTTGTCACAGGTTTCGATCACCTGGTCGTCGCGGATGGAGCCGCCGGGCTGGGCGATGTATTGGACGCCGCTTTGCTTTGCCCGCTCTACGTTGTCCCCAAAGGGGAAGAAGGCGTCGCTGCCCAGGGTCACGCCGGAGAGCCTTGTGATCCACTCCGCTTTCATGGCCGGGGTCAGCTCCGGGGGGCAGGCCTTGAGAATGCCCTCCCAGGCTCCCTCCCGGGTGAGCTGGGTAGAATCGGCAATGTACAGGTCAATGGCGTTGTCTCGGTCGGGGCGGCGGATGCCGTCCACAAAATCCAGGTCCAGCACCTGGGGATGCTGGCGCAGCCACCAGATATCCGCCTTGTTCCCCGCCAGGCGGGTGCAGTGGATCCGGCTCTGCTGGCCTGCGCCCACCCCGATGGTCATGCCATCCTTTACGTAGCAGACCGAATTGGACTGGGTGTATTTCAGGGTGATAAGGGCCAGAAGCATGTCGTGCTTGGCCGCCTGGGGCAGCTCCCGGTTTTTGGTAACAAGGTTCGCCAGCATGGCTTCATCAATGGCAAGGTCGTTATACCCCTGCTCAAAGGTGATGCCATAGATGGTCCGGCGCTCAATGGGGGCGGGGGTGTAATCCGGGTCGATCTGTACCACGTTGTAGCCGCCCTTGCGCTTGGTCTTCAGGATCTCCAGGGCCTCGGGGGTGTAGCCCGGGGCGATGACCCCGTCGGAGACCTCCAGGGCCAGGAACCGGGCGGTGTCGGCGTCACAGGTGTCGGAAAGAGCCGCCCAGTCCCCGAAGGAGCAGAGGCGGTCCGCCCCCCGGGCCCGGATGTAGGCGCAGGCGATGGGGGAAAGCTCTCCCTCTGGGGCCAGGTAGACCCTCCGCTCGGTGTCGGAAAGGGGGAGGCCCAGGGCCGCCCCTGCGGGGGAAACATGCTTGAAGGAGGCCGCCGCAGGCAGGCCGGTGGCGGCCTTCAGGGCCTTCACCAGCTGCCAGGAATTCAGGGCGTCCATAAAGTTGATGTACCCCGGCTTGCCGTTAAGGACCGTCAGGGGAAGCTCCCCTCCCTCCATGTAGATGCGGGAGGGCTTCTGGTTGGGGTTACAGCCGTATTTCAGTTCCAGCTCGGTCATTTCGTTTCTCCTTTTCTTTTGTTCCCGGCGCTTTTCATTCCTCCTGGGGCTTAAAGGGCTCCGGGTGGAACTTCCCGTCCTCGCCCCGGCCAAAGGCAGAGCCGTAGGGGGCATCCAGGATGGTGAGAAGCTCCGGGTCGTAATTTACAATGGTGTTCAGGTCAAAGACGCTGGTGTTCCGGAAGTCGTCCACATACTCCTGGGTCTCCTGGCCGGAGAAGAACCTCCAGCCGCTGTCCGGAAATTCCTCGTTCTCCGGCTTCTCCCGGTAGCAGAAGCCCACCCCGGTATTCAGCACCGTGATGTGGTCGGTGGCAAAGCACCCCCGGGGACCCTCCCACTGCCTCAGCATGGGGCGGATATCCGCCGCAGGGATGGCAAAGACCTTCTCCTGGGCAGGGGTGTACCACCGGCCGGTCTGCCAGGCCTTTTCGTCGGCCAACAGCCCCTGGACCAGGTTCATGAACAGCTCCTCCCCCTCCCGGAGCTGCTGCTGGCCGGCCCCGTGGATGAAGTTCCAGTACAGCTGGCCGCTGACCAGGCTGGCGGCGTATTCCGCCCAGCTCTCAAAGGTCTGGGCCTGGGTGATCCAGTGGCTCCCAAGGCCCAGGTACTCCTCCTGGGTAATAAGTTCGCAGGCCCGGGCCAGGCGCAGATACCCCACGCTTTCGCTGATGTCCCAGGCCAGGAAACCGTGGCGCTGGAGGAAGGGGTAGAACTGGGCGGCGAAATCCCGGAACAGGCAGAAATGCTCCCGCTCCTTGTCGTCTCCCATCTCCCCAAGGTCAAAGAGGGGGCGGCCCTCCCAGAAGGACTCGAAGTCGATGTAGTGGTTCTGGCAGCAGATCTCCCGGTTGCAGAACTCCACCAGGGTCTGGCGGTCAGTGATGCCCATGGTGTTCGCCAGGTGGTCCCGGCACTCCCTGACCGCCCGGGGACCCGGGCAGACCGGCATGGAGGTAAAGATGGCGGGGTCGTCCTCCCGCAGGGGAGCTACCCCGGGGACCTTCCTCATGGTGGGCACTGCCGCCAGAAGCCCCAGAAATTCCTCCTCCCCACAAGGGATCCGGGGCTGGGGCGGCTGCTGCTCGTAATAGCGGAGCAGCTCCAGCGGGGCCCGGTCCAGGCCGGTCCTTTGGGGATTAAAATCGGTCAGCTGGGAAACATCCATAGCAGACAGCCTCCTTTACTGGTTGGCGTTGAGGATAACTTCCTCTCTCTCCCCGGTGGCGGGGTCGGTATAGACAACGTACAGGGACACCTTGTTGGCGGCGTTGAGGCTCGCCCAGATTTCCTCCGCCCAGGTCTTGGCGTCAGGGGCGGTGACCGCCACCCGCTCCGGCTCCCCCTGGAAGGAGGGAATAGGGTCCCCGTCCTTCTGATAGGTGTGGAGGAAACGCCCCTCCCCGGCGGGAAGGGTGGGATAATCGAAGAAATACCGCTGGCAGTGGTCCCCGTTGCCGTCGGCGCTTTTCAGAATGGAAAGCTGGGTGGTGAAGCCGCCATCCCTGCCGCAGCTGACCAGCCCGGAGATCCGGGGGGTCCAGTTGGGGGGATCGGGCTCGAAGGTGCGGGTGCGAAGGGCCTCCTCGAAGGTCCCCCCTGCCGCTAGGGTGTCATAGAGGGTATCGGTCTGGTCCCCGTTGGTGACGATGATCCTCTCCCCCAGCCGCCGCACCGGACGGTAGATAATAAGGCTGGGGTCCTCCATTTTGGAGGGATCGAAGGCCTCGGTGCGGATGCCGTCCTCGGTCTTTGTAAAGACGCGGTTGCGGCTGTTCTGGCTCCGGCCCATGATAAAGTAGGCGATGGCCGACTTTCTCCCATCGGCGGTGCGGCCAATGACGATGCCCCGGCCGGGGTAGCTGTTCTCCCGGAGGAGGGTCGCAAGATCAAACAGTTCCATCTTGTTGTCCTTTCATCGATAAAGTGGTTCCAGGGTCTGGCAGCAAAGCTCCGCCGCCTGGGGGAGAAGCTTCCACTCCGCCTCCTCCATTACCCGCTTTTGCAGCGTCTCCGGGGTATCGCCCTCCCGGATCTCCACAGCCTTTTGCAGCAGGATGCGGCCCCCGTCGGGGATCTCGTTGACAATGTGTACCGTGGCCCCGGTGACCTTGACGCCGTAATCCAGGGCGGCCTGGTGGACCCTGAGCCCGTAAAAGCCTGCCCCGCAGAAGGAGGGGATCAGGCTGGGGTGGACGTTGATGATCCGGTTCTCATAGGACCGGGTGACACCTGGGCTGAGGATGGAAAGGTACCCCGCCAGCACCACCAGGTCGATGCGGGCCTCCTTCCAGGCATCCAGAATGGCCCGGTCAAAGGCCTCCTGGCTGTTGTAGGCCTTCCGGGGGATGACCACAGTGGGGATCCCTGCCTGCTCCGCCCGGGCGAGGGCATAGGCCCCCTCCTTGCTGGAGACGACCAGGGCCAGCCTTCCGCTGGGGAGCTCTCCCCGGGCCTGGGCGTCAATAAGGGCCTGGAGGTTGGTCCCCCCTCCGGAGACCATTACGGCGATGTTCAGCACAGAATGACACCGCCCTCCCCGGAGACTACCTCGCCCATGATCCAGGCGTCCTCCCCGGCGGCCCGGAGGATCTCCACCGCCTTAGAGGCGTCCTGTTTGTCCACCACAACGCTCATGCCCACCCCCATGTTGAAGGTGTTGTACATATCCCGCAGGGGGATGTTCCCCTCCCGCTGGATCAGCTGGAACAGCGGGGGGATGCCCAGCCGGTCCAGGGAAATTTTCGCGGCGCAGCCCTGGGGAAGGGACCGGGGGATGTTCTCGTAGAAGCCGCCGCCGGTGATATGGGAGACTGCCTTTACCGTCACCTGCTCCATCAGGGCCAGCATGGGCTTGACGTAGATCTTGGTGGGGGTAAGCAGGGCCTCCCCCAGGCTCTTGCCCAGCTCGTCCCGGTGGATCGTGAAGCTGGGTTCCTCAATGTCAACGGCAAAGATCTTGCGGACCAGGGAAAATCCGTTGGAGTGGACGCCGCTGGAGGCCAGGCCGATAATGGCGTCCCCGGGCTTTACGGCAGAGGCATCGATGATCTTCTCCCGGTCCACCATGCCCACGGCGAAGCCCGCCAGGTCGTACTCGTTCTCCGGGTAGAAGCCGGGCATCTCGGCGGTCTCCCCGCCGATAAGGGCGCACCCCGCCTGGACGCAGCCCTCGGCTACCCCGGAGACGATCTTAGCCACCCGCTCCGGGACATTTTTGCCCACGGCCACATAGTCCAGGAAAAAGAGGGGCTTTGCCCCGGCGCAGATGATGTCGTTGACGCACATAGCCACGCAGTCGATGCCCACGGTGTCGTGCTTATCCAGAACGAAGGCCAGCTTCAGCTTGGTTCCCACCCCGTCGGTGCCGCTGACCAGCACCGGCTCCTTCATACCGGCAAGCTCGGGGGCAAACAGCCCGCCGAACCCCCCGATGCCGGAGAGGACCCCGGGGATATTGGTCCGGGCAATATGGCTTTTCATCAGGCGGACCGCCTCGTACCCCGCGGTGATATCCACCCCGGCGGCCTTATAGCTTTCACTGCGGCTGTTCTCATTCCCCATGGGCTTCTTCCTCCTTCCGCTTCAGCTTCTGTTCAAACTTGTTCTTTTTGGGCAGCCGGGGCGGGGGAACAGGATAGTCCCCGTCAAAGCAGGCGGTGCAGAAGCCGCACTTCGATTCCGCCGCCAGGTGCTTGACCCCATCCAGGGACAGGTACCCCAGGGAATCCGCCCCGATGATCCCGGCAATTTCCTCCACCGAGTGGTTGTTGGCAATCAGGCTGGATTTGTCGTCAATGTCGGTGCCGAAATAGCAGGGGTAGAGGAAGGGCGGCGCGGAGACCCGGACGTGGACCTCCTTGGCCCCGGCCTCCCGGAGAAGGCGGACGATCCGGGCACAGGTGGTGCCCCGGACGATGGAGTCGTCGATCATCACCACCCGCTTGCCCCGCACCGTTTCCGCCACGGCGTTGAGCTTGATGTGCACCGAGTTTTCCCGCTGCTTCTGGGTGGACTGGATGAAGGTGCGGCCGATATACCGGTTCTTGATAAAGCCCACCCCATAGGGGATGCCGCTTTCCTCGGCGTAGCCCAGGGCGGCGTCCAGGCCGGAATCGGGGACACCGATGACCACATCGGCCTCCACCGGGTGCTCCTTGGCCAGGAAGGCCCCCGCCCGCTTCCGGGCGTTGTGGACGCTGGTGCCCTCCACCACCGAATCGGGCCGGGCAAAGTAGACGAACTCAAAGACACAGAAGGAGGAGGGGCACTTGCCGCAGTGGGTGCGGATGCTCCTGAGGCCCTTTTGGTCAATGACCACGATCTCCCCGGGCTCCACCTCCCGGACAAAGGAGGCCCCCAGGGTATCCAGGGCGCAGGTTTCGGAGCTGAAGACCCAGCTCTCCCCCAGCTTTCCCAGGCAGAGGGGCCGGAAGCCGTTGGGGTCCCGGGCGGCCATAAGCTTCTGGGGGGACATGATCACCAGGGAGTACGCCCCGGTGAGCTTCTCCATGGCCCGCTCCACCGCCACCTCGATGGAAGGGCTGTGGAGCCGCTCCCGGGTGATGATGTGGGCAATGACCTCGGTGTCGCTGGTGGTGTGGAAGATGCAGCCGGTAAGCTCCAGCTCCTCCCGCAGGTCGGCGGCATTGGTAAGGTTGCCGTTGTGGGCCACCGCCATGGTGCCCTTGATGTGGTTGATGACCATGGGCTGGGCGTTGGCCCGGCTCCGGGTTCCGGTGGTGGAGTACCGGACGTGGCCCATAGCCATCTGGCCCTGCCCCAGGCCTGCCAGCACATCCTTGGTAAAGACCTCGCTGACCAGGCCCAGGTCCTTGTGGTAGCCGATCACTCCTTCATCGCAGACGGCGATGCCGCAGCTCTCCTGACCCCGGTGCTGGAGGGCGTAAAGGGCCAGGTAGGTATCCAGGGCGACGTCCTGCTCCCCGGCCCCGTCGTAGATGCCAAAAAGGCCGCATTCTTCGTGGATGGAATCAAACATAAATCAAGAAATCCTTTCTCCTTGTCCAAAGCTGCTTTTCTGCCCGGCGTGGGAAACAGGTCCTCACGGCAGGCTGCGGTCATTCGCCCAGCAGGCGCTTCATGACCTCCTTATAGGCGTCCTCCTCGCCCCCCAGGTCCCGGCGGAACAGGTCCTTGTCCAGGTGGGCGCCGGTCTTTGTATCCCAAAAGCGGCAGGTGTCGGGGCTGATCTCGTCGGCCAGGACAATGGTGCCGTCAGAAAGACGCCCGAACTCCAGCTTGAAGTCGATCAGCTGAATGCCAACCTCCGCCAGGTATTCCCCCAGGTACTGGTTCACCCGGAAGCTGTAGCCGGCGATGATCTCCAGCTCCTCCTTGGTGGCGGCGTGGATGGCGGCAATGTGGTACTCGTTGACCATGGGATCCCCCAGGGCGTCGTCCTTGTAGCAGTACTCCAGAACGGTGGTGTCCAGCTTGGTGCCCTCGGCAAGACCCAGGCGCTTAGCCAGACTCCCGGCGGCTACGTTGCGGACAATGACCTCCAGGGGGACGATCTGGACCCTTTTCACCAGGGTGCGCCGGTCGTCGATCTCCTCCACCAGGTGGGTGGGGATGCCCTTCTCCATAAGCATCCTCATCAGGTGGTTGGTGACCCGGTTGTTAACCACGCCCTTCCCCCGGATGGTGCCCTTCTTGGCCCCGTTTCCGGCGGTGGCATCGTCCTTATAGTCCACCAGAACCACCTCCGGGTCCGCGGTGGCGAACACCTTCTTGGCCTTGCCCTCGTAAAGCTGTTCTCTGATCTCCATATTGTACCATCCTTTCATTTTATACAAATAGTTGATTTATTCGCAGGATTTGTTAAGCTGGGAAAAGGGGATCTTGCCATGGACCTCGAAGAGATACCGCCCGGTGGGATTTTTGTCCGGACCCATCTCCATCAGCTGCCCATAGCTGCACCGGGAGAAGTCCTCTTTGTCAAAGGCGTCGCTTACCTCCGATCCGGTGTGGTCGTCCAACTGGTAGAGGAGCAGCTCATAAGCCTGAAGGGTCTTGTCGTAGGCGAGCCGCTGGATCTGCTCTGGGCTGGCCCCGGCCTTCAGAAGGGCCGCGGCCGGCGGGTCTGTGTCCTCTAAAACGCCCTCCGCCTGCCACTGCTCCAGCAACTCCCGATAGCGGCCCTGGTAAAACTCCAGGTCATCGCTGAGGGGCTTCAGTAGCCGGAAGGCGGGGACCACTGCCCAGACCTCGGTATCATATTGCAGGTAATATTTGGCTGCTTTCTCCGAAAGGCCCAGGGCTGTCAGGTAGTTCAGCTTTTCCTCTGTTGTCATAGACGCTTTCTCCTACTGGGCGAACTGCTCCGATACCCGTTTGTCGCTTTCCAGGACACCGGCAGTCATTTTATCCCGCATGGCCTGGAGCTTCGCGGCCAGGTCCGGATCGGAAAGGGCCAGCATCTGGGCGGCCAGAATGGCGGCATTGGCGGCCCCATCCACCGCCACAGTGGCAACCGGGATCCCGGCGGGCATCTGGACGGTAGCAAGCAGGGCATCCAGGCCATCCTGGAAGGAGCCCTTCACCGGAATGCCGATAACCGGCAGGGTGGTGTGCCCCGCCATGACCCCTGCCAGGTGGGCGGCCTTCCCTGCGGCGCAGATCAGCGCGCCATAGCCCTCCTCCCGGGCGGCAGCGGCAAACTGACAGGCCTCGTGGGGGGTCCGGTGGGCGGAAAGGACCCGCACCGTCCGGGGGACCCCCAGCTCGTCCAGCGTTTCAATGGCCTTCTTCACCACAGGCAGATCGCTTTCTGCCCCCATAATGACGGCAACCTTCAGCTTTGTCATAATCGTTCTCCTTTTCCTCTTGTTCCGTTCTTCCTTTTATTTCCTCTTTTTATTGCAGTCTGTCATTACACAGCGGATGCCTCTCTCCTCCAGGGCCGCCCTCATATCCTCGGGGTAGGCCAGCTTTGCCGTTCCGTAGCCCTTATAGAACACCCGCTTGCTCCTGCCGTCCCGCCGGACGACCTTGACCCACAAGCTGTAGGACAGCTGATGCTC
This sequence comes from Angelakisella sp., assembly GCA_022794295.1. Lineage (GTDB taxonomy): Bacteria > Bacillota > Clostridia > Oscillospirales > Ruminococcaceae > Angelakisella. Next base: position 367 of record JAAWEO010000076.1, on the reverse strand, counting down.
CAGCTCCCACGAGTTATATTGCAGCTCCACCCAGTTGATCTCCCAGAAGGGGACCTCATAGAGCAGGCCTGTGTTTAGCACAAGGCTGTCGTTTTCAAAGAAAAAAGCTCCCGCCCCCTTGCGGTTTTTGTACTTGCCGCGGGAACGGAGGACGCAGACCAGGAAGATCACCACCGGCAGCATCCACACCAGCCAGATGATCCAGGCAAGCATGATCACACCCTCCTTTATTTTTGGACGGAAAAAGCCGCAGCGCATTTTTTTGCACTGCGGCCCTTGTGTTACACCTTTCCCAGCTTCGCACCTTTCCCGCTTCTGCGGCCCAAGGGGGCGGCGGAGGAACGAAAACAAAACCAAATCCTTTGTT
>JAAWEO010000075.1 GCA_022794295.1 Angelakisella sp. | reverse complement strand
GCCACTAGATATGACAAGAAAGCTCTCTATTTTTATGCTGTTGTCTATATCGCTTGTATCCTTGTTTGGTTACTTTGATGGTTTTAAAACAGACTCTAGGACGTGCCCCAAAAGTCTTGTCCCCGGCTTTAGGGACACGACCTAACGGTGCAATTATAAAAAGCAATTGCGATTTACCAAAAAAAGGGTTACTTTTCCTCAAAGAGCCAGCGAAGGGTCTTGCAGTACCTTGTCTCAAACTGGGCCCGGGCATCATAACCGTCCAGTTCCTCCCACCGGGGATGGTCCCAGGCGCTGAAGCCAAAGAGGCTGTTTTCCTCCCCATAGGCCAGGTCCACCTTCACCCCGTTTTCCCCGGCGTGCCTGCGGATAATCTCCGCCGTTGTGGCGGCGGCGTCCTCCAGGGCGGCGTTGACACAGGCGGCTCCCTTGGGGCCCAGAAGCTCGTCCGCTGCCTTTAAAAGACCGTAGTAAACATACAGGGTGATGTTTCCAAAGCCGTACCGGGGATCGACAGGTTCCTCGTGGAGCTCCGGCTCCACATACCCCGGATCGTATTCGGCAAAGCATTTTTTCCGCAGCTCCTCCGGCATGTTTTCCGGGCGGAGCAGCAGGTTGAACTCGCAGTAGCCATCCCCTTCCTGGGTGAGTGTCCGGCCCAGGTAAACATAGGTCTGGTCAAAGGCGTAGCTGCCATAGCAGGCGGGATGGAACTCCTCACAGTAGATGCGGCCGATCTCCTGGAGGCCGTACTCCTTCCAAATATCTGCCATAGGGCAGACCAGGCTGTGGGAGACCCGCTCCTGGGGATTGATCCACTGGAGCTCCCGGCGGAAACGGGGATCGGTGGGCAGGTCGTAAAAGCGGGTAAAAAGATTTTCCAGGTTGATCTTCAGCCCGTGCTCCAGGTGGACCCTCTGTTCCGCCAAGCCGCGGTACCTTCCGTAATAACGGGTGCCGCACCGCACGGCCCGTTCCCCTTCCAAGGCAAACTCCTCCATCAGCCGCTTGCAGATACAGCCGTACATCATACTGAAGGTATCACCGAAGTTCATGATCTTTATCTCATTTGTTGTGTACATCACGGCAGCCTCCTATTCCGAATCCCGCTGTTCCAAGCTGCTGCGAATGGGGGAAAGGGCCATCCCCTCCAGCATTTGGAATGCGTCCTTTTCCTCTGGGGCAAAGGTAAAGGCTCCGGCCTCCAGGGGAAAGGGGAAATTTTTTTTCGCAAAGGCCTGGTCACAGGGGTGGAGGGTCCTCCTTGCCTGACTCCGCAGCACCCGAACGGCGTCCCGGGAAAATTCCCGCAGACCGGCCGCAAGGGCACAGCGGCCCTCTCCCCCGAACCTTCGGGAAACCACAGCGTAAAGCTCCCGGTAAAAATCAAGACAGAACGCCCCGGCCGGACGGGAAAAGGTATCCGTATGGTCCCCCTGGCCGGCGGGGGAGGTTCGGTCTTCGGTAAAGCACTCCCGGGCCTCCTCCTCGGAGAGATTGGCCCGGCGGTAGTACATGGCCAAACGGCAATGGTTGTTCCGGGGGTCCGGGAGGAGCTGGGAAAGGTGCAGCTGTCCTTTTCCCAGGGTGTAAGCCTGGAATTTCCCCTTTTCGTATTCCTCACAGAACCACCTGGGAATCTCCCCGCAGGGGTACTGCCGCCAAATGTTTGCCCAGGGGCAGGTGTAAATATTTTTGACACAGACCTCTTCGTTCAGGATCTGGAAGGTCTGCTGCCGCCGGCCGTCGGGGAGTTCATCCGAAGCACACTGGTAACTTTTTACATTTTGTTTGCAGCCTGCGGCACGATGTGCTTCCTTCAGCTGTGCTCCACGCTTCGCCGCAAACTCCCGGACCGCTTCCCGGACTGCGCCCTCGCCGCCGCGGCCGCAAGCATCCCGGATATTCTTTGCCAGGAAGAAGAAAAGCCTGGGAAACACGCTTTGCTGGTTTTCCCGTTCGATTTCGCTTATCGTAAACATTTTGCGCCTCCTATGTGGTCAACTTCAATCATAGTTTAATAAAAAACAGACAAATTGTAAAATATGAGAAAGCGATTATTTCATTCTATTTTTCATATATTGAAAAAGGGCCTGTAGGAAAAGCAAAAGGAGGCGATTTCCATTGTTTGATCTGTTTTTATAAAAATCTGAGGCAAGCTCTTTACAAGCGGCTGAATCTGTGCTTTAATTAATCTTAAAATAAGATTGATAATATCTTGTTTTAAGATCGATTTTTTGCTGTTCAGAAGAAAAACAGATTTTTCCACAAAAACCAAATTGATTTTTTAGGGAAAAAGTCAACAATCATTTAGATGGTCAGGAGGAAGCAGGAGCATGACGTTGACGCAGTTTCGGTATGTACTGGAGATTGCAAAAACAGGGTCGGTCAACCAAGCGGCAAACAATCTTTTTACGGCGCAGTCGGTCCTTTCCAGCGCCTTAAAGACCCTGGAAACAGAGCTGGGGGAAAAGATCTTTTACCGCACCACCAAAGGAATGAGCCCCACCCCCTTCGGGCAGAACTTCATCGCCTTCATCACCCCTATCCAGCTGCATATGGAGCAGCTGGACACCTTTCTTCTCCACGGGCAGAGCACACCCAAAACACAGCTTTCCATAGCCACCACCGGGTTTTACCAGATAAACCTTCTCCTTGCAGAGCTGATGGAAAAATATGTCCCCTCTCAAATTTTTCTGGAGCTTTTAGAGACCTCCCTGGAGGAAGCCATGAGCATGGTGGCAGAAGAGCTGGTGGACCTGGCCTTTATCCGCCGCTGGAGCTGCTACACTGGCTTGACCAATAAACGCCTGCGCTCCCTCCGGTTGGATTACTATCCCATCCGGTCCTTTCCCTTTGGTGTAGCTGTGGGGCCTGGGAATCCATTGTTCCACACCGGCCAGACCACAGTGGCCGCCACAGCCCTGCGGGAATTCCCCTGTGTGGTCTACAACTACATCGAATCCAGCCCTTACCGTGACATTTATGACCGGCTGGGAATTTCCATCAGCTCTCGGATCGTGACAAACTCCCGGGCGACCATGTATGAGCTCTTGAACGAGACCCCTGCTTATTTTCTGAACACCCCCACCCCTGACCTGCCCTTTCGCAGCTCCAAAAGCAAAGAGTCCTCCCACAGTGTCCAACGGCGGACGCTGCTTTTGGAGGACTGTGGGATCGAATCGGAATTTGGGTGGATCACCCGGCGGGGGCACCAGCGTTCCTCCATGGAGGAGGAATGTGTCCAACTGGTGACCCAGTGGCTGAGGGGGTAAAGTTTGGTTCGGTTCGTGAAGGTATAGGCTTATGCTCGAAGTACTCATTGGTAAAAAATATCCTGTATATTATGGTTTCATCATAAAACAGAGAAAAAATCGGGCGGCACTCTTTTTGAATGAGAATACCGCTCAAATTTTGCCTGTTGGTGAGAAGGGACAGTTTTATATTGTGGATGGGATGGGTGATGCAGCTTTTGCACACCTCCAAAAGGAATTCTGCATTTCATGAAAATGTCTGTGGTAATATTGCGCCTATAACAACAGCGAAAAATAAATTGGCTGCATTTTGTCTTAATAAAATGATTCCGGCAACGTGATTATAGTGTGTAGTACTTATTGGCGACTAATACAAAAATCTAAATAAAGGTCTGCTTCTCCACTTTAACATAGAATCCCTCGGCTCTGACAATTCCGTATCGGTTTGCTGGGCTATGGGTCAGAAGGTGGCTTTAATACTGTTTGCCTTTTGGCTGGAGAGCGGCAAAAAGGTCCCTTCGGGGCAGCGCACCTTATGGAGGGGCCAGTCCTCCCCGTGGGCCCCCTAACCCTCCGGGGGGATTTTGGTGCCTCCGGCGGGGCCCTGCGGGCGAATGGGGGTGGGGCTGGGTTGCCCATCTGGTTGGTTTGGGGTATAATAGAGTCGCTTATTTTGGAACCAAGGAGGTCCTCCTTTATGTTTAGCCCTCTTTCCCGGGAACAGGACACCATTGCTGCCATCTCTACCGGCAGCGGGGGGGGAATTGGCATGGTGCGTCTTTCCGGGCCCCAGAGCCTTTCCATTGCTGCCAGGATCTTCCGGCCCCAGAACCGCGCCCGGGGGCCGGAGGCTCTTTCGGGCTACACCGGTGCTTACGGGCAGTTTTATGCCGCCACCGGAGAGGAGCCGCTGGATGACGGAGTCCTTTTTGCCTACCGAGCCCCCAAAAGCTACACCGGCGAGGAGATGGCGGAGCTTTGCTGCCACGGCGGGGCCCTGGTGATGGAAAGGCTGCTGGCCCTTTGCCTGAGGGAGGGGGCCCGTCTGGCGGAGCCCGGGGAGTTCACCAAGCGCGCCCTTCTCAACGGCAAGCTGGACCTGACCCAGGCGGAGGGGATCGCTGACATTATTTCCGCCCGGTCCAGCCAGGCCCTGGGCGCCGCCCAGGAAGCCCGCCGGGGGGCTCTCTACCGGGCTGTGACCGGGGTGATCCGGCGCCTTACCGATGCCGCCGCCCATATCTCTGCATGGATCGATTACCCGGAGGAGGATGTGGAGGAGGTCCTCCTTACCCAGCTGGAGGAAACCCTTACTGCCTGCCAGAAGGAGCTGGGCCGCCTGGCCTCCAGCTATCACACCGGCCGGCTGATCCGGGAGGGGATCGCCACCGCCATTGTGGGCAGCGCCAATGTGGGAAAATCCACCCTGATGAACCTTCTTTCCGGGGAGGAAAAAAGTATTGTCACCCCCATCCCAGGGACCACCCGGGATGTGATTCGGGATACTGTCCGGGTGGGGGAAACATTGCTGGAGCTTTCTGACACCGCCGGCCTGCGCCAGACCGACAACCAGGTGGAGATGCTGGGGGTAGCCCGTTCTTTGGAGCTCCTGGACCGCAGCGCCCTGATCCTGGCGGTGTTTGACGCCTCCCGGGAGCTGGACGCCGGGGACCTTGCCCTGCTGAACAAGCTCACCGGGCGCCTTGCTATTGGGATCCTGAACAAGTGTGACCTGGGGGAGAAAAGGGCCGACCGGGCTGCCGTGGCCCGGCACACCTGCGCCCTGGTGGAGCTCTCCGCCAAAACAGGGACAGGGGTGCAGGAGCTGGAGCAGGCCATTCAGAAGACGGTGGGGACCGGGAACCTGGACCCGGCGGCGGGGATGGTGGCCAACCAGCGGCAGCTGGACTGTGTGCTGAAGGCCGCCCGGAGTCTGGATGAAGCCCTGTCCGCCCTGGGCTGGGGGGAGACTTTGGACGCGGTGTCGGTGGTGATCGAGGAGGCCCTCCAGGCCCTCATGGAGCTCACCGGCCAGCGGGCCAGCCAGGAGATCATCGACCAGGTCTTTGAGTCCTTCTGTGTGGGGAAATAGACGGCAAAAAACAGGGTCTGTCGTTCGGGCTGGTGCCCGGGTACAGACCCTGTTTTTCGTTTTTCTCCGGCGGGTGCTTATTCCTCTGGGGCGGCATCTGCTCCGGACTGCGTTTGGAAGTCCTTGTCCAGGATCCCGTAGATGACCTCGTCCCGGTACTCCCCCTTTACCAGGGAGGATTCCCGGGTCAGCCCCTCCCGGGTCATGCCGCATTTTTCCATGACGCGGCCCACGGCGGGGTTCACCGGGCTGTGGTACCCTTCCACCCGGTGGAGGTGCAGCTCCTGGAAGCACAGCTTCAGGATCAGCCCCAGGGCCTGGGTCATATATCCCCGCCCCCAGCAGGATCTCGCCAGGCAGAAGCCAAAGCTGGCATAGTTGTGCTTTTCCACAATGCGGATGTCGATCGACCCAATGCACTTGTCATTTTCCGGCAGGGTGATGGCGTACATATAGGGGTTATTGAGGAACAGCTTCTTAATGATCCCAATGGTATCTTCAATATGCTGGTGGGGTTCCCAGGTGAGGTGCTCGGTGACCTCCGGGTCGCTGGCATACTCAAAAACATCCCCGGCGTCCCCCAGGGTAAAGCGCCGGAGCACAATATCCTTCCCCTCCAGCCGGGGGTAATCTCTCAGTGCAAACTCGTAGTCCATGCTTCCAATCCCTCTCTATGTCTTTAATAACAGCCACCCTATTATCCCCCAAGGCGCCCCGCTTGTCAAGCCTTTGTTTCTCCTTTTTGCAGCTTTTGCAGCAATGGCCCGGGGACGAAAAACGGTGCCCCAAAGCCCCGCCGCGGGGCCGGCGGTTTCCAGGGTCCCTGGGCTCTTACAGAAACAAAGAAAGGACGGCAAACGCCGTCCTTTCCTGTCTGCTTCGGCCTTTGGGAATGCTCACCCCGGCTCTCCCAGGGCTCCGTTTACCTCCGCCCCCAGGATCAGAACCATGCCTGTGGCGTACAGCCACAGCAGCAGCACCACCATCCCCCCCAGCGCTCCGTACAGCACCGAGTAATTGGCAATATTTTCCACATAAAAGGAGAACCCCAGGGAAAACCCCAGCCAGGAGCAAAGGGCTGCCGCCGCCCCTGGGAAAACCCGGCGCCGGGGCCCCTTTGCCCCCGGCGCCACCCAGTACAGCGCCCCCAGGGCCAGGAAGAAGGCCACCCCCATGAGGGGAAAGCGCAGGGCATTCCACAGCCCGATAAAGGGGGTGATCACCGGGAAGTACCGGGCAAGGAAGGTGAGCAGGCCCCGCCCCACCAGCAGCAGAAGCAGGGTCCCCAGCACCACCGCCATAAGGAACAGGGTGAACAGCAGCACCACCACCTGGTGCCGCAGGGTGGGCCGTGGATTTTTTGCGCCGTAGGCCACGTTTACCGCCCGCATCAGGCTATCCACCGCCCGCATGGGCAGCCACAGGGAGATGACCAGGCTGGCCGCCAGCAGGTTCCCGCTTTTCAGCTCGGTAACATGGAGGAGGTAGGCGTTGATGATCTGGATGACCTCCCGGGGGAGGAGACTGTGAAGGGACCCCAGGGAAAGGGGCTCCAGCTCCAGAAAGCCCACCAGGGTGCTGAGAAAGATCAGGAAGGGGAAGAAAGAGAACAGCAGGTAGTAGGCCAGCGCGGCAGCGGATTTCCCCACGTCATGCTCCAGGCACCCCCGGACCAGACGCTCCCCGAACCGGAACACCCGGTACCGGGAAAACCGCCCCAAAAGCCCTTCCAGCCACTGCCCCATTCCTTCCCCTCCCATGCTTCTATGTGGTTATTCCAGCCCCAGGCTGACCTCCGGGGACTCCCCGGCGGGGGCCGACCCGGGCATTCCAGTGATGTTCAGATTCCGGTTCACCTTGGCGTCATAGGTGTCCGCCTTGATGACCTCCCCCAGGTCGATGCCGGTGGTCTCCTTCATGGATTCGAGCAGACGGGCCATTACGGCAGGGACGTTGTCTGCCACGCTGCCCACCCCGGAGCCATCTCCCCCAATAATGGTGATCTTGTCGATCTGGGCCAGGGGCTCGGCGATCTTTCCGGCAATATCCGGCAGCACCTGAATGAGCATTTCCGCCATGGCGGCGTTGTTGTACTTCTGGTAGGCCTCCGCCTTTTTCTCCATCGCCTCGGCCTCGGCCAGACCCCTGGCCCGGATGGACTCCGCCTCTGCAAGACCTCTGGCCTGGATGGTGGTCGCCTCTGCCTCACCCTTGGCCCGGATACCGGCTGCCTCCTGCTCCTGCAAAAAGCGCAGGGCCTTGGCCTCCGCATTGCGCTTGGCCAGCAGACCGGCGGCCTCCTGCTCGTTCATGAACAGCTGGGCCTCGGCAGTTTTCTGGCTTTCGTACTGCTCGGCCTCCGCCTTTTTCTGGCGGCGGTACAGCTCGGCATCGGCAGTTTTGCGGATCTCGGCGGCCAGGGTCTGCTCCCGCACCTCAGCCTCCTTGCGCTTCAGCTCCACCTCCCGCTCCTGCCGGGCGATGTCCGCGTTGGCGGTGGCTACCTCGATGGTCTTTCGCTGCTCCTGCTCCTGGATGGAGTAGGCGGCATCCGCCTCGGCCCGCTTGGTGTCCTCCAGCTTTTTCAGCTCTGCCCGCTGGATATCCAGCTCGTTTTTCTTGATGGCGATCTCCCGGTCGGCGTCCACCCGGGCCTCGTTGGCCTGGCGGTCCGCCTCGGCCTTTGCCACAGCGATCTCCTTGTCCGCCTCCGCCTTGGCGATGGCGGCCTTCTTTTTGATCTGGCTGATGTTGTCGATACCCAGGTCGTCAATGACCCCGTTTTCGTCCGAGAAATTCTGGACATTGAAGCTGACAATATCCAGCCCCATGGCGGCCAGGTCCGGCTCGGCGTTTTCCTTCACCAGCTCGGCAAACTTCTGCCGGTCGCTGACCATCTCCTCCAGCTTCATTTTGCCCACGATCTCACGCATATTCCCTTCCAGAACCTCCTGGGCAACAGAGCGGACGTAGTCGGTCTTTTGGTTCAGGAAGTTCTGGGCCGCCAGGGCCAGCTTTTCGGGGGAGGCGCTGATCTTCACATTGACAGCGGCATCCACCCGGATGTTGATGTAGTCGGCCGTAGGAACCGCGTTGGAGGTCTTTACATCCACCGGGATCAGTTTCAGGCTGACCACGTCCAGCCGCTCCAGAAACGGGATCTTAATGACCGCCTTGCCAATAACCGTCCTCCGCCGCAAACCGGAGACAATAAAAGCCGTGTCCGGCGGCGCCTTCTTGTACCCGCTGGCCAGCAAAGCCACAAGGGCCGCAGCCACCAGCACCGGGATCAGAACAGGAACAATAAAATCCAACATCACTTATCCTCCTCTTTCCAAAAAATCTATACCTTCCCATAATGGGTACGTACCATATCCCATCCCCCCCAGCCCGCTGCTACCCCCGGCCCGCAGGCCATAGCCGCGAAGCGGCATTAGCCCGAAGGGCTCCGCTTTTTTCCGCAGAAAAAAGCACCTTATCCGGCCAACGAGCCTCCGGCCGCGAAAGCCCGGACGCTGGTAAGCGGCAGCAC
>JAAWEO010000074.1 GCA_022794295.1 Angelakisella sp. | reverse complement strand
TCACCCACGGGGCGGGGTCCATGGTGGGCAGTACCTTGATCTATTACCAGCGTGTTCCTACTGATAGCGCCAGGCGGCTGGGGTGTGCTGGCATCTTGGTTTTGTGCTCCCGCTTACCGGCGTCCGGGCTTTAGCGGCCGGAGGCTCGTTGGCCGGACAAGGTGCTTTTTTCTGCGGAAAAAAGCCGAGCCCTTCGGGCAAGTGGCCTGCGGGCCAGGGGAGGGATTGGCTAAGGTGATTTTTGCTGCGGCGAAAATCGGAGCCGCTTCGCGGCTAGGGCCTGTGGGCCGAGGGGGCGGTTACAGTCTCCACCAGAGGGTTTCTTCGTCCCGGTATTTCTGGAAGCCCAGGCGCTCTAAAATCCGTTGGGAGGGGTAGCTTACTAGGTCGGTTTCGGCTGTGATGTGGGTGACCTCCGGCTGGGAAAGGGCCCAGCGGCAGATGGCTTCTACTGCTTCGGTCATGTAGCCCTTGCGGCGGTAGCCGGTCCCCATGGCGTAGCTGATCTCCACCTCTCCGTTTTGGTCCGGCGGGCCCTTGAAGCCGGCGGAGCCGATGATGGCCTGGTCCTCCTTCTGGACCAGCATCCAGGCGGTGCAGTAGGGCTGCTGGTGGGGCGGGGCTGTTCTCCCGCAGGCCAGCAGCTTTTGAATACCGGCAAGGGGGCGCTCCTCGATGGGGACCCCGCGGTAGGCATATCCCAGCTCCCGCTCCAGGGCCGGAAGATCCTCCGCCCAGAGGCGAAGCTGGTCCAGGGAAAGGGAAAAGATGCGAAGGCGGGGGGTGTCGATGGTGGGCATAGACCTTCCTCCTATCCAAACACGATGGTATCGTTCAGCCGTTCCAGCAGGGCCAGCACACTGTAAGCCGCCAGGGTGGAGGACCGCTGGTTTTCCCCGGCCCGGGGCTCCACCTGAATGACCGCCCGGCCGAAATCCCCCTCCAAACGGATGGTGTGCCGCGGGGCGGTCAGATCCGGGCAGCTGGCAACGGTAACCTGGGTTTCTGCGGGCCCGTTGGCAGCCAGGGCAGCGGCCACTGCGACGTTGACATTTTTGGGGAAGCGGCTGATGGCCTCCTGGGCGGAGCCGGCAAAAAGCAGCTTTTCTGCATCTTGGGGAAGGGGCTCGGACACCGCCTCCTGGAGGGAGCAGGGGGGCTTTTCGTTGGCCATGGTAACCCGAAGGTTCCCGTGAAGCCGCGCCCCTGCCATAAGGTCAAAGCCGCCGATGGCCCCGGCAGGCAGGCGGACCTTGGTCCCTCCCTCCTTTGCGGCTTGGCGGACCTCTGCCAGAAAGGCCTGGTCGGCAAAGGCACCAATGGACAGGGGGATCAGACAAATCCCCGCCCGGAGAACGGGAAGGGCCGCAGCCTTTAAGGCGCTACCCCCCGCCGCCTCCACAATAAAATCCGGCCTTGTCTCCAGAAGCCCCTCCAGGGTGGAAAGGAAGGGGGCGCCGGTCTCCTTCCCCAGGGCCAGGCCCAGGGCGGCATCGGTATCGGTCACCCCGGCCAAGCGGTACCCGGCAATCAGTCCCCCGGCAATTCCCCGGGCCACAATCTGTCCCAAAAGACCGCAGCCAAGAATCCCTACTGTCATCCTCTCGTTTTCCATGGTGCTCCCTCCCTGTTTATGTATCCAGCGGGATATTATCCCAGTCGTCCCCATAGCCGGTCAGCCAGTTCAGGGCGGCGTGGCGTTCCATGGCAATGTCGTCGTCAATGCCGCCGGGGAACGGCTTCCCGTGGATCCTGGCCTCGTCGGTGGCCCAGCGGATGCGGTAGATCAGGTCGGCCTGGTCCAAGATCTCCCCCGCAGGGCGAAGCCTTGCCCGATCCCCAAAGCTCCGAAAGCTATCGGGCTGAACATCGGGGAAAAAGTCCTCCAAATTCCCCCGGAATTGGTCCCGGGGCAGGTCCAGCTCCGGGAGGAAGCCCAGGGCCCAGGCCAGGGCGGCAAAGGCCTCCATCCGCCAACTGGCTGTTTGGATCAGGCGTTCTGTGCCCTCCCCAGAAAAAAGCGCCCTCTCATTCCGGGAAAGGGCCTCCCAGATCCCCCAGCTTTGGGCGATCCTTCGGTAATGGGCAGCCGCCTCCTTCCGGTCCTCCGCCTCTGCTTCCAAAAGGTTCCAGGCACAGACAGCATTCAAAAAGGTGCAGGCGGCCCGCTGTACGGTCTCCTCCTGGGTGCGGAGCCTGGCGGCGCCCTCCGCCTCGATCACCGGCAGGTGGGAAATGGTGGGAATGCCCTCCCCTTCCAGAATGGCGATGCTCCGGGCCTTTCGGGCCTCGGCCTGTTTCTGCTGCTCCTGTGTCATATGCACTGCCTCCTAACCGCCTACTGGGGCGGGAAAAATGATAGCTGCTGGCTTTCATATCCCGCCCGGCTGGCGGAAATAATGTCTTCCATTTTGTATAGAAGCCCCGCCCGGTCGCATTCCCGGGCAAACAGGGCCCACAGCTCTCCGGATCGGGGGGCTGCACAGAAGTAACGCTCCCCGTAGGTCCTTTGGTACCGGGCGGCCAGGCCGGGAAAGGTCTCCTCCAGGCGCTGGTAGTAGTAGTCCCGCTGGTTCATCCGCAGGGTGACCCCAAAGCTGGCATAGAGAAACCGGGCCCCGGTTTTTTGCACCCGGTCCACCATAGCAAGAATATTCTCACGGCTGTCGGTGAGAAAGGGCAGCACCGGATTCATCAGCACCCCGGTAAAGATCCCCGCCCGGGAAAGCTCCTGGACCGCCTGGAGGCGCAGGGAGGGCGGCGGCGCATGGGGCTCTATCTTGGCGGCCAGCCCGTCGTCGGGGGTGGTGACGGTAACCAGGCAGAGCACCGGGGACTGCTCTTTGATCTCTAGAAGAATATCCTTGTCCCGGGTAACAAGAGGACTCTTGGTGGTGATGGCCGCTCCAAAGCCGTAAGCTCCCACCAGCTCCAGTCCATGTCGGGTGAGAAGAAGCTCCTCCTCCAAGGGGTTGTAGGGGTCGCTCATGGCCCCGGTGCCGACAACGCCCGGTTTTGCCTTTCGCCGGAGGTCGTCCCGGATGATCCGCAGGGCGTTGTCCTTGATCCGCACCCGGTCGAACTGCTCCACCCGGTAGCAGGCGCTGCGGCTGTCGCAGTAGATACAGCCGTGACAGCACCCCCGGTAGATGTTCATATTGTAGTTGATACCGAACCACCGGCTCCCCGGATCGTACTGAGAGACAATGGTCTTTGCGGGAACCCGTTCCAGCTCCAAAGCCCCCTTCGCCTCCTTCCCTTCTCCCTTCTATTATCCATGAAAACGCCAAAGAATGCAAACATTTTTTCCCGGCCGCCGTCAGAAAAAATTTCCTTGACAAATGCGTTTTTGATGCTATAATAAATGATGTTATTTGCGGCGGTGCTGGAATCGGCAGACAGGCACGTTTGAGGTGCGTGTGCATTTGCGTGTGGGTTCAAGTCCCATCCGCCGCACCAAACCAATATAATCCGAATCTTTTTCCGATCGGGAATGGGTTCGGATTATTTTTTGAGAGATTCGAGGAAACACCTACTTCCATAACGGGGTACAAAGGAAACCATCCTCAAAGCCAAGGGGGCCAAGGAGGAAAAAACGGGGGACATAAAGCCAAAAGGTCCAGGGTGCATCGCTTTTGATGATGCACCCTGGACCTTTCTTATTACATTAACCTTCTTTACCAATAGTAGTCTGTTTTTTGGCCTCCCAGGGTAGTCCGTGAGATGGGCAGAAATATAACCCTTTAAAATCTCTGCGCCGACCATCGCCTCCGGCCGCACGGCCTATCACAATTCAGCCCGACATAACAAAGGTGCCCTGGAAAAGCTGCTGGCTTGAACCAACGCTACTCTCCCCAAAAACGCCGGTCCCAAACAGCCGCTTTTGCGCAACGTTTTTCGGTGTTATTTGTTGAAATCCCTCCCTTTATGTGATACACTAAATATGTTTTAGCGCCTGATTCCATTGCCCCAAACACGCAAAACGAGGGTGCTAGGGGAGGGATTTGGGAGGCTTCGGCGGCTGCCCCGGCAGGCGAGCCCGGCCGGCCATTGACACTGTGGGGGCGGCTTTTTTCTGCCGGAGGGGAAGGACCCGCCCAGGCGGTGAGTCGGGTGAGCTTGGCGATGATGTTTTCCGAAGTGCTGGATGCCCGGACCTTCGGAAGATACCATAGGCTTTTGGGGAAGGGAGTTTGATGATAGTATGGCGTTGATGTGTGCCAAATGCGGGAATACCATGGTGGAGGGGGCCGCCTTCTGCCCCCACTGCGGCGAAAGGGTGGCGGCCGGAGACGCCGGGCAGGGCAGGCTGATCTACCAGGCGGAGGTAAAGCGGCCGCTCCGGCCGACGGGGAAGCTGATGGTCTACAGCGACAGAACCGAATATGTGACCAGCAGTGTCCAAAAGGCTATTTTTAACTATACCGGCCTGGTGTCGGTAAAAAAAGGACGGCTGGAATCCATCGATTTTGTCACCGAGGATGGACGCACAGAGAGCTGCCCTGTGGACCGCAAGTGTATCCACGAGGCGTTTTTGTACATCGAACAGGCGGTCCGGCCCTACCTTGCCCAGCGGAGGGAACAGCTTTTGTCCCAGGGGGTGCGGTACTCCTTCCCCAGCAGCCAGGGGCTTTTGAGCGACGGGGTGCTGAACCTTTCTGCCCAGCAGGCGGAGTTTAAGGCCAAGTCCGGCAAGAGCGACACCATTCCCTACCAGGAGGTGAAATCGGTAAGCGCCCCTGGGGGGACCCTGGATTTCCTGCTTTTTAACGGCGTCTCCAAGTCCTTTGCGGTGGGGAAGGAGCTGCGGGAGGAGGTGCTGGCCTTTGTCCGGGAGTCCATCGCGCCCTACCTGGCCCGGCGGAGGGAGGAACTCCTTGCCCAAGGGATCTACTTTTCCTCCTTTGTTCCGGATGGCGGCACCCTCAACGTCCTGGCCGACCGGGTGGAGTACCAGAACCGGCTGGGGCAGGCGGAGTCTCCCGTCTTCTTCCGGGATGTGCGGGCGGCGAGTCTGTACACCGGGACGCTGGAGCTGGCCCTCACCGACGGAACCTCCAAAAATCTCCCGGTAGAGCAGGCCATGGGCGGCGAGGTGCTGGCCTTTGTAAAGGAGGCCATAGCGCCCTATGTTGCGGCAAGAACCGTGGGGTTTGATACCGCCTTCGGTGTCGACGAGCGCCTGGAATTCAACGAGGAACGGGGCGTTTTCCATATCCTCCGGCAAAGCGGCCGGGAGATCACCGGCGAGTGGCCCATCAATGCCCTGTGCCGGTGCACTTGGACAGAAAACAGAGAGCTTACCGCCCTGGGCAGCGTGGTATCCAGCGGCATCTCTCTTTTTAAAAGCGCCACCAAGGCGGCAGGAAACCAGCCTGCCGAGGAGGCGGAGGAGTGGATCAGCAGCGCCGGGGTGGTCCTGACCCTTTGCGGGGAGCAGGAGGCGCCGTCCCAAAGCGTCTGGTTCGGGCTCTTCCCCACAGGGCTTAGCCGGACCAACAAAAAGCTGGACCAGTATTTGGCGGAGTGGGACAGGCTTGCGGACTATCTCCGGGCCCGCTGCCCGTCCTGCGAGCTTATCGAGCCCGTCCCGCCGGTGATTCCGGCGCCGGAAAGCGTGCTGCCGGAGCCTGCCGCCCTCCCCGAAGGGGAGGAGGCCTGCCGCGAGGCGCCGGCCATTGTCCCTCCGCCGGAGGCGCCCGCCCCAGAGCCGGACATCCCCGCCCAGTGGGAGGACCTGGGCATCACCAAATACATCGAAGGGGTAAACCGGTTTATCAGGAACTGCCCCACCCCCATGACCATTGCCTTCCAGGGCAACCGGACAGTGGGCGGAAACAGCATTCTAAGGATGCTGTTCCACCGGCTAAAGGCGCGCTATGGCAGCAACCTGCTGTGGCTTAATGTCAAGCAGTTCCCCCAGGGCTGCTCCAGCGAGGAGCTGTCCCGGCTGGTAGGGAAGCGGCTGGTGGGCCTCCTCAGCGGCGAAAGCGGTACCGCAAAGCAGGCCGAGGCGCTGCTGACCAATCTGGCTGCCTTTGTCAGCGGCACCGTTGCCGGGGATAGCTCCATTGGCAAGGACGTGGTGGGGGGCTTCCTGAACCGGGACTCGGCGGATTCCCCGGAGGAGCTGGTGAGGAGCTTTTCCAGACAGATCGAGGAGCGGAAGGACAAGGTCGTTCTGCTGGTCGACGGTCTGAACCAGCTGGCGCCGCCAAGGGCGGTGGAGCTGCTGGAGGCGGCGCGGGATTTCTTCGACTGTAAGGGCTGCGTTTTTATCATTGCCGCCGACTACGCCGATATCCTCAGCGGTGCCCGGGAGTGCTTTAGCGAGAGCAAGGCAAAGGGCTTTTTTGACGGGCTGTTTAAAATGTCCTTCCGGGTACCGGCCTCCAGCTACAATATGCAGGGCTATGTAAAAAGCAAGGTGGAGGGCCTTGGCATCCAGGCCGAGGACGAGGCCGAGCAGGAGCTTTACGGGGCGCTGGTCCAGGCCTCGGTGGGTCGGGATACCGAGGCCATCGACCGCCTTTTTGTCTCCTTCCAGCTGCTCCAGGACCTGACAGGGGAGGACATCTATGTCAACCGGTATAAGCGGCTGGCCCTTTTTGCCATGCTGTGTATGCAGACCCGATTCCGGTCCGCCTACGACTACGCCATGGAGCGAAAGGACAGCGTGACCCCCGAGTTTTTGACCGGCCTATGCGGCGAATCGACCCAGCCCTGGGACACAGAGCAGCAGGAGGAGATGGAGGCCTACCGGAGCTTTGGCCGTGTGCTGGCCCGGGTGGTCAACCTGGACGACGAGACGTCCATCTCCCAGGCGGAGTGCCAGGCCTTTAGCGACGTGCTGGAGCTTTCCGGCGTTACCTACCGTTAGAGGCCATTCAAAATCTCCCTGTGCGCCACCAGGTCAAGGAGATTTTGTATAGACTTCTTAAGGCGTGTCCCAAAAGTCTTGGCACCCGTCTTTTTCTACAAGGAGAGAGCACTTGCTGCGTCGAAAATGCTCGGAATACATACAGTATTTGGCGTAGCCGACGGGCTCGAAAGGCTGGCGAAGCCAGGCTGTCAGAGCTCCTTGCGCTTTTCTTCTTGCAATCACTCCCTCCTTGCGAAAAATCCAAGCACCCCGGCTTTAGGGACACGCCTTAGAGCTGCTTTCCCGAAAAAGGAGGAACAAGGACATGAGCCATGTAGATGATTTGATCCGGCTGTGCCAGGGGCACACCGTTTATATCCAGACCCACAACTTTCCGGACCCGGACGCCATCGCCTCCGCCTATGGGCTCCAGGAGCTGCTGAAGGAGTACGGGGTGACGTCGGTCCTTTGCTATGACGGGAAGATCGATAAGCTGAGCTCCTCCAAGATGCTGGACACCTTCCAGATCCGGATGCTTCCCTACGAAGACCTGATCGCGGAGCTGCAGGAGACGGATCAGATCATCTGTGTGGATACCCAAAAAAACGCCGGGAATGTGACCGACTTTGTGGGGGATGAATTTGCCTGCATCGACCATCATCCCACCTTTGTCCCCATGGAATACCGGTACCGGGATATCCGCATCACTGGGGCCTGTGCCACCCTGGTTGCCCAGTATTACGCCCTGCTGGGAAAAACGCCCAGCCGCAGCGTGGCTACCGCCCTGCTGTACGGCCTTAAGATGGATACCCTCCAGTTTACCCGGGGGGTGACAGAGCTGGACATTCAGATGTTCTACTTCCTCTTCCGCTACTGCGACCAGGAGCAGCTGGCCAGCCTGGAGCGGAACAACATGGAATTTTCGGATCTAAAGGCCTACGGGGCGGCCATTGAGAGCATACAGCTTTACAATAAGGTGGGGTTTTCCTGCATCCCCTTCTCCTGCCCGGACGCCCTGATCGCCATCCTATCGGACTTTATCCTGGCCCTTATCGAGGTAGAGGTGGCGGTGGTGTTCTCCTTCCGGGAGGACGGGGTGAAGCTGTCGGTCCGGTCGGAGGACCCGCAGGTCGACGCCGGAGACCTGCTCCACAGGGCGCTGGAGGGCATTGGGAACGGGGGCGGACACGCGGTGATGGGCGGCGGCTTTATCCCCAAGGAGCGGCTGGAGGAGATGGGGCAGTACCCCGCCGACGCCATCCGGAACCTGTTTTTGGATGCCCTGGCCTGCAAGATAGAAGTATAGCTGGCACAGGCGGAACCCGCAGATACCGCACAAAGCACCGGTTTTATGGCCGGTGCTTTTTTGCTTGGCATAAGGGCCTCGGCCACAACCAGACCGCGCTTTTCCAGGGAAATAAAAATAGCCGAAGGGCCTTCCAGGTGAAAGCTCTCCGGCTATGAAAAAATCTGCAGCTATGTCTGTTCTGCCTGGATGCCGCTCAAGGCGTCCTTGAATTCCGGGGAACCCATGACCGCATGACCGCTTTAATGCTGCCGCCCTCCTTTTCCACAGTTAAAGCCAACTGCCCGCCACCAGGCAAAGCAAATCGCACTTCATAGTATTTCACAAGGTGTGCGATAGGTAACCCAGTGGCCGGACAGTCCGTTTAAGGTGATCGGAGTAATTTCAGAGAGGCGTTTAAAATCGCAGGACGCTTCTTCAAGCCCTTCTCTTGTTCCAATCTCCTTCACAGATATAACCCACAGAATAGGTGCGGATATATCATTAGAAGGTGGCAACGGAACTCACAACTTCATCTGTGATCCCCTCTTCTGGCGTCTTCATCAGTCCGCTGACCGGTGGGACAAGGTCACCAGCGAGTTCGGGTACTGGCAGGACCCCATCGGCGCGGGCAGCTTATAGGAGGAAAAATATGGAATGTGAAATCTATATAGGATGATTTGAAAGAAAGCCCCCACTTCTCCATTTTACAATCCATATCCTGCTAGAGTCTGTTTTAAAACCATCAAAGTAACCAAACAAGGATACAAGCGATATAGACAACAGCATAAAAATAGAGAGCTTTCTTGTCATATCTAGTGGC
>JAAWEO010000073.1 GCA_022794295.1 Angelakisella sp. | reverse complement strand
GCGTTCTTTGGTTACTTTCTGTCGCAACAGAAAGTGACCCCTCGCCGGGGAGGCGAAACGAGACAAATGGCCTTTAGAACGAGACAGGACTGCGAAGGGCCAGACCATCGCGTGGCAGTCAAAGAAAACGTCACTACCACAAAGCAAAACACTGTACCCAGGACCGCAAGGCAGCCTATTCAAGAAGCGGCCCTACGGGCCTGTCTTGAAGGGCAGGCAGACAAAACCCGCCAGCGCCTGGCGCTCCCCGCGGCTGGGTAACGGCCAGTCTCGTTCCGGCCGCGGCTTGTCACTTCGATTTTACACTGTAAAGGCCAATACCTTGCAATTCTTTCACAGCACCATGGTTTTAGCCGCGGCCTTAGTCGAAGGATGCTGCCTCATGCAGGAGTATTTCGCCCGCTACGGCGGGCGACCAGGCGCTGTCCGCCCTGGACCCGGACCGGACTGATGTCCGGTGACAGAAAGGCTAGTCTGTACTTGCCTCAGCGCCTGCGCCCAGCCCTGCGCCGGCAGAAGCCTTGTCCGCAAGGGCGTCACGGTAGAATTGATCCATTTCTTCCTTCTCCCGAAATACCGCTATGTACATCTGGTTCCCCATAGCCCCCGAAAGTACCTCCGGAATCCGCCCTACCATCCGCAGCTCCTTACGGTAGCGCTCTGTAAGCTCGTCATCATTGAATAAGAACGGCTTCCCGTCCCGCCGCCCCGCAAATGCACAAAACCCATGCTCCCCTACCGGCATCCGGCTGTCCCCAAATGCCACCATGTCCGCCCAGATCTTGTAAACATTGGTGCTGTGGGCAAAATTGATCATGTCCGGAGTAAATCCCCCGCAGGGCCGCATGTTGACCTCCAGCCCTACGATCTCCCCCTTCTTCCCCAGCCCCGCCTGGTCCTGGGTAAGCCGGAAAAACTCGAAGTGTACAAACCTGCTCTTTACCCCAAAGCTCTTTACCGCCGCCCGCCCCGCTGCCCGGGTGTCCTCCGGCAGCTCCTTTACAATGTAGTAAATGGAGTTGTCGTCGTTGTTGACAATGTCCATAATGGAGTTGGGCGTCACGTTCCCTGTCTCGAAAATAGGCTCCCCGTCCGGGCCGATCACTGCGTCGTAGGAGTTCACCTCCCCATGGACAAACTCCTCCATGATGTAGGTGACGCCAGGGACCTTCCCCCGGAGGAATGCCGCCAGCTCCCCCTCGTCAGAAAGCTTGTGGGTGTCCGAGGCCCCTACCCCGTTGTCCGGCTTTACCACCACCGGCCAGCCTACCTCCCCGATGAAAGCCAGGCAGTCCTCCGCCCCCTCTACCAGGTGGTACCGGGCCACGGGGATCCCCGCTTTTTTGTAGTACTCCTTCATCCGGGATTTGTACTTGATCCGGGGAACATCCTCCTGCTGGAAGCCGCTGGTAATGTGAAAGTCGGTGCGCAGCCAGGCGTCCCGCTCCAGCCAGTATTCGTTGTTGGATTCCAGCCAGTCGATCCGCCCGTAGCGGTGGATGAAATATGCCGCTGCCCGGTAAACCGCCTCGTAGTCCTCCAGGCTGTCTACCCTGTAGTATTCGCAAAGGCTCTCCCGCAGCTCCTCACTCAGCTGGTCATAGGGGCAGTCCCCAATGCCCAGGACGTTCATGCCGTTGTTTTTCAGCTCCCGGCAAAACTGCCAGTAGTTGGTGGGAAAATTGGGCGAAAGAAAGATAACGTTTCCCATGCTTTGCACCTCCCAAAACACACGCGTTTATTTTTTCCCCAGCAGCCAGGGCAGGAAGTAGCTCGCCTGCTGGAACCACCAGGGCCAGTCGTGGGCGCTGTCCCGTCCCCAGATATCCACCCAGGTGTGGATGTCCTTCCGGCGCAGAATGTCCGCCAGGGCATAGGTGGTGGCAGGCTGCTCCCAGGGACCCTGTCCCACGCAGATCGCCGCCCGCTGGCTGTTGAAAATGGGGATGTAGGGGTGGTCCTCCGGCAGGTTCTCCATGTAGTGGATGGGGGAATTCAGGTATACCAGGTCATCCATGTACCCGTCAAAGCCGTAATCGGCGGTGTAAATGCCGCTGAGGGCCAGGGTGCCGTTAAAAAGATCCGGCCGGCGGAAGTAGAGGTTCACCGCGTGGGTGGCCCCCAGGCTGCACCCGAAGGTCAGGACCCCAGGGGGCTCCTTCCAGCCGTTGCGGCGGCAGGCCATCTCCCGGATCTTGGGCACCATCTCGTCGGTGATGTACTGCACCCACTGCTCGTGGCGGCGGATGCGCCAGTAGGGGTCCCCCCCCTTGTTGGACCAGGTCTCTTTGTCCAGGGTGTCAATGGCAAAAACCATCACCTGGCCGGAGCTGATCCAGGGGGACCAGGCGGAGGCCATGCCGAAATCCTCAAAGTCAAAGAACCGCCCGTCCTGGCAGGGGATAAACAGGACCGGGCGCCCCCGGCGGCCGTAGACCTTCCACTCCATCTCCCGTTCCAGAATAGGACTGTACTCCCGAAAATATTGCTTCTCCATCTTCCGTCACCTCGTCATTTGTCCTCTCAAATTTTTCATTCTGCTTCTCAATGCGGCGATCTATGCTGCGGTTATCCCAGCCCGTACATCAGGGTCTCCAGAAAGAAGGGGGTCTGGCGCTCCCAGCTGGCCTCGCAGTGGTCCCCGTTGGGGACGATGCGGCAGGTCAGCAGGATCCCCCGGCCCAGGAGCTGCTCTGTGATCCGCCCGAACTGCCAGGCCATCACCTCGTGGCTGCCCATCTCCCGGGAGCCGTAATCCATGTACAAAACGGTGTCGGCGGTGACATCCGCCCCACGCACCAGCTTAGCCACCCGGTCCGGAGCCACCCACAGGGAGGGGGACAGGGCCGCCCCCCGGGAAAAGACGCCGTTGTATTCCAGCAGGGCGTAAAGGGTCATGAGCCCCCCCATGGAGCTTCCCGCAATAAAGGTGTGCCCCCGGTCCGGAAGGGTGCGAAACCGCCGGTCGATCTCCGCCTTAAAGGTGTTCACCATCCAGTCCATGGTGACCCTTCCCCTGCCGGTGACGTGGCCCAGCCTGGGCTCGTAAAAGGTATAGGGGGAATATTCCGACAGGCGGCCGTTGTTGGGGTCGTGGCTGCACTCCACCGCGGCGACGATCAGCTGGGTATCGGTGTAGTCCAGGTACTCCCCCAGCCCCCAGCTTTTTCCGTAGGTGGCATCGGAATCGAAGAAAACATTGTGCCCGTCAAACATATACAGCACCGGATACCGCTGCTCCGGCTGGTACTGGTAGCTTTCCGGCAGGTAGAGATATACCCCCCGCCGCTGGTCCCCGGAAAGCTCCGGGATGGTAATGTCCCATTTGTGGATCAAGCCGATCACCTGATTTCTGCAACAAGATATTGTTTTTTAGTTTAGCACAGAAAAGCGGGAATTTCAAGGTGCAGTGCAAGAAATTGCAGGGCAGCAGCATTTAAGTCCCCAACAGCCCAGCGGGAAAGACTTTGGGGCCAGGGTGCAGCACAGACAGCGTTTTCCTGGCCGGGTCAGCAATTTGCGGCAAATCCCTCCGGGAAAAACGAAACCGGCCCCGTTCCCTCTGCCCGGGAAACGGGGCCGGCTTTTGCAGGTTTAAAAGAAATAGCAGAAAAGAAACATGGCAGCGACTGCGCCAATAGGAGCGAGGACAATGGATGGGAGAAAACCCATGCCGACGTAGAGTCCCCAAAGGGTCACTGCCGCAAAACCCACGCCCCCTGCGATGATGACCGGTTTTTCAAACCTGGTCTCCCTGAGGATATAAAGGACGCCAAACACCGAAGCGACGGAGCCCAGCAGAAGGGCCCTGCTGAGAATGAAAACAAGAACATTGTCCAGCCCATACGTAATGTTCAAGCCCCACAGGAACAAAACGACGGCCAAAAAGCCAAAGCAGCCAAGGCACCCTCCCCAGTCGGGACCGCTGCTCCCGCCCCCGCCCCCACCGACGGGAAGATCATCCACGTGGATCCAGTATCCCATAACAACACACCTCTCTCAAATTTCCTTTTGTCTGCCCCGCCCCTTCTCTGTCCGGGGGACGGGGCAGGCCTTTCGCAGGGCAATCCAGGGACTGCCGGCCGTTTCATCAGCTGTGCCACCAGTCATTCCAGTAAAAATATATGGCCATACCGCAGAAAGCAAAGAGAAACCCTAGCCCGAAGCCTGAAAAAAGAACGCCCACCAGGAACCCAATCCCCCCACACAGGAAGATCATGCGGTCAAAACCCGATTGGATGATCATGTAGAGCATGAAGCAGCCAAACAGCAGAAGGACCCCCCAGACAGCCACGTCTGAAAAACCAAACCGTATGCTAAGATAGACGATGGCGCCTAAAACGGCCAAAAAGCCAAAGCAGCCAAGGTACTCTCCCCGGCCGGGGCCGCTTCCCCCGCCTCCGCCTCCACCGGTGGGAGGATCATCCACATGGACCCAGTATCCCATAGCAGCACACCTCTCTGAAATTTTTTCTCCCCTGTTCTGGGTCAGCTGTGGGTGGGGGTGGTCAGCACAGGGACAAAGACGTCAAACTGGACATACACCGCATTCGCCTTGGGATGCTCGGGGTTTTCTTTTTTGTAGTCGCTGACGTAGCAGTTGGCGCTCCCAACATAGTGGTATTTCTCAGCGACCATGGCGTCATAGTGGGACTGGGAATAGCGGTAGTTGATGTACCAGGCGGTGAACCCTCCCTGCGAAAGGGCGTAGTCCTTGGTTTGTGGGTACCCGTGGACTGTGTTTTCTCCCCAGAGGTTTGCCCCGACTATCTCTATCATCCTGTTGATCTCGTCCTGGTTTTCATCGGCCTCGATCCAGTCGTGGGCGTCCCAATCCTCCAGGGCATCGATATAGGCCCGGTAGCAGGCCAGGGCAGAAAGCTCGGCGTCGTATTCCAGGGGGGCTGCGCCCACCTCCGCCCGGTACTCGTTGATCTGGTCCAGCTCCATCTGCTGCATATAGGTCAGCTTGGTGGCCAGCTGCTTCTTCTCGCTGCCGGTGGTGACGATCCCCTTCTGGGTCTTTTGGTTCATGGCGTAGTAGAAGTAGTAGCACTCGTAGTGATCCCCAAAGGCCTCCCGGAGCTTGGCGTCACAATTCTTTTGGTAGGCGGCCACGTTAAAGCCCTCGCACCCCTGGCGGCCCTCATGGATACCCACCGTCTGGAAGTGCTGAAGGAGCAGGGCCTTGTCCTTGTGGTAAAGGTGGGCCAGGCCGGGGAAGGTCCGGATGTAGTAGTCCCCGTCAAAGAGAAGATCCCAATCCACCTCCTGGACAAAGGCGTCGTACAGCTCGCCGTAATCCCAGGTGACGTCGTAAGGGTTTTCCCCCTCGTCCACGTCTACCACACAGTCGCGCCTGCGCTTCTCCACCCCGGCTTCCAGCCCGATCAGCTGGGCGATGTCCGCCAGGCCAGGACCCACCCGGAGCGTTTCCTCCGCCTTGGGCTTGGAGGACGCAGAGGAGGACTTGGAGGAAGCCGGGGCCTTACTGCTCCCCGCGGAGGACTTGGAGGAGGCCGGGGCCTTGCTGCTCCCCGCAGAGGACTTGGAGGAAGACGGGGCTTTGCTGCTCTCCCCAGACTGGGAGGACCCGCTGCCCTCCTGGGCGGCCTTCTTCTTCTCATTCAGCCTCTTGAGCCGCTCCCGGACGGTGGTACGGGAGACCGACCCGGAGGAAAGGACCTCCACGTCCTCCGGGTTCGAAGTGACGCTTTCGCTGTCTGTTTCCTCGAAATCCTCGTCCGGAGCCGGGCTTTCCACCTGGGGCTGGCTGGCCTCGGACCGGGTCCCCTGGGAGGAGCTTTTCTCCTGGGGGGAGCTCTGCACCGGGCTTTGGGCGGCCCCGCCGCAGCCGGAAAGGCTGGTCACCAGCAGCATGGCCGCCAGGACCAGTGCCAGCAGCTTCGTTTTCTTGTTCTTCAATACAAACACCTCTTTCTGTCCCCGCCCCCGGAATGCTGCCAGTGTAACACCATTGGTTTGCGTTCCAGCCACAGCCTTTCCGGGCAGTCAATTACTCTCATTATACCTTTTTTAACACAGAATGTAAAGCATTCTACCGGTGCAAAACAGGCTATCACATTTCAAATGGTCAACACTTCGGGCCCCAAATTCCTTCTGCTTGAGCGATCCCGCAAATTATGGTATACTGTGGGAAAACAAAAAGTCTTTTTAAGGAGAACTGCCATGAGCACATCAAGCAACACCTGCCGCATCGCCCTGGCCGGTCCGGAGGACGCCGCGGCTGTCGCCGCTCTTTACCGCCTGGCGGCGTCCTCCCCGGGAAGCGCCTGGTGCGAGGAGTATCCCACCGCCAACGAGGCGGAAAATGACGCGGCCCGGGGGGCCCTCTACTGCCTGTGGGGGGAGGATGGCAGCCTGTGGGGGGCGGCGACAGCCGGGGACCCCGACGAGGATGCCAGAGACCTCCCCTGCTGGGACCCCTCTGCCCAAAACCCCTGTGAGCTCTGCCGCGTGGGCATCCGCCCCGACCTTCAGGGAAAGGGGCTGGCAAAGCGGCTGGTAAGCTATGTTCTGGAGGATGTGAAAAGGCGGGGAAGGGACAGCGTCCGCCTTCTGGTCAGCCCGGAGAACCCCGCTGCCTCCGCCCTGTATCCCAAGCTGGGCTTTGTGCTGGTGGGCAGCTGCCGGCTGTACGACACCGATTGGCACTGCGAGGAATTGCGGCTGTGACCGCTGCCGTCCTTCGGGGCGGCAATTTTTCTGCTTGTCCTCTTTTGCGGCTCCGGTGTATTCCGGGGCTGGAAACCCGGCGGCGGATGTGCTATAATAAACCGGCTAATTCTTTTCCCACAAAACGATATCCAATCAAAAAGCAGGTGCAATAACCATGGAAAAGCAATACCGAGTGACCGCCGGAATGAAGCTCTATGAACAGGTGATGGAAAAGATCAAGGGGATGATTGCCCAGGGGATCTACAGCCAGGGGGAGCTGCTGCCCAGCGAAAAAGAGCTGATGGAGCTAATGGGGGTAAGCCGCATCACCGTCCGGGAGGCCCTGCGGCAGCTGAGCGAGGCGGGACTGATCGAGACCCGGAAGGGAAAGGGGAGCTTTGTCCTGGTGGACCGGAACCAGCTGGACCCCCAGGCCACGGCCATGCGGGAGTACTGGGAACGATTCCTTCTTTCCACCGACGCCCGCATCCTTTTGGAGCCTGCCATTGCCCAAAAGGCCGCCCTGACCGCCACCCCCCAGGAGGTGGCCCGGCTGGAAGCCTGCCTTTCCGACGAGTTCCCGGAGGGAAGCTTTCACCAGACCCTGGTAGCTATGGCACACAACCCCATTCTGGACGAATGGCTCACCCAGCTTCTGGAGATGGAGGCCGACCCTGCCATCACCTCCCTGATTCCCCCTGCCCGGCAGAAAAGCTCCAGTGTTATTTTCATTGACCACCATCGCAAAATCTTTGAGGCGATCCGGGATGGCAAAAGCGACTACGCCTACTTCTACATGAAGGAGCACATGGAGTTTGTCCGCAGCAGCTATCAGGAGCACTTCCATTTCTACTACGGCAGCCAGGAGGAGGCCTCCCCCCCGCCCGGCGGCAGGATCAACAATAAGCAAGGAGACGAGACCCTATGAAACGAGAAAGCTTCGGCTCCCGTCTGGGATTTTTACTGGTCAGCGTAGGCTGCGCTGTGGGCATTGGCAATGTATGGAAATTCCCCTATGTCACAGGGGAAAACGGGGGCGGCATCTTTGTTCTGTTTTACCTGCTGTTCCTCCTGATCATGGGGGTGCCAGTGCTCACCATGGAGCTGGCGGTGGGCCGGGCCAGCCGGAAAAGCGCTGTACTGGGCTACAAGGCCCTGGAAAAGCCGGGGACAAGATGGCACATTCATGGCTGGTTCTGTGTGCTGGGCTGTGCCCTGCTGATGATGTACTACACCACCGTTTCCGGCTGGATGCTGGGGTATTTTGTGAAATTCGCCTCCGGCACCTTTTCCGGGATGGAGGCCGGCGCTGTGGACGGGGTTTTTCTCGCCATGCAGGAAAGCCCCGGGGAAATGTCCCTGTGGATGGTCCTTACGGTACTGGGGGGCTTTTTGGTTTGCAGCTTTGGCCTTCAGGGGGGCCTGGAGAAGGTCACCAAGGGGATGATGCTGGGGCTGCTGGGGCTGATCGCCCTGCTGGCGGTTCACAGCCTCACCCTGGAGGGGGCCGGGGAGGGGGTACGGTTCTACCTTCTGCCTGACATGGAACGGGCCGCGGCGGCAGGGATTGGCAATGTTATTACAGCGGCTATGAACCAGGCCTTTTTCACCCTCAGTCTGGGCATTGCCGCCATGGAGGTTTTCGGCAGCTACATGAGCCGGGAGCACACCCTGACCAGCGAGGCGGTACGGATCTGTGCCTTGGACACCTTTGTGGCATTGATGGCGGGGCTGATCATTTTCCCTGCCTGCTTTTCCTTCGGCGTACAGCCGGACAGCGGGCCCTCCCTTATTTTCCAGACACTGCCCAAGGTATTTCTGAATATGGCCGGCGGGCGGCTATGGGGGACGCTGTTCTTCCTGTTTATGACCTTTGCCAGTTTTTCCACGGTAATTGCGGTATTTGAAAACCTGATGGCCAACAGCATTGACAACTTTGGGTGGAGCAGGAAGAAGGCGGCCTTGATCGGGGGGAGCTTCATATTGATCGCCAGCTTTCCCTGTGTACTGGGGTTCAATCTTTGGTCGGGGGTTACTTTTCCGGGCGGGCGGAACGTGTTGGATTTTGAAGACTTTTTGGTCAGCAATCTTCTGCTTCCTTTGGGGTCTTTGGTTTACCTATTATTTTGCGTTACCAAATGGGGATGGGGCTTTGACCAATACCTGGCGGAGGCCAACACTGGGAAGGGGCTCAAGATGCCCCGGTGGCTGAAGCCATACTTTCAGTTTGTGCTGCCGGTGCTGATCCTGGTAATTCTGGTTCAGGGGCTCTGACAGATCGGGGCGGGTAAGGGATCTGCCGGTGCAGCACCATGCCCGAAGCCCAACGCCCAGTACCGGTTAGCCTTTCTGTCACCGGACACCAGTCCGGTCCGGGTCCAGGGCGGACAGCGCCTGGTCGCC
>JAAWEO010000072.1 GCA_022794295.1 Angelakisella sp. | reverse complement strand
ATGACCCGGTCGGACATAGCCATGGCCTCCGACTGGTCGTGGGTGACGTAGACGACAGAGATGCCGAAGTTCTTCTGGATCTCCTTGATCTCGAAGCGCATGCTCTCCCGGAGCTTGGCGTCCAGGTTGCTGAGGGGTTCGTCCAAAAGGAGGAGCTTGGGCTCCGCCACCAGGGCGCGGCCCAGGGCCACACGCTGCTGCTGGCCGCCGGAAAGCTGGTTGGGCATCCGGTCGGCGTACTGGCTCAGATGGACAGCCTCCAGGATCCACTCCACCTTTTGCTTGATGGTGGCTTTGTCCAGCTTTTTGATCTTCAGGGGGTAGGCCACGTTGTCAAAAACGTTCATATGGGGCCATACGGCGTAGGACTGGAAAACCATGCCGATGTCCCGCTTCTCCGGGGGGACAAAGGTCTTGTCGGAGCTTACCACCCGGCCATCGATGCTGATCTCGCCGGAGGTGGGGCGCTCGAAGCCTGCGATCATCCGCAGCATGGTGGTTTTGCCGCAGCCGGAGGGGCCCAGAAGGGTGATAAATTCCTTGTCCTGGAACACCTGGTTGAATTCCTTCAGCACCACCACGTCGCCAAAGGCCTTCGTTACGTTACTGATGGTAATGGTAGACATACTTTATAGTCCCCCTTCGTCAAATAGAGAACTCGCCGTTGGTCAGCTTGTTCAGCAGCCAGTTGGCGGCAATGACCAGCAGCAGAATGACCGTGGCTAGGGCCGCGGCGGTCTGCTGGCTGTGGAAGGTCTGGTAGGTGAACAGCTCGATGCCCAGGGTCTTGGTGTAGGTGGAGTACAGGAGGGTGGACATGGTCAGCTCGTAGAAGCAGGGCATAAAGATCAAAAACCAGCCCGCAACCACCGAGGGCGCGATGAGGGGAATGGTCACGTCCTTAAAGCTCCGCAGCCAGCTGGCGCCGGAGATCAGGGAGGCCTCCTCCAGGGAGGGGTGGATCTGGCTCATGGCCGAGACCACCGTCCGCATTCCCATCAGCAGGTATTTGACCATATAGGCCACGATCATGATCCACATGGTGTTGTAGATGTTGATGCCGAACCGGCCGGACATGGTCATAATAAGCCCCAGGGCGATGACCACGCTGGGGGTGCCGCTTCCCAGGGTGATCAGGAAGTCGGGGATGCTCTTGCCCTTGATGTTGGTGCGCTGAAGAAGGTAGGCCATGACGCAGGAAACGATGATGCCAAAGGTAGCCGCCAGGGCAGCATACAGCACCGAGCGCCCCGCAGATTCCAGGATAGATTCCCGGGTGATCACCCGTTCCCAGAACCGGAACACAAAGTTATCGGTGACCAGCTTTCCGTCCGCAAAGGAGAGGAGGGGCTTGCCCAGGTTCTTGGTAAAGGAGGTGGTGGCTACAGAGAAGAAGGGGATCAGCACCACAACGGTGGCAAACAGGATGACCAGAATGGTAATGGGGATCCGCCACCGGCCCAGATCCACAATGTTGGGACGGGTGGATTTGCCGGAGACGGTGATGTACTGCTTTTTGCCCACCACAAAGTTGCTGACATAAAGGACCACGTTGGCGATGACCATCAGAAAGACCGCCAGAGTGGTGGCGTCGGTGATGCCATCCTGGCTGCCGATGCTCACAAAGTCGATGATCCGGGTGGTAACGGTGTGGACCTGTCCCGGGGCCCCGATGATGGAGGGAATGCCGTAGCAGGAGCCAGCGGAAACAAAGACCAGCAGGGCCGCGGCCACAATGCTGGGGGCCATCATGGGCAGGGTAATGGTCCACAAGGTCTTCAGAGGACTGGCCCCGGAGATCTTGGAGGCCTCCTCCAGGGAGGGGTCCATCTTCTCCATGGCCCGGGAGATGGTGATAAAGGCATAGGGGTAGTAGAAGGAAGTAAGAACCCACACCAGCCCGCCCACGGTATAGATGTTAAAGGGGTTTTCGGGCAGGTGAAGGAGATTTTTCAGAAATACATTCAGGGTGCCCACCGAGGGGTTTAAAAGCCGGAGCCAGGCCATGGCTCCAACGTAGGGGGGCACCATATAGGTGGTAACAAACAGGGTGCGGAAAAACTTTTTGCCATACAGGTTGGTGCGGCCCACCAGCCAGGCCAGGGGGAAGGCAATTATTACCCCCAGGATCATCGAGCAGGTGGCGGTGACCATGGTGTTCCGGAGGGCTGTCCAGTTCATGGGGCGGGTGTACACCCGCTGGAAGGCGTGGAAGGAGAAGCCCCCGTCCGCGGTAAAGGCGCGGATGACCAGGTAGAGCATGGGGAAGACCTCAAAGATCACCAGGAAGGCCACAATGGCCAGAATGATGACCCATTTGATGTCAAAGTAAAACCGTTTTTCCTTCTCGGCAGGGGTACTGCCCGGGGATCTTACGGTGGTCGCTGCAGCCATTACTATCACTCCTTTTTTATGCCGGAAAAGGATAGGAAGGGCGGGGACCGCTGCGAAGCTGTGCCGCAGCAGCCCCCGCCGCGTTTGGTTTCAGAACCCGTTTTTTATTGTTCCCCGCGCCGGCCGGCGCGCAGGATCAATCGATCAGATTATTTCTCGGGGATGGTGACATTTTCCTGGAACTTGGTGCGGATTTCTTCTCTCTGCTTAAAGCAGTTTTCCCAGTTGACAGGCATGGTGTTCTTCAGGATCTCCTGGGTGGGGATGGCGTCGTAGGGGGGCTCGGGATAATCGGAGCGCACAGAGTGCATCCAGCCGGAGACGATGTTCTTCTGGCCCTCCTGGGTCAGGAACCAGTCGGTAATGGCCTGGCAGGCGGCGATGTTGTTGTGCTCGCTCTTATCGGCGGCAACGGTCATAATGGTGGAGGGGATAACAATGGTGCCATCGGTGGGATAGATGACCTCCAGCTGGGAATCATCCTCCTCCCGCATTTTCAGGATGGACTCCTCCAGGATCATGATCACGTCGCACTCGCCGGTTTCCAGCTTGCCGGCGGCCACAGAACCGGATTCCACCATGACATTCTGCTTGCCCAGGGCCTCGAAGTACTCATAGCCATACTTGTCCTTCAGGGCGGTAACGGAGGCCATGGCAGTACCGGAGGTGAGGGGGTCGCCCATGGAGATCTTGCCCTTGACAGACTCGTTGTAGGCAAAGTCATAGAAGCTGTTGGGGATCTCGTCCTTGTTTTTCAGCTCGGGGTTGTAGGCCAGGACCATGTTGCAGATCCGCACAGGGTACCAGTAGCCCTCCTTGTCGTACTCAAAGGCCAGGTTCTCGGCAGCGGGGGTGACATAGGGCTCCAGCCAGCCGCCCTCCTTCAGCTCCAGGGAGTAGGCGGGCTCTGCAACCATCAGCATGTCGCAGGACAGCTTGCCGGTGTCGATCTCGGCAGCCACCTTGGTCTGGAGCTTGCCGGTACCGCCGTAGAAGAACTCCACGTTCAGGTTGGGGAACGCCTTCTTCAGCTCGGGCTTGATGGCCTCGATGATGTCCTCGTACATAGAGGTGTAGATCAGCACGTCGCCGCTGACATCAGTGGCAGAGGGCTCCGCAGGGGCGGAGCCGGGATCGGCCGGGGTGCTGGGGGTAGGCGCGGGGGTGGAGCTGCCGCCATTGCCGCCGCCGCAGCCGGCCAGCATGGCCAGTGTCATGGCCAGGGCCAGAAGGCCTGCAAAAAATCTTTTCTTAGACATTACTTGTTTCCTCCCTTGGTTTGTGTTTCCGCCGCCGGGGCGGGGCTGACAGGGGAAATTCGTCCGCAGAAGGGGAATTTCGTCCGCCCTCTACAGCTCCTATTATAATCAAAAAATGATTCATTGAAGTGGCAGAAATGTTTCAAAAATGTATCGTTTTCCAGACTTCTTCCACCAGGATCACCAAGAGATAAGGATCTCTCTTGTGTCTTTTTACAAATACACTTCTAAAAGAGAAGAAAAACTGGTGGGGAATAATAGAGTGAAAATATAGTGGCAATAAAAGTTGACGGGGGGCTTGCATCCCGGTAAAATGGGGTACATCCACCAAGGGGGAGACCACCCCGCCTTATGCGCAGAGGCCCCGGGAGGGAAATGAGACCCCGGTGAACAAAAACAAGTGTATGAGAAATGGAACCAAACAAAGGAGATATGATCATGAACCAGAGAAGAATGTTGGCCGCGGTTTTTGCGGTGATGATGACCCTGACCCTGCTGGCCGGCTGCGGCGGCAATAACAACAGCAGCTCCCCCGCCTCCCCCTCCCAGGGGAGCAGCGATTCCGATCCCGCCCCGGCGGAGCAAAAGACCTTCACCGTGGGCATGGAAGCCAACTATGCCCCCTTTAACTGGACCCAGGTGGAGGGCGACGACTACTCGGTGGCCCTGGAGAGCGCAGGCTATGCCGGCGGCTACGATGTGGTGATGGCCAAGGCCCTGGCCGAGAAGATGGGCGCGACCCTGGTCATTAAGAAGCTGGCCTGGGAGGGCCTGGAGCCCGCTGTTACCTCCGGGGAGATCGATGCCATTATCGCTGGCATGACCGCCACCCCGGAGCGCAAGGAGAACGCCGACTTCACCACCCCCTATTATGAGTCCGAGATGGTCTGCATCGTCCGGGCCGACGACGCCCTGGCAAACGCCACATCCCTGGCAGATTTCACCGGCAAGAACGTCCAGGGCCAGCAGAACACCCTTTACGATGACATCATCGACCAGATCCCCGGCGTCAACCACATGACCCCCCTCCAGAGCTACCCCCTGATGGTGCTGGCCCTCCAGAACGGGGAGGCCGACGCCCTTACCGCGGAGCTTCCCGTTGCCACCGGTGTGGTCACCAGCAACCCCAATCTGGCTATTGTGCGGTTTGAGGATGGCAAGGGCTTTGAGGCGGACACCACCGTTTCCATTGCAGTCAAGAAGGGCAACACAGAGCTTCTGAACGCCATTCAGTCCGCCCTGGACACCATTGACACCGACACCCGCAACCAGTGGATGACCGACGCGGTATCCCGCCAGCCTGCCAACGGCTGATTCTACCCTGCGGCATAACTAGCTCGATCCATACAAAAAGTAATCCAAAA
This sequence comes from Angelakisella sp., assembly GCA_022794295.1. Lineage (GTDB taxonomy): Bacteria > Bacillota > Clostridia > Oscillospirales > Ruminococcaceae > Angelakisella. The sequence goes on along the minus strand of JAAWEO010000072.1, from coordinate 4,080 downwards.
GGAAGGTATCTGCCCCATGGCTGTGTTTTTTGAAAAGGTCCTGGAGATCGCCCAGCGGTACTGGCCCCTCTTTTGGGCGGGCACCAAGGTGACGCTGCTGATCTCCCTTACCGGTACCGTCATTGGCCTGGCCATCGGGCTGCTGGTGGGGAGCGTTCGGGCTGTCAAGGTGGAGCCCCGGGACTCTATGGGGGTGCGCATCGGCAAGCATCTGGTCCACGCCCTCACCAGCATCTACATCGAGGTGTTCCGGGGCACCCCCATGATCGTCCAAAGCGTCTTTCTGTTCTACCTTTTGAAGCCGGTCTTTAACTGGAAGCCGGTGACAGCCGGTATCTTTGTAGTATCGGTAAACACCGGGGCCTATATGGCGGAGATCATTCGGGCCGGGATTCAAAGCGTGGACCCCGGCCAGACCGAGGCCGCCCGGAGCATCGGCATGACCTCCATGCAGACCATGTTCCTGGTGGTGCTGCCCCAGGCCATCAAAAACTCCTTCCCGGCCATTGGCAACGAGTTTGTGGTGAATATCAAGGATTCCTCGGTGCTCAGCGCCATTGCGGTCACCGACCTGTACTTCCAGTCCATTGGGGTGGCGGGAAGCGTATTCCTTTTTACCCAGACCATGACGGTGACTGCCTCTATCTACCTGGTGCTCACCTTTACCACCACCCGCATTCTGGGGTTCATTGAAAAACGGATGGGCCGCCCCCGGTCCAGCTTCCCGGCCTCCCAGACGGTGCCGGGGAACCCCACATTTTAAGGAGGAGGTGACGCGCTATGGAAAACATCATCGAGATCCGGGGCCTGCGAAAGCACTTTGACCAGCTGGAGGTCCTGAACGACATCCGCTTCAGCGTCGCCCCCGGGGAGGTCATTTGTCTGATCGGGGCTTCCGGCTCCGGCAAATCTACCCTTCTGCGGTGCATCAATCTGCTGGAGACCCCGGACGCCGGGGAGATCATTGTCCACGGCCGGGACATTCTGCAAGGAAAGATGGATGTAAACCAGTACCGCACCAAGGTGGGGATGGTCTTTCAGTCCTTCAACCTCTTTGGCAATATGGATGTCCTGAAAAACTGTATGGTGGGCCAGACCCATGTTCTCCGCCGCGGCAGGGAGGAAGCCCGGCAGAAGGCCCTGTTCTTCCTGGAAAAGGTGGGGATGAAGGACTTTCTGGGGGCCTCCCCGGCCCAGCTTTCCGGCGGCCAGAAGCAGCGTGTCGCCATTGCCCGGGCCCTTTGCATGGACCCGGAGGTCCTCCTTTTTGACGAGCCCACCTCCGCCCTGGACCCGGAGATGGTAGGGGGAGTGCTGGAGGTTATGAAGGACCTTGCCAAAGACGGGCTCACCATGATCGTGGTCACCCACGAAATGGGCTTTGCCCGGGATGTCAGCACCCGGGTGGTGTTTATGGACAAGGGGGTCATTGCCGAGGAAGGCCCCCCGGAGACCATTTTCCAGAACCCCCAAAACCCCCGTACCCGGGAATTTCTCTCCCGGTATATTCAGGCATAGCTGCCGGATCGCCAAGCCAAGTGCTGTGCAGCTTTGACGATGTGGGGAAAGGAAAAGCTGACAGCAAAAGACAGATACATTCTATGGGAGGGCTTCAGGAATATTTTCCTGGAGCCCTCCCGTCATTTTTGATTGATGCGAGCAAATGCAGCGAAGCGACTTGCCAAAATGCAAAATCCTGTTTAAGAAGCCCCGGCTCTGCCAGAGGACCTATTTCAGCCCCCGCGCCTACAGCTGCAGCATCCCCGTCAGCAGCCGTTCCCCGCGGCTTTCGTCCAGGAGCTCTGCCGGAAACCGCCCCGGCGCGGCTTTCCCCCGGAGGGCGGTGCCGCCCTCCTGGGGCATCTCCAGCATGTGATTCCAAAACCGCTTGGCGCAGTGGGTCATCCGGCATCTGGGATTCAGCCGCTCCTTAATGGCGATGGTGTCGTAGTACCGCTGCCATAGCTTCTGGTATCCGCTTTCCGCCGGGGTGGGGGACTCCAGGGAAAGGTCCTCCAGGGGGCGAATCTCCATTCGCCCGCCCTGGTGAAGCAGGGCCGCCCCGTGAGTGATATCGTGGATAAGAAAAGCCTCCCCCGGGAACCGGGCCGCAAAGTGCCGCCCCATCAGGGGCAGGACAAAGGCCTTGGGTTCGATCTGGGCGGCCAGCACGCCGTGATGTTCCTCAAAGCGGAGGAATTCCAGCAGCAGGTGGGCCTCGTTGTGGACCTGGCGCTGAAGCTGATAGGCCCGCGCTACCACCGGATCCCCCAGAAACCCCGCGATCCCCCGTCCCCGGCGAAAGGCCTCGCAGAGGAAGTCGTGCAGAGCCATGGCCTTGTCCTCCGCCCCGGAGAGAAAGGCCACCTCGGTCCAGTGGGCGGCCTCGTGGGAGATCCTTCGCAGCTGCCGCCACACGTAGGCGGCGTCCTCCCGGTCGGTGGGGATGGTGAGCTCCGGGGCCAGGGAGAGGCAGGGGGCTCCTTCCTCCCAAAGGTCCAGGGGCATCCGGCCGGTGCGCCGGCTTTCAAAGACACAGCAGAGAAGCCCGGGAAGGCTCCCGTCGTAGCGGTAAACTAAATTTGCCCGGTCAGGCATTGGACCACATCCTCTCTGGTAAGCTGGTTTGTTGGCGGGGCAAAAAGGGAAAGCTGCTCCCCCTGGGGGTGCTCCGAGGCCAGGAGCTCCCGGTCCTTCTGGGAGATCAGGGCCCGGAGTACCCCGTCCTGGGTCACCCGCAGGCCCTCCGGCCGTTTTCCCCCGCAAAGGAGGAAGTACTGGGCCCGCTTCAGCACCACGCCGATCTTCTTTAGATGGGCCCAGTCCAGGCGGCTGTGGCGGCGCGCGGTAAGGATCCGCTGGGCGCTTTTTACCCCTACCCCCGGCACCCGGAGAAGAAGCTCGTAGGGGACGGTGTTCACCTCCACCGGAAAGCGGTCCAGGTGGTTCAGGGCCCAGTTGCATTTGGGGTCCACAAAGGGGCTGAAGGCTGGGTGCTCCTCGTCCAGCAGTTCCTCGGCATCAAAACCGTAAAAGCGGAGGAGCCAATCCGCCTGGTAGAGCCGGTGCTCCCGAAGAAGGGGCGGCTTTACATCCCCGGCAGGGAGGAGGGCGTCCTCCACCAGCGGAACATAAGCAGAGAAAAAGACCCGTTTCAGCCGGTATTTCCGGTAAAGCCCCTGGGTCAGCCGGAGGATAGTCAGGTCGGTTTCCGGGGTGGCCCCGATGATCATTTGCGTGCTTTGCCCCGCCGGGGCAAATTTGGGGGCGTGGCGGTACCGGACGATCTGGGTGCTGTTTTCCTGGATGCCATCCCGAAGGAAGCCCATAGGTCCCAGGATGGAGGTTTTGGTTTTTTCGGGGCAAAGGCGGGTGAGGCTGTCGTTGCTTGGCATTTCGATGTTGACACTGACCCGGTCGGCCAAAAGGGCCAGCCGCCGGGTAAGGGCATCGTCCGCCCCGGGGATGGTCTTTACATGGATGTACCCCCCAAACCGGTACTGTTCCCGGAGAAGCTCCAGGGTGGTGATCATCTGCTCACAGGTGTAATCCGGGTTTCTTATCACCCCGGAGGAAAGAAACAGCCCCTCGATGTAATTGCGCCGGTAGAACTGGATGGTAAGGTCGGCCAACTCCCGGGGAGTAAAAGCGGCCCGGGGAGTGTCGTTGGACCGCCGGTTGATGCAGTACCGGCAGTCAAAGACGCAGACATTGGTCATCAGCACCTTAAGCAGGGAGATGCACCGCCCGTCAGCAGCAAAGCTGTGACAGAGCCCGGCCGTGTAGCTGTTGCCGATCCCCCCCTGTGGAGTAGAGCGGTGGCTCCCGCTGGAGGTGCAGGAAACATCATACCTGGCAGCAGCAGAAAGAATCGTAAGCTTTTCCATCACATCCAAAGCCCACCCCACCCTTCCCAAAGGATAAACATTTGTTCTTATTTTATACCGGAAGGAAGAAAATGTCAAGAGAAAGAGAACACCTGGGAGTGGCCACAGAGCGAAGTTAAAGGAAGTCAACAAGAGCAAAGGGGATTTCTCCTTTGGGATGGTGAAGGCGATAGTTGTATTTGGCAATACCAAA
>JAAWEO010000071.1 GCA_022794295.1 Angelakisella sp. | reverse complement strand
GCGTTCTTTGGTTACTTTCTGTCGCAACAGAAAGTGACCCCTCGCCGGGGAGGCGAAACGAGGCAAATGGCCTTTAGAACGAGACAGGACTGCGAAGGGGCAGACCGGCGCGTGGCAGTCAAAAGAAAACGGAGCTGCAAATTACAGAAGCCCTATACCCAGAATCGAGAGACAGCCCGTTCAAGAAGCGGCCCTTCGGGCCTGTCTTGAAGGGTAGACAGGAAAAACCGCAAACGCCTGGCGCTCCCCGCGGCTGGGTGACGGTCAGTCTCGTTCCGGCCGCGGCTTGTCACTTCGCACAGGCGCAAAAAAGGACGGAAAACGCTCCGTCCTTTTTTAGCGCCATATTATTAGCCGCGGCCTATATGGAAGGATACTGCCTCTAGCCGGAGTATTTCGCCCGCTGCGGCGGTCGACCAGGCGCTGTCCGCCCTGGACCCGGACCGGACTGATGTCCGGTGACAGAAAGGCTGCCCGGTACTGGGCGTTAGGCTTCGGGTATGGTGCTGCGCCGGCAGAAACCTCGCCCGCCCCCAGTCCGTCAAAGGCAGGGGAATCGTCTCGCCCTGCACTCACTTGGACTCCAGGCACCCACTATCCCTTTCGCACACCCTTAAGCCGCGAAGCGGCGGGTAGGGCCTGGACGCGGCCTCCAGGCCGCAGCTAGAATTCGATCTTCTTTGCGATGTATCCTTCCAGCTCTGTAATGGGCATCCGCACCTGTGCCATGGTGTCCCGGTCCCGAACCGTCACACACCCGTCTGTCTCGGAATCAAAGTCGTAGGTCACACACATAGGTGTCCCTATCTCGTCCTGACGCCGGTAACGCCGCCCAATCGCCCCCGCTTCATCGTAGTCTACCATGAACTTCTTCGCCAGCTCCTGGTAAATCTTCCGCGCAGGCTCCCCCAGCTTTTTGGAAAGAGGAAGGATCGCCGCCTTGTACGGCGCCAAAGCAGGATGGAACCGCAGCACCGTGCGGGTGTCCCCGCCCTCCAGGGTTTCCTCGTCATAGGCGTCGCAAAGGAAGGCCAGCGTCACCCGGTCCGCCCCCAGGGAGGGCTCTACAACGTAGGGAACGTACTTCTCCCCCGTCTCCGGGTCAAAGTACTCCATGCTCTTGCCGGAATGCTCCTGGTGCTGGGTCAGGTCGTAGTTGGTGCGGTCGGCAATTCCCCACAGCTCCCCCCAGTCAAAGGGGAACCGGTACTCAAAGTCTGTTGTGGCCTTGGAGTAGAAGGACAGCTCCTCGGGGGAGTGGTCCCGCATACGCAGGTTTTCTGCCTTCATCCCCAGGTCCATCAGCCACTGGCGGCAGTAATCCTTCCAGTAGGCAAACCACTCCAGGTCGGTGTCCGGCTTGCAGAAAAATTCCAGCTCCATCTGTTCAAATTCCCGGGTGCGAAAGACAAAGTTCCCCGGGGTGATCTCGTTGCGGAAGCTTTTGCCGATCTGGGCAACACCAAAGGGGACCTTCTTGCGGCTGGTGCGCTGGACATTCATGAAGTTTACAAAAATGCCCTGGGCGGTCTCCGGCCGGAGATAAAGGGTGCTCTTGGAGTCCTCGGTGGTGCCCTGGAAGGTCTGGAACATCAGGTTGAACTTGCGGATGGAGGTGAAATTCTCCTTGCCGCAGTTGGGGCACTTTACATGGTGCTCCTGCATAAAGGCCTCCATCCGGTCAAACTCCCAGCCCTCGGGGGAGGTGCCGGTCTGGTCCTCGATCAGCTGGTCGGCACGGTGGCGGGTCTTGCACTCCTTGCAGTCCATCAGGGGGTCGGAAAAACCGCCCACGTGGCCGGAGGCCACCCAAACCTCCGGGTTCATCAGAATGGCGCTGTCCAGCCCCACGTTGTAGGGATTTTCCTGAACAAAACGCTTCCACCAGGCCCGTTTTACGTTGTTCTTAAACTCCACCCCAAGGGGACCGTAGTCCCAGGAGTTTGCCAGGCCGCCATAGATCTCGCTGCCGGCGTAGACAAAGCCGCGGCCCTTGCAAAGGGCGATGATGGTATCCATTGTTTTCTGGGAATTTTCCATAGTTTTCTTCATCCTTCCTGTTGGATTGGGCCGTGCATTCTCCGGCCTGAAGGTGACTGCTACTATTTTACTTTGATAGGGGAGGAAAGTCAAGGTTCCGGCTTACGTTGTCTGCTTCCTTTCCTGCTGCGGAGGCTCCCGCCCCCGTACCGTCCCCTACGATCTCCCGCACCGCCTCCAGCTTGCCCCGCAGAACAGCGTTTTCCGCCCGCAAAGCCAGGAGCTCCTCCTCCGGGCCGGGCCGCTTTCCGTACCCGTTCAGCCCCGCCCTTTGGATAATGGAGGGGTAATCCTTATAGGCCCGGTCCAGGTCCACCGGCCCGGTGATCCCGGCCAGGCTCCCGGCGGCCGTGTACTGCCAAATGCCGTACTCCCCCGGCCAGCCCACCTTGCCGGTGTAGTCTGCCACCCACAGGTCGTACTCCGCCAGCTCCTCCATCTGCAAATACCCCTTTGCAAAGTTGGTGTAGGTGTACAGCATTACATAGTATCCCCGCTTTTGCAGGGTAGAAAGAAAGGCCCGGCAGATGGCGGTGTTCCGTTCCCGCCCCATGGCAAGGTACTGCCCGTCCTCAAAGTCGTAGGCCACGGGGTAGGGAAGGCGGTAGTTGTCCAAAAGGTCCGCCAGCCGCCCTGCGGAGATCACCGCCGCCTCCGGGGTTTGGTCGTAGGCGTATAGGTAGGAGCCCCAGGGGATCCCCGCCGCCTGGGCTCCGGCGGCATTTTCCACAAACCGCTGGTCGATGTTCATGCCCCCCAGGTACCAGCTCCACCCTGCCCGGATCATGGCAAAGCCGCTCTCTATCTTCCGCCAGTTCACCGTTCCCTGGTGGCTGGAAAGGTCAAAGCCTGCTTTCATTGCTGTCATCGCTCCTTTGCATTTTGGTTTTGCCTGTGCTATGATTAGACTATGTTGGTACCCATAAGATCGTTTTTGCTCTCTCTTTCTTTATTTACGGAGGTGCTTTTATGGGGCGTCTCATCGCCTTGCTGCTGGTTATCGCCATCACCTTGTCCGCCTGTGCTCCCCGGGAAGCTGGGCCTTCCTTATCTTCCTTCCCAGAAGCGCCTGCCCCGTCCTCTGACTCCCCGGGGCCGGAATCCACCGCCCTGGGGGAGACCCCCGCTTTCTCTGACCCGGAGGAAGCCGCCAAGGTCCTTACCGGGACCATTCTGGAGCACGCCCTTCTGCCCGGCGCCGGGGAGGGCTGGCAGGGGGAAGCGGAAACGCTGGATCTTCTCACCTTTTCCATCCAGGCCGCCCTGGTCCAGGAGCACCCCTACCGGGAATGGTTCCCGGTGGAGGAACAGGAGGATTTTCCCCTTTACTGCTACCCCAGCCGGGCCCTGGACCAGATGATCTGGGAGATTTTCGGGATCCGGGACTGGGAGCCGGAGCAGCCGGCCCCCCTGGAGTGGAACGAGGAAAAGGACCGGTATCAGTCCATTCTGCAATGCGGCCTCCGCTGGCCGGCCTTCCGGGCCGATGGCGAAATGACCACAGCCTGGGGGGACGACAGCACCCTTACCGTGTCGGTGCCCCTTTCCCGGGCCGCCAATGTCAATGGCGACCCCGGCTTTCTTCCCCTGGGGAAGTCGGTCTTTACCTACCGCCAAATGAAGGAGGAAGGGCGCACCTTCCTCCGGCTCACCAGCCTGGAGGTGGAAAAGGCCCAGACCCTCCGGTACAATACCGTCCCCGGAATCACCATCCCCCGGGGGCCGGTGGAAAAGATCGTCTACCAGGACCAGTACGTGGGGAATGAGATCTCGGTCTCGGAGCCCGATACCATCGCCGCCGTTCTGGACCTTCTGGAGGAGATCGTGGTCTATGAGCTTCCGGACGAGCCGGTGGAGGTGACCCGCCCCTTCGGCTTTACCTGTTACCGGTTTTACGCCGCCCCGGAGGACGAAGTCCCGTCCTTCACCGTCTATTTGAACCCCTTCTGCGTGGAGGCGGGCGGGAAGCGAAGCGGCTGCTATCTTATTGATGAAACCCATTCCACCCCTGCCAGCAGTTATGCTGTGTCCAAACAGATGTACACCGAGATGAATGCCGCGATCCTCAAGTACCCCCAGGAAGGAAAGACGCTGGTTCAGTTTCCTTTTCGGGGAGGTGACGGGACCCTGCGCACCGTAAGCTTCTTCTTCCCAGAGGACTGGACCGTTGACGGAGCCACCCTGACCGGGCCTGACGGCGAACAGGTGACCATCACCGCCTATTATACCAACTCCCCCCCTTGGAGCACCCCGGAGGATCCCCGGTGGATCGCCGGGCGGACCTATTGGGAGGAAGCCCAGGACAACGGTTGGCACTATTTCTTTACGGAGGGCGGCTGCGGCTATCAAATCACCTTTTCCCCGGGGAAAACCGATGACCCAGGCCGGCAAAGCTTTGAGGATATGCTTTGGGACCTGGTCTATATCCAAAACCGGGGCCCGGACCAAATGGCCGGTGCTGTTGCAGCAGAGCAGCCTATATGCGAGCCGTAGGGCGCTTTCCTCCTGTGGAAGCAGAAACCATAAGCAGCAAAAGGGTCCCGGAGCTTGGTGCTCCGGGACCTTTGGTTGGTGAGCTTTTCCGTTTCGGTTTGGTACAGGCGGGTAAGCTTATTTCAGCTCCACCTTGGCGCCGGCTTCCTCCAGCTTCTTCTTCAGCTCCTCGGCATCGGCAGTGGCGACAGCCTCCTTGATGGTCTTGGGGGCGTTGTCCACCAGCTCCTTGGCCTCCTTCAGGCCCAGGCCGGTGATCTCCTTCACCAGCTTGATCACGGGCATCTTGGAAGCGCCGGGATCCACCAGGACCACGTCGAACTCGGTCTTGGCATCGGGGGCGGGGCCAGTAGCAGCGGGGCCAGTGACCATAACGGGGGCAGCGGCGGAAACACCGAACTCCTCCTCGATGGCCTTGACCAGCTCGGCCAGCTCCATAACGGTCAGGGTCTTTACTTCTTCTACAAATTTGGTGATCTTCTCAGAAGCCATTACAGTTACCTCCTATAAATCGGTTCGTGTCAGTTATGCAGGATCGGCGACGGCACCCTCGGCAGATTTCTCTGCCACGGCGTTCAGGGCCACGGCCAGACCGCGGATGTTGCCATTGAGGGCCATGCACAGCATGGTCAGCAGCTCGGTCTTGCCGGGCAGCTTGGCCACACGCTCCACACCGGCGGCGTCCAGGATCTCCTTCTCCATAAAACCAGCCTTAATGCTGAAGGTCCCCTTGGAATCGTCGGCAAACTTTTGGAGGATCTTCGCGGCGGCGATGGGGTCCTCCTCGGACAGGGCAAAGGCGGTGGTACCGGTCATGGACTCGGCCAGACCGCCGAAGCCGGAGGCCTCCGCAGCGCGGCGCATAATGTTGTTTTTGATGACAGCATAATGGACACCGGCCTCCCGGAGCTCCTTACGCAGCTTGGTGTCATCGGCAACGGTGATGCCGCGGTAATCCACCAGGACGCCGGCCACAGACTTTTCAATGCGGGCCTTCAGGGCATCCACCTGGTCCTGCTTTGCCTGGATAATATTCTTGTTAGCCAAAATCGTTCACCTCCCGGATGAAAGTCAAAGAACTGGGGAAACAAAAAAGCTCTTTCCAACGCACCCGTGGAAAGAGCGAAGCTTTCGTATCCTATCCCCGGCGGGGAAGGCTCCGTGATCACAACACTTCAATCCCTCGGCAGGCGGTTGGCACCATTATGCCCTTTGGGAAGGGCACCTGCTGTCTTTGGCATCGAACAGCCTATTTATTATACGGTATGAAAGGCAGCTTGTCAAGGGGGACCCTCCGGATTTTTTATGAGGGGAAAAACGTCCGGAACCCTTATGGATGAACGGTACCGTGAAAACGCCGCCCCCGTCCAGCTGGCCGCCTATAAAATCACCTTCAGCATCACATTGATCGCCCTGGTGACACTTTGCCAGGGGCGGCTGTTCGGCAGTAAGGAGCAGACCTTTTGGCGTACTCCGCCGCCCCTCCCCTATGGTCCGGGAGATGACCGAGGTACCGCCCATTTTTCCTGCTTCCGCCACCAGGATACACCACGCTGCCCCTTGAACAGGGCAATCCTCTTCTGGTATACTGGTTTTGTGAATACCAGCATTGGAAAAGGAGTGGTCAAAGCATGATCTATTTTACCGCAGACCTGCATTTTCATCGCCCATTCCAAACGCTCCTTTTCCAGCGTGGAGGAGATGGACCGTGTCCTTGTGGAAAACTGGAACCGGCGGGTAACCCCCCAGGACGAGATCTACATCCTGGGGGACCTGACGCTGAAGGGAGCAGCCCAGGCAGCGGAGCTTCTCCGGCAGCTGAACGGGCAGAAATACCTGATCCGGGGGAATCACGACCGGTTCACCCAGCAGGCCGGTTTTCTCCCGGAGCAGTTCGTCTGGGTCGGGGACTATTACGAGCTGTGCCCGGACCAGCGGTGGCTGATCCTCTGCCATTACCCCTTTCTGGAATGGAATCATTGCTGCTATGGAGCCATCCATCTTCACGGGCACCAGCACAACAGGCCCATCGACAACCAGTGGAGCCGGGCGGCGGGGCTCCTGCGCTACGATGTAGGGGTGGACGCCAATGGCTTCGCCCCGGTGAGCCTCCCGGAGATCCTGGCGTTTTTCGAAATCGGGGAGGACAATCAATCGCCATGGGAAAGGAACGGTTATAGCCAATGAAAAAGGACGATCTGCTTTTGCGGGACATGGTGTTTATTGCCGAAGAAAAAGCCACTGGGGAGCGGTATGAATTCACCCTCTTTGACCTTCAGGGCTGGGACGACGAAACAGTCTTTATCAACATCTGGAGCGAACCGGGCCACTGTCCCCAGATCCCCCTGGTGGCTCCGGCCTGGGATAGGATCCGCAGCGAAAACGAAACGTATATCTTCCGGCTGAAACGTCCGGACGAGGAAGAAGCCGGTCTCCACAAACGGAACCGGATCACCGGCGTCAAGGTGCTGCCTGGCTACCGCCTGGAGATCACCTTTTGCAGCGGGGAAACCCGAAGATCCAGGAGCCTGGCCGACAAACAGTACCCGGTTTCTCCGGGCAGCTACGACTTCCGGCCGCTTGGGGAATTGTACACCGAGGAGGAATTCGCCCGGATCGCCTTTACCCAGCACTATCTCCTCCTGCCGGACGGGCGGAGGCTGCGGCCGCATTACCTATAACCCGGCGCCCGGATGGGGCGCAGCTCGCCCCGGACCTGGTGAATGTCCTTCCTGCCTGTAGCGCGGACATAGGGGCCCAGGGTGTAATACTGCCTGGTCTTTTCCTCGTAGGCCAGCACCGGCAGAAAGCCGCTCCGCACCACCGTCCCGTCGATGTAGTAGTGGCTTTCGCCATCCCAGTAAATGTCGTGGAACCTCGGGTCCCCGGCCAGCCGGGAGGTCCCCAGATGCCCCGCAATGATATCCTTGTAAAAATGCCCCCTGGAGGCGGGGTGCTTTTCGGTGTACTGCCGGTCCTCGGCACCCCACTTCCAGTATTCCCCCGCTTCCTCGTCCACCCCGGCGTGGACAAAGATCTGGGTTTCGGTCTCGTAATAATAGGGCAGCTGCCGGAGCCAGTCAATAAGGGGGCGGTGGCTTTCCAGAAGCATCTCCGCCGCTTCCCGATTAAGCTCTTCCTCCCCCCGGGCGGACAGCAGCTGCTGGAAACGCCCCCACTGTTCGCCGGTGAGAAAGGTGCGGAAGGTCTGGTAGTCCCGGTCGGTGTTCAGCCACGGGTTCCACGGGATAAGGCCGTGCTCGTCCGGCTTCCCGGCACCCGGCCCGGTGTAGGTGTCCAGCCACTCCAGAAGCATCTCCTCGTGGTTCCCCCGCAGGACGATGATCCGCTCCGGGCAGCTCTGCTGGAGGGAAGAAAGCAGGTACAGAACTTTGTAGCTTTCCGGTCCGCGGTCGATATAATCCCCCAAAAAAATCAGGCGGTCCGGACCGTTGCAGACCGTCTCCAGGTTCCCCAGCTGGTCCAACCGCTGGTACAGCTCCCGGTAGTGGGCATGGATATCAGACATTGCGTAGATCATGGCGCAGGCTCTCCTTTCTTTTCGGGATGAAAGTCAGTCCCTTTCTCTCCCATACAGCCCGCCGGCTCCTGTCCTGTCAAAACGGCCAAGACCTCCCCCGGGGTGTGCAGGCACCGCACTGGTTCCCCCGCCAGCTCTCTGTAAAACTGCCATCTCTCGCCGCTCCAAAGGCGGGCCCTGACCCGGCCGCCAGCATCGTAGGCCAGCCGCCCCGCCTGGTAAAGAAAGCTTTGGACACCGGGGGCCTCCCAGTGTCCGGCCAAATAGCAGCAGGTCTGCTCCTCCCCTTCCAGTGTCAGGACGATCTGCTCCTTTCCCCGCCGGAGTTCCTCCTCCAGTTCCCGGAGATCCTCCGCTGGCACTGGGCAGGGAGCCTCTGCCGTGGCCCTTTGGAGCTGCTCCCGGTAGTGGGACAGATATTCCCCGCTTTTCAGCCGGATATGGATGCCGCAGCCCCGTTCCTCCAGCTCCCGAAAGGAATCCAGATAGTTCTCCCACCTACCAAGAAACAGCTCCAGGAATTCCGCCCGGTTTCCTCGGCCCAGATATCGCTGCCGGTATTCCTCCCGGAGGCCATCCTCCGGGTAGAAAAGAAGGACACGGCGCTCCCATTCCCGGCAGAGCCGGTAGAGGATCATGGGAATGGTCGGGATGATGACCACCCCGCGGGCCTGCTCCGCCTTAAGGATCGCCAGAAGGTAGTTCTCCGGATAAAGGGGGTTGGGAAGATGATAGGGCGCCCCCTTTTCCCCCTCATACTCCCCCTGGAACCCGTCCTCCCGGGGCGGCAGTACCCAGGAGTAGGGCATGGAGGGGACCTCCACCGCCTGCTCCCACCTTTGGGCCAAATAGCTTTTGCCCGCCCCGGCGTATCCAGCAACGATCATTTACAAGCCCTCCTATTCCCCCGCCGCCCGGCGGCGCCTGCCGCAAAGCGGCCCCGCCGGAGGCACCAAAGCCGTTCCAACCCGGCCCGCAGGCCATAGCCGCGAAGCGGCATTAGCCCGAAGGGCTCCGCTTTTTTCCGCAGAAAAAAGCA
>JAAWEO010000070.1 GCA_022794295.1 Angelakisella sp. | reverse complement strand
AGCAAAGAAAAATGCTCACTCCGTATAAGGTGTTTCGCCCGTTGCGACGGGCGACCAGGGCGCCGCCCTGGACCTGCCGCCCTTTGAAAAGGGCGGCCCCAAACTTTAGACCCTATGAGGGTGTGTGCGGGGCGATAGCGACTGCCTGGAGCCTTAGATTGATAGGAGCTTCCCCCATCCAGTCTATCAAAGGCCGGGGAATCGCTTCGCCCTGTGCTCGTTAGGACCCCAGGCACCCGCTATCCCCTTCGCACACCGTTAAGCCGCGAAGCGGCGGGTAGGGTCCGTCAGCGGCCATCAGGCCGCCAGGCACCCACCACCCCTTTCGCACACCGTCAAGCTGCGAAGCAGCGGGTAGGGTCTGCGATCAGGCCGCAAAGGTAAAGTCGCTGACCTCTATGACTCCCTCCAGGGAGGGGATCCGTATCTCCCGGACCACCATGGTTTCTTTATCAAAAACGATCTCGTAGGTGGTCAGCAGAATGCTCCCGCTGGCGATCACTGTGTCCCCCTCCGCCTGGGCGGTAAGCTTGCCGGACTTCTCCCCGGTGAGCACCTCCCGCAAAAGGGTCAGGATCGACTGGGTGGGCAGGGCGTAGGGGGAAAGGTCCACATCCATCCCCCGAAGCTGCACCCGCAGCTCCTCCCCTGCGGCGATAACGGTAAGACCCTTCAGGGCCTCCGGGGCGGAAAATTCCGCGGTGACGTCCGATTCCCCGGTCTTGGTGAAGAAGGCCTCCGCCTGGGTCCCGTCATAGGTCATCTTCCCGGTAAAGGTGTATTCCCGGGCCAGGGTCTCCTTGACCAGGGCGTCATAGTCGGTGGTCTGCTCCCAAAGCGTCCCGCATCCCCCCAGCAGCATCAAAAGGGCCATCAGGGCCCCCATCCATCGTTTCATCCTTCCTCCTGTTCCGCTTCCAGAAAGGCCGCCCCCAGGTAATCTGCCAGCTGGGAGGGCACCATCCCACGGCGGGAATGATCCCGGGCGCAGAGTTGGGCGGCCCGCCCGTGGAGCCAGACCCCGGCCCGGGCGGCATCCCAGGGGGCTGCCCCCTGGGCCAGCAGTCCCCCGATGATCCCGGTGAGGACGTCGCCGCTGCCCCCTTTGGCAAGGCCATCGCAGCCGCCGAAGTGCCAGACACGCCGCTCCCCCTGGAAGATCCCGGTGACACAGCCCTTCCGAAGCAAGGTGATCTTTGTCCCTTCCCCCATAGTATGCTCCGGGGCAAAGGGATTATTCCCCACTTCTCCCGGCTCCGTCCCGGTAAGGCGGGCATATTCCCCGGGATGGGGGGTCAGCACCACAGGGCAGGCGGCTTCCCGCAAAAGGCGGATGGGATCGGGCTCCTCCCCCAGGGCGGTGATCGCCCCGGCATCCAACAGGAGGGGCTTTTCCTGGCGGAGGAAGGCCCGGACAATGGCAAGGGTATCCGGCCCGGGCTCCATGCCGCAGCCCAGGGCGATGGCATTGACTCCTTGGGCCGCCCCCAAAAGAGCGGAGACCGTCTGCTCCCCTCCGTCAATACCCCCCCGATGGTTTTGGGGACAGATGGTATAGATCGCCTCCGGGCAATGGCCCGCCACAATTTTGCAGACCCGGGAGGTGGAGGCCAGGCGGACATACCCCACCCCGGACCGGACCGCCGCCGAGGCCGCCAGCACCGCTGCCCCGGGGTACTGCCGGGACCCGGCAACAAGAAGGAGCCGCCCGTTGGTGCCCTTGTGGCCGGTGTGGCTCCGCCGGGGAAGGCATTGCCCCAGGTCCCTCCGGTCCATGGCCTCCAGCCAGCCGGGGAAGGCGTCCTCCACCTTGGGATGGGCCCCGATGGAGCCAACAGCCAGTTCCCCCAGGTACTCCCCGGCCCAGTTTACCAGATGGGCAGGCTTCCGGGCCCCCATGCAAACCGTCAGGGTGGCGGGAATGCAGCGGTGATAGAGACCGGTATCCCCCTCCACGCCGCTGGGGATGTCCAGAGCGGCAATGGGAACGCCCCCCTTTCCCGCTTTTCGGGCAGCCCAGAACAGGGGTTCCAGCTCCTCCGGCACCTGCCCCCGGAACCCGGTGCCAAAGATGGCGTCCACCACAAGACCGGCCTCTGCCAGCTCCCGGACTGCCAAAGCAGGGTCCCGGGTCACCTCCACGGCGGGCGGCAGCTGGGCGAAGGCGGTTCGGCTTTCCGGGGTGGCAGGCTCCCCCTGGACCAGGGCCACAAGGACCGAGGCCCCTGCCTCCGCCAGACAGCGGGCCGCCACAAAGCCATCCCCGCCGTTGTTCCCCTTGCCGCAAAGGACCAGGGCCCGCTTTCCCCCCATGGGCCAGTACTCCAGAATATGCCGGGCGGCGGACTGTCCCGCCCGTTCCATCATCTCCTGGTAGCTCACCCTGGCGCAGTGGAGCTGCCGTTCCAGCTCTTTCATACCGGCTGTGGTCACAAAGGGGATCATAGCCCTTCCTCCTTCCAGGCGACTGCAAAGGCGATGGCGGTTTCCGCCGTATGGGTGATGGACAGGGAAAACTGCCAGCCCTCCGCCAGCTCCGCCGCCTTCCCCGTCAGGTGGTACTCCGGCTTTCCCCGGCCGTCGTGGATCACCGACACCTCCCGAAGCTCAAAGCCGCTGATCCCCGTCCCCATGGCCTTGGAAAAGGCCTCCTTGGCGGCAAAATGCCCCGCCACCGTTTGGGGCGCCAGCTTCCGTCTTGCAAAATAGGCGGCCTCCTCCTCCGAAAAAAACCGCCCCACAAAGCCGGGGCGCTCCAGAGCCTTGGCAATGCGCGGGATCTCCACCGCGTCCACCCCTGTGGCAAAGGTCATCTCGATCCCTCCCTCTTTTCCGGTCCCTCCACCCTGTGGGGTGGGCTCCAATGGGAAAAGGGCCCCCGGTCATTCTCCCCGGCGGGCCCCCTGTTCCCTGTTATTGGTCCACAACGCCGATCTTCACACCCAGGATCCCCAGGGGCCCGCTCAGGTCCTCCAGGGATTCCACCTGGAAGTCCTCGTTCAGAAGGAAGGTCCCGCTGCCGGAAACCGCCCCGTCCTCCCCGGGCAGAAAGGTCACTGCAATGGGCATACCGTTTTCGTAGGTGTACAGGTAGATCACCCCTTCGGTGAGCTGGTCGTTGACAAACACCTTGCTGGCCATGCAGATGCTGGTGGCCGCCAGGGTGTTGGCGCCGCTCATGGCGTTGATCTGGGTGGTCAGGGCCTGGAAGGTGCGCTCCTGGAGCCGTGCCTTCAGGCTGTCCGGCAGGTTCTCCATCTCCTCCACCCCCAGGACCCCCAGGACCTTCTCCGCGGCCCCCTGGGAAAGGGTCAGGCTGTACACCGTCTTGGGGGTGGTGTAGTCCTTTCCCTCCACCGCCTGGGTCAGGATCTCCAGGGTCTCCTTATCCCCGGTGTAAAGGCTCAGGTAGTCCTGGTTCCCTGCGATCTCCACAACCTGGGCGGCAATCTCCGCCCCCTGTTCCACAAGGCTCTTGCCCTGGACCGGTATCGGCTCTGACTTCTGCCCGGAGCATCCCCCAAGGAAAAAGACCATTGTAAGGGCCATTCCCAGGGCTGCTCTGCAAAGGGTCTGTTTCATCGTTCTCACTTCCTTTACTCGTCGTGATGATGGTCACAGCAGCAGCCATCCCCGTGGCCGCTGTCATGCTCCTCCTCCGGGTGGAGAAGGGCCCGGAGGGCCTCGGCAGTCTCCCTTTGGTGGCGCTCCTGCTCCTTCCGGCCCTCCATCTCCATAAAGGCGTACTCCTCCGGATCAAAAAGGACCCCGCCGGTGGTGACATCCCCTGACGCCACCCGGTCCAGAAAGGCGGGAAAATCCGGGGCAAAGACCTCCGCATCCTCGAACATGGGCTCGAATCCATGGAGGATACATCCCCTTGGCCCAAACCGGCCCGGCAGGTCGAAGCCGTAGTACTCGTACCCGTTTCCCATCGAAAGGAAGAAGGGGAGCACCCCGTCCCAAAAGGCGGCGACCCGCTTTTCCTCCTCCTGGTCCAGCATGTCCCGGGCAGCATCCAGGCTGATGCGCTCGCACTCGTCCCACCGGAAGACGTCGGGGTCGTCCTGCTGATAGCCTTCCTCGCAGAGGAACCACTCGGTATCCATGGGGCCGGTACAAAGAAGCACCTTTTCCAAAAACTTTTTGTATATATCTGGTATTGTATAACGTTTTGTCACCGTTTCCGGCAGGGAAAGGGGGACTGTGCGGCGTTCCACTGTCCAGCCCTTTTTCACCGCCCAGTCCAGGAATTTTTCTGTGTCCATTTTCTTATCTCCTTAAAGCGCCATTACCAGCTCCTTGTAGTGGCGGCCCCGGAGCTCAAAGTTCTTGTACCGGTCAAAGCTGGCACTGGCGGGGGAAAGGGAGACGATATCCCCCTCCCCGGCCTCCTGGCGGGCCAGGGCCACCGCTTCCTCCATCCCCTCGGCATGGAGGATCCGCAGCCCGCTCTTTTCCCAGTTTGGGATGGAGGTAATGGCAGCCTCGATCCTGGGGGCGGTGGCCCCTGTCAGGATCAGCACCTTGGCCTTTTCCAAAAGGACCGGGGCCAGGGGCTCGTAGGGGATCTTTTTATCATAGCCCCCGGCGATAACGATAACCTGCTGGTCAAAGGAAAGGAGCCCCGCAATGGTGCGGCTGGGGCTGGTGGCGATGGAATCGTTGTACCACCGCACCCCGTCCAGCTCCCGGACAAACTCGATGCGATGCTCCACCCCGGCAAATTCGCGGGCCACCTTCCGGATGCTCTCCAGGGAGACAAGACCCCACACGGCGGTAATGGCGGCCAGGTAATTGGCTACATTGTGGACGCCGGGGATGCGGATCTCCTCCGCCTTCATGAGCCGGGTCTGGCTGCCGTTGTCCGAATACCACAGGGTGCCGTACTGGTCCTCCCAGGCCCCCCGGTAGACGTTCATCTGGCGGGAAAAGGTGCAGACACTGCCCCGGACCTCGGGGATATACTTCCGGGTCAGGTCGTTGTCGGCGTTTAGCACCGCTTTGCCAAAGGCGTTTTGATGGAGCAGGATATTCCGCTTGGCGGCAATATAGGCCTTCATGGTGCCGTGGATATCCAGGTGGTTTGGGGAAACATTGGTGACCACCGCAATATCCGGGCTGCGCCGCAGGGAGATCAGCTGGAAGCTGGAAAGCTCCACCACGGCGTAATCCTCCGGGCGCACCGTTTCGATCTCCGGGAAAAGGGCCTTGCCAATGTTCCCCCCCAGGTGAACGGTCTTTCCCTCCGCCCGGAGCATTTCGGCGATCAGGGTGGTGGTGGTGGTCTTTCCGTCACTTCCCGTCACCCCGATAATGGGACAGGGGCAAAGGTCAAAGAACATCTCCAGGTCGCTGGTGATGACCTTTCCCTCCTTCCGGGCCACAACCAGCTCCGGCAGGTCAAAGGGCACCCCCGGGGCCCGGAAGATGATATCCTCGTTCAGGCTCCGCAGGTAATTATACCCCAGGGAGAGGGTGACCCCGGCCTCCTCCATCTCCCGGCAGACCTCCCCCAGGTCCCCCCGCTCCTGGCGGTCATGGATGGTGACATGGATGCCCTTCCCGGCCAGCATCCGGGCAATGCCGTTATTGGTGACCCCAAAGCCCACCAGACCTACCCGCTTGGTCCGCAGCATCTCAAAAAAATCGGTGACGCGCTGTTCCATACTCCAACACCTGTCTTTCTTTTGCCATTTTATCCGCCTTTGGGAGATATCCCGGGGCGGCGTTTTTTTGTGATCATTTCCTTTTATTATACTTTGCTCCGGGGAAAAAGGCAACGGAAATTTTGGCAGAAGCGGCCCTCCTTTTGGGGAAGCTGCAGGCGGCAAACCGAAATTGACGCGAAATGAGAGAAAAGCGGAGGAAGGAATTCCCCCGGCTGGCTTTTGTGTGGGAAAGCCGTTGTAACAATGCACGAGGCACAGGTGTTATTCTTGTTTGTTATGCCGGTTTTTGCCGGCCGCTGCAGCCGTATCCGGTTCCCCTTGACTGGCAGGTTCTGGTTGAAATTTGGGGGGCAAGGTGCTATAATAATTTCGCATATTGTTTGGGAGGAATGGAAAACCATGGGGAAACGGATGATACTGATCGCTCTGTCCGCCTGTCTGATCCTTCTGCTGGCCGCCTGTGACCGTCAGGTGTCAGCTCCCAGCACGGTCCAGCCGGCAGCGGAGCCTGTTGCTTTGACTGTGTGGGGCGCGGAGGAGGACCAGGCACTGCTGGAACAGATATTTGACTCCTTCCGGGCCCACTACGCCGGTCAGGCCGATTTTCAGATCACCTACCAGCCACAAAGTGAGTCCAACTGCAAGGATGTACTGCTGGGGGATTTGGAGAACGGCGCAGACGTGTTTGCCTTTGCCGATGACCAGGTGGCCGCTTTGGCCGCCGCCGGCGGGCTGGACCCCATTGCCGATGAAACCGCCATCCGGGCGGCTTCCCTCCCCGCCGCGGTGGAAGCTGCCAGTGTGGAGAATACCCTGTATGCCTACCCGCTGACAGCGGATAACGGTTACTTCTTATACTACAACAAGGCGTATTTTACCGAGGAGGATGTCCAGAGCCTGGAACGGATGCTGGAGGTGGCCGCCCAGGCCGAAAAGCTGGTTTCTATGGACTGGTCCTCCGCCTGGTATGTGTACGCCTTTTTCGGCAACACCGGCCTGGAGGTAGGCCTGAACGAGGATGGCCTGACCAACTACTGCACCTGGAACAGCGCCGACGGTCCCATTCGGGGCCTGGATGTCGCCCAGGCCATGCTGGACATTGCGGCCAGCCCGGCCTTCTCCAACCGGGTGGATGGGGATTTTCTTGCCGGCGTGCAGGATGGCACCGTCATCGCCGGTATCAGCGGCGTATGGAACGCGGTGGCCGTTGAGGAGGCCTGGGGCAGCAGCATGGGGGCCAGCAAGCTTCCCGTTTATTCCTGTGCCGGCCAGCAGATCCAAATGGCCTCCTTTTCCGGCTGCAAGCTGATCGGGGTAAACGCCTACTCCCGGCACCCGGAATGGGCAGCCCGGCTGGCGGAGTGGATCACCAGCGAGGAAAACCAGCGCCTGCGCTTTGAGGTGCGGGGGCAGGGTCCGGCCAATATGAACGCGGCCAATTCCTCCCAGGTCCAGTCCTCCCCGGCTATCGCCGCCCTGCTGGAGCAGTCCAACCACTCCCAGCTTCAGCGGGTGGGGGGAAAGTTCTGGGATCCTGTGACCGAGTTTTCCACCAGCATGGCCCAGGGGAACCCCTCCGGCACCTCCCTCCAGGCCCAGCTGGACCGGATGGTGGAGGGCGTGACCGCACGCTAGGCGTCGTGTCGACAAGTACATAATAACCGGGAGGAAGTCGCATGAAAGGCAGATTGACACTTCAGCAACGCTTGATCCTGCCCATTGTCCTGCTGGGCCTGATCACCCTTTTGTCCAATGTCCTGGCGGTTTTCAGCATCAACAACGTCCACGCCAACGCGGGGACCATTGTGGACAAAAGCATGGTTAGCGAGGAACAGCTGGAAGATATCCGGCGGTCTGTGATGGATATCCACCGCCTGGCCCTGTCCCACATTGTTGCGGCAGATCACGCCACCATGATCCACCTGGTGCAGGAGATCAAGGCGGAGGAGGCTGCCCTGGATGAAAAGCTGAGAGCCTACGAAAGCTTTGTTTCCCCAGAGGACGGGCAGACATACCAGTCTCTCCTGGACAGCTATGCCCAATTCAAGCACGCCCTGGTCTATTTGGTCAGCGCCAGCGCCGACAGCAAAACCCAGGAGGCCTACTCCATGGCCAACGGAGACGTGGCCCGCTGGGGCGAGACTGCGGAACAGGAGATCGACGCCCTTTCTGCCGCTGTCAGCGCCCAGGCGGAGGAAGCCCGGGGACGCCTCTCCCTGGTGTACATGATCTCCCTGGTTACCAGTGCGCTCACCTTGGTTGTGGGCATTTTCCTGGTGGCAGCGGCCTTCCAGATCATCCGCAAGTACGTCCTCACCCCCATTCGGGACACCATGGGCACCCTACAAAACAGCTCCGAGCGGATCAGTGGTGTGGTCGGGGAGGTACGGCACCGGGCAAGGCATTCCAACGAGAGTGTCCGCAGCCTTTCCCAGCTGACGGAGCAGCTTTCCGCCGCCCTGAAGGAGATCGCAGGCAGCGCAGCAGCCATTACCGCCAGCGCAGCCGGCACCCAGGAGGACACCCAAAGCATGGCAGAGGAGTGTTCTGCCATTACGGCCTATTCGGCCGGGATGCGGGCCCGGGCCGAGGGGATGGAATCCACCGCCCGCACAGAGACGACGGTGATCCGAAACAAAACGGCGGACATTATCGCCATGCTGGACCAGGCCATTGAGAAAAGCCACAGTGTGGAGCAGATCCGCATCCTGACCGAGGACATTATCAGCATTGCTTCCTCTACCAACCTCATTGCCGTCAACGCCTCCATCGAGGCTGCCCGGGCAGGGGCGGCGGGGGCAGGATTTTCTGTTGTCGCCCAGGAGGTGCACAAGCTGGCCGACTCCTGCGCCGAAACTGCCAACCACATCCAGGAGGTCAGCGGGGTCGTTACCGGGGCGGTGGAATACCTAGCCAACAACGCCCGCGAGCTGGCCGGTTATCTCAGCCGGGTCATCGAGGAACAGCTGGAGCGTTCTGTCCAGGCCGGGCAGCAGTACCGTGAGGACTCGGACTACATCGGGCAGGCTATGGAGGAATACAACGACCGGGTAGAGCGGCTGAAATACGCAATCGATCAAATCGCCGGCTCCATCTCCAGCATCTCCGGCTCCATTGACCGGGCGGCCTCCGGCATCAGCGGCGCCGCCGGCAGCACCCGCATCCTGGCGGATGACATGGAGGGGATCACCGGACGGATGGACACCAACCAAGAAATCGTAGGGGAACTCCAAAAGCAAATGAACATGTTCGCCAACCTATAGCGGCCTGGCGGCCTGATGGCCGCATCCAGACCCTACCCGGCGGCCTGATGGCCGCTGACGGACCCTACCCGCTGCTTCGCAGCTTAACACTGTGCGGAGACTTGGTGGGTGCCTGGAGTCCTAACGAGCACAAGGCGGGGCGATTCCCCGGCCTTTTACAGGCTGGATGGGGGCGGTTCCTGTCAATCTAAGGCTCCAGGCAGTCGCTATCGCCCCGCACACACCCTCGTAGGGTCTAAAGTTTAGGGCCGCCCTTTTCAAAGGGCGGCAGGTCCAGGGCGGCGCCCTGGTCGCCCGTCGCAACGGGC
>JAAWEO010000069.1 GCA_022794295.1 Angelakisella sp. | reverse complement strand
TCCCCCCGTGAGGCGCGCCGCCCCGAAGGGGCCTTTTGGACCTTCCGCAGAAGGTCCGCGCGCCCGACCCCTCGCCGGGGAGGCGAAACGAGGCAAAAGGCCTTTAGAACGAGACAGGAATGCGAAGGGGCAGACCGGCGCGTGGCAGTCAAAAGAAAACGTCACTACCACGAAGCAAAACACTGCACCCAGAAACGAGAGGCAGACACGTTCAAGAAGCGGCCCTGCGGGCCTGTCTTGAAGGGCAGACAGCAAAACCCGCCAGCGCCTGGCGCTCCCCGCGGCTGGGTAACGGTCAGTCTCGTTCCGGCCGCGGCTTGTCACTTCGCACAGACGCAAAAAGAAAGGACAGCTCTGCCATCCTTTCTGTAGCACCATATAATTGCCGCGGCCTATGTGGAAGGATGCTGCCTCATATCGGGGAGTTTCGCCCGCTGCGGCGGACGACCAGGCGCTGTCCGCCCTGGACCCGGACCGGACTGATGTCCGGTGACGGAAAGGCTACCCAGTACTAGGCGTTAGGC
Source organism: Angelakisella sp. (assembly GCA_022794295.1). Lineage (GTDB taxonomy): Bacteria > Bacillota > Clostridia > Oscillospirales > Ruminococcaceae > Angelakisella. The sequence continues at coordinate 8,728 of JAAWEO010000069.1, read as the reverse complement.
TTCGGGCATGGTGCTGCGCCAGCAGAAACCTCGCCCGCCCCAGTCCGTCAAAAGCAGGGGAATCGTCCCGCCCTGTACTCGTCCGAACTCCAGGCACCCACTACCCCCTTCGCACACCGTTAAGCCGCGAAGCGGCGGGTAGGGTCTGTCAGCGGCCATCAGGCCGCCCGGTACTGGGCGTTAGGCTTCGGGCATGGTGCTGCTCTGGCAGAAATCTCGCCCGCCCCAGTCCGTCAAAGGCAGGGGAATCGTCCCGCCCTGTACTCGTCCGAACTCCAGGCACCCACTACCCCCTTCGCACACCGTTAAGCCGCGCAGCGGCGGGTAGGGTCTGTCAGCGGCCATCAGGCCGCCCGGTACCGGGCGTTGGGCTTCGGGTATGGTGCTGCACCAGCGGGTGCTAACCCGCCGCGGCACGGGTGGCGACTAGAATTGCGGCTTGCTCTGCACCGGCTGCTTCCAATAGCCTGATGCACGCCCCCGCAGTGGCCCCCGTGGTAACCAAATCGTCTACCAGTACCACCCGCCGCCCGGCAATGATCGCCTCCGCCCCCGGCAAAAGCCCCATGGGATTCTCCTGCCGGTGCCGTGCCGCCGCCGGCAGCTGATGTTGAGTCAGAATCCCCTCCCGCCGAAGCACCCCCTCCACCGGACACCCCAGCTCCTTCCCGATCCACCGGGCCAGCAGCTCCGCCTGGTTCCCGCCCCGGCGCCGTTCCCGCTCCGGGGGCATGGGTACAAAGGTGATCAGCTCCTTCCCCTGCCAGGGGCGCTGCCGCTTCCACTGCTTTGCCATCAGCCGGGCAATCCGCTTCCCGGCAGGGTAGTCCCGCTGGAATTTCAGCCGCCGGATCGCCACCGGGTACTGGTCCAGATAGGTCCATACCGAAACGACCGGCCGCCCCTCCCAATCCCCGGGGGGCGGGAAAAGGGGGTATGTTCTTCTGCACTCCCTGCAGCAGTCCTCCCCCGGCTCTACTACCTGGTTGCAGCAGAGGCACCGGGGCGGGAACAGCAGGGACAGGGCGCTTTCAATCAAGTCCATGGATGGCCTCCTCCAGCATAGAACGCAGGTTGGTGTACCGCTTGGCCCGCTGGTTGTTCCGGACCATCCGGGCCACCGTATCCTTTTCCCCTGCCAGGATCAGCAGCTTCCGGGCCCGGGTCACCCCGGTGTACAAAAGGTTCCGGTAGTGGAGGTTCCGGTGGCTTCCCATCAGGGGCATCACCACCGCCTCGAACTCGCTTCCCTGGCTTTTGTGGATGGTAATGGCATAGGCGTGCTCCAGCTGGTCGGCGGAATCAAAGGAATAGGGGACCACGATGTCGTCAAAACGGACCAGAATGGTTTTGGAGGACGGGTCGATCATGTCAATGACTCCAATATCCCCGTTGAAAATGCCCTCCCCCTTTTGACCGCTGTCGTTTTCCCAGGGGATGTCGTAGTTGTTGCGGATCTGCATCACCTTGTCCCCCTCCCGAAGCGTCCGCCCCAGTGCGGTGAATTCGCTTTTTTGGGGGTCCTCCGGATTCAGCCGCGCCTGGAGGATGGCGTTCAGCTCCCGGGTGCCCAGGGCCCCCTGGCGGGATGGGGTGATCACCTGAATATCCCACAAGGGCCGGAAGCCGTAGCTGGCCGGGAGCCGCCGGGCACAGAGGTCCGCCACCAGCTCCTGGACCTGGCGGGAGCTCTGCCGGGGCAGAAAGAAAAAGTCCTTATCCTTTTTGTCCAGCTGGGGAAGCTCGCCCCCTACAATGGCGTGGGCGTTGACCACGATCAGGCTCTCCGCCGCCTGGCGGAACACCTCGTCCAGGTGGACGGTGGGGACGCAGCCGCTGGCGATCAGATCCCCCAGCACCTGTCCCGCCGATACCGAGGGCAGCTGGTCGCTGTCCCCCACCAGGATCAGCTTGCAGCTCAGCTTCATCCCCCGGAAAAGGGATTCCAGGATCAGGACATCCACCATGCTCATTTCGTCCACAATAATGGCATCAACAGGGATGGGGTTCTTTTCATTGCGCTTAAAGGTGAGGGTCTCCCGGAAGGGCTCTACCTCCAGCAGGCGGTGGATGGTTTTGGCCTCCCGGCCGGTGACCTCGGTCATCTGCTTTGCCGCGCGGCCGGTGGGGGCGGCCAAAGCCACCTTGAGGCCCTCCTGCTCCAGCAGGGTCAGGATGCCGTTCAGGGTGGTGGTTTTTCCCGTTCCGGGGCCGCCGGTCAGAATAAAGATGGGGTTTTCCATAGCCTCCCGAATGGCGCGGCGCTGCTGGGCCCCGTAGGTGATGCCCAGGGAGGCCTCCAGCTTGTCTGTCTCCGCCTCCCAATCCCCCTTTGGCGGGGATGCCAGCTGGAGCATCAGGGCGATGCGTCCGGCGATGGTGGTTTCGGCGGCGTAAAGCTCCGGCAGGTAAAGCCAGCTCCGCCCCCCGGTTTGATACGCCACCAGGTCCCCGTCCTGCTCCATCTCCCCAATGGTGTCCAGGGCTTGCTCCGGGGAAAGCTCCAGAAAGGCCCCGGCGGTTTCCTCCAGGAACTGCCGCGGCAGGCAGGTATGCCCCTGGCGGCTGTTGTGCCGCAGGATGTGGGTCACCCCGGCACACAGCCGCTTATAGCTTTCCGGGGGGATCTCCAGCTTTTCCAGGGCGATGGCGTCCACCGTTTCAAAATCCACACCGATCTCATCACAGCAGAGGACATAGGGGTCGTCCTTGATCAGCTCCAGAGCAGGGGCGCCCCATCGCTTCCACACCCGGATAGCCACCCCGGGGGGCAGTCCGCAGCTGCTGAGAAAAAGCATCACCGTGCGGATGCCATAAAGGCGGGAGAAATCCTCCCCGATCGCCCTGGCCTTGTCCTGGGAGATGCCCCGGACCCGGGTCAGCTGCTGGGGGTCCTTTTCAATCACCTCCAGGGTCTTATCCCCAAAGGCATCCACCATCCGCCGGGCAATGGCGGGCCCCACTCCCTTAATGGCCCGGGAGGAGAGGTATTTCAGGATGGCGTTGGCGGTGGTAGGGAGGGTGCGCTGGATCACCTCCGCCTGGAACTGCTGGCCATACTTGGGGTGGGAAACATACCGCCCCTCAGCGGCGATCTCCTCCCCCTCCGCCACCCCCAGGATGGTCCCTTTGACGGTGATCAGCTCGTCCTCCACCGACACATCCATAATGGCAAAGCCGTTCTCCTCGTTATAAAAGATGATGCCCTCCACCGTACCTTCCAGATGCTCCAGTGCTTTCTCCGTCTTTTCCCGCACAGACCCGCCTCCCTTATTGCTGCTGGGTCTTATTATAGCGTATTTCGGGGCGGTTGGATAGGGGGCCAGGGAAAACCCTTTGACAAATGCCAACCGGCAAGCCTCTGGCCGCGAGACATTAGAGACCCTGATGGCATTGTTCTTTCCTTCGGTTGGCTGGTTGTTTTGCCCGCTGGGAGCTCCGCACATATATGATGCCATGCAGGTTTATCCCCATGGCGTTTATAGTCTTTGGGCTATTTGTCTTAATCACTAGGATTCTGTACAAAAGCAAAGCCCTCCTCTTTCGAGGGGGACTGGCGGGGTGGGCCTCGGCGGCCACGCCGTTTTGATGTAAAACGCTTTGGATGCCCAGGTCTCCAGGCGCCCATTAAGGTTTCGTACAAAGGTAAAGGGCCGGACTTTCGTCCGGCCCGGGTAGGGTGTGCCCGCGGGGGCCACCCCGCTGGTTGGGCCGGCAGGATTCGGACCTGCGGGATGCGGGAGTCAAAGACCCGTGCCTTACCACTTGGCTACGGCCCAGTAACATAAAAAGAAACAGGACCAGGCCAAAAGAGCCCGCTCTTTCACCTGTGTCCTGTCCCTTTTTCTTTTGGGGTGGATAGAGAGATTCGAACTCTCGGCCTCCAGAGCCACAATCTGGCGCGCTAACCAACTGCGCTATACCCACCATGTTTTTGGTGCGCTAGGAGGGACTCGAACCCCCGGCCTACTGCTTAGAAGGCAGTTGCTCTATCCAGCTGAGCTACTAGCGCATGCCCGGAATGGAGCGGGTGATGGGAATCGAACCCACGTAACCAGCTTGGAAGGCTGGAATTCTACCATTGAACTACACCCGCACGGCCTGCCGGAATCGTGCAACTCCAAGCGACTGTACTATTTTAGCAGACCGCGGCGGTTTTGTCAACGGGTTTTGGGTGGGGGAATGAACAAAAATCAGATATTGAGCGAAAACCAGAACCGAGCCCTTCCCGGCTGGCAGTAATTTAATGCCGCAGGCTCCGGTCCCCCTTGGGGATGGAGCTTTTTCACAGCGTTCAAAGCAGAAAAATCCCCACCCCCAACGCCGCCAAGCTCAGAAGGCAGCATCCCCCTTTTTCCCGGTGCGGTTGTTGACAAAAAACATCCCCACTGCTGTGGCGAAGATCACCAGGTACCCTGCCCAGCTAAGGGCATCGGGCACCTGCCGGAACAGAAGAAAGCCCAGAAGTGCGGCAAAAATCACCTGGGAATAGTCGTATACCGAAAGCTCCTTGGCCGGTGCATACCGGTAGGCGGCGGTGACGGCAAACTGGGCAAAGGCCGCAGAGGTTCCCGCCAAAAGCAGGGTCCCCACCTGGACCAGGGTCATGGGGTGGTAGTCCAGCAAAATGGCCGGGAGGGTGGCAAGACAGGAAAAGGCGGAAAAGAAAAAGATGATAAAGGGCCCCCGCACCCCTTTCAGCCCCAGTATCCGGACGATGGTGTAGGCCGCCCCGGCGGCAACGCCCCCCAGAAAGCCAATAACGGCAGGAAAGGCCTCCATCCCCATGCCGGTAGGCTTTACGATCAGCAGACAGCCGCAGAAGGCCGCACCTACCGCCAGACCCTGTAGCGGGGTGATCCGTTCCTTGAGCAGCAGCCAACTGAAAAGAATGGCGGCAAAGGGGGAGATCTTTCCCAGCATGGCGGCGTCCGCCATAACCAGGTGATCCACTGCGTAGTAATTGCAAAGGATGCCGGCTGTGCCGAAGGCAGAGCGCAGCACCAGCCAAAACAGCTTCTCCCGGTCCAGGGGCTCCCTTTTGCCCTCCCGCAGAAGGATGGCGGCGGCAAAGCAAACCGCCACCAGGTTCCGGAAAAAGCTCTTTTGGATCGAGGGCAGGTCCCCCGCCAGGCGGATGAAAACATTCATCACCGCAAAGAAAAAGGCGGAGGTGACAATGCAGAGGACCCCCTTGGTCTTTTGGTTTTGTATGGTCATAACGGCGGCCTCCTTACTGCCAGCTTAGCTGGGCCAGCTGGTCTGTCAGAAAATCCAGGCCGAAGCCGGGGAAGTACTGCCGCACCCCGTGGCTTTGGGCCAGCTCCGGGGTGTACTGATCCAGGGGGTAAATGGTGATCTCCTGGTACCCGGGGCCGTAATGGGTAACGGTGGGCAGAAACTCCAGGCCTTCTATTTGGGGGCGCTCCCCGGCTTCCCGCACCAGCTCCATCCGGAGGATGCCCCCCGCCATGTTGCTGGCCCCCCGCTGGGCGGAGATGAAGTTCCCCAGGGAGTAGGCAGCATAGCACTGCCCCCGGCTGGTCTCCAGAAATTCGCCCCCCTGGAGCACATGGGAGTGGTTGCCGATGATCAGATCGGCTCCCAGCTCCGCCAAAGTCCTGGCCATCTCCCGCTGGCTGTCGGTAGCCAGGGCGCTGCCCTCGATCCCCCAGTGAAGACTGACGATGACAAAGTCGGCCAGCTCCCGGGCCCGGGCGATCTTCCCGGTGAGAAGCTCCCAGTCCCCTTCCTCCATGTCGATGTAGGGCACCCCCTCCTCCCCCTGGGGACGGGGGATGCCGTTGGTGTGCTCTGTGGCGGCAATCAGGGCCACTGTGATGCCGTTTCGGGTCAGGCAGGGGATGGCGTTCCGCTCCCCTTCGTTCCGGTAGCAGCCGGCGGCTGCCACCCCTTGCTGGCGGCTCCAATATTCCCCCGAGGCATGGATCCCCCGGACCCCCTGGTCCAGGGAGTGGTTGTTGGCGGTGGAAAAAAGGTTAAAGCCCAGGGAGATCAGGTGATCCCCCAGCTGGGTGGGGGAACAGAAGCAGGGGTAGCTGGAAAGAGGCAGCTCGTCCCCTGCCAGAAGGGTCTCCTGGTTGATAAAGGCAAAATCCGCCGCCCCCACAATGGGAGCGATCTGCCGGTAGGCCGGGGAAAAATCAAAGCCCCCTTCTTCCGCCCGGTCCTGGGCCTGGCGGTAGATCACATCGTGGATCAGGTTATCCCCCACCGCCACCAGCACTGCCCGGTCCGGCTCTGGAGCAGGCTCTGGGGCGGGTTCCGAAGGGGATGAGACCGGGGAGGGCGCCGGGGGCAGGGAGGAATCCTCTGTGCTGTTGGCGCAGGCGGAAAGCAAAAGGGAGAAGGCCAAAAGAAATGCGAACAGCTTTGTGCAACGTTTCATTCCCATACATCCTTTCCGCACCATTTTACTCCATCCCCCCGGATTTGACAAGGGGGCACGCCGGCCCTGTACAGCGGCGAAAAAGCAGGGCCACCCGCAAAAGGACCGGCCCTGCTTTTTTGAGCTTCCCGGCCTGGGCCGGGTAATTAGGATTCTTCTACCACCCGGATAGACAGCTCCTGAAGGCTCTTGTCCTCCACGGTGTCGGGGCAGCCGGTCATCAGCTCGCTGGCGTTCTGCACCTTGGGGAAGGCGATTACATCCCGGATGGAATCCCGGTCCAGCATCAGCATCACCAGGCGGTCCAGGCCGTAGGCCATTCCGCCGTGGGGAGGCGCCCCGTAGCCAAAGGCATCGATCAAAAAGCCGAATTGGGCCCTTGCCCGCTCCGGGGTAAAGCCCAGGGCCTGGAACATCCGCTCCTGGACCTCCGGGTCGGTGATGCGGATGGAGCCGCCCCCCACCTCGCAGCCGTTGATGATCATATCGTAGGCTCGGGCTCGGCAGTGGGCCGGATCCTTCTCCATCATCTCCAGGTCCTCCAGCATGGGGCTGGTGAAGGGATGGTGCATGGCGGCGTACCGGCCTTCCTCCTCGTCATACTCAAAGAGGGGGAATTCGGTGACCCACAGGAAATCGAAGCTCCCCTCCGGGACCAGGTTCAGCAGCTTTGCCAGATGGACCCGCAGGGCCCCCAGACTGTCATAGACCACCCGGTCCTTCGCATCCGCCACAATAAGCACCACGTCCCCGGTCTCCGCCCCCAGGCGCTCCCGGATGGCCCGGACCTCCTCCGGGGTAAGGAATTTTTCGTAGGAGGAGCTTTCCCCCTCGGCAGTCAGGCGAGTAAAGGCCAGGCCCTTGGCACGGTAGGTTTTGACAAAATCCGCCAGCTTGTCAACCTCCTTCCGGGAGAGCCGCCCGGCGGCACCCTTGACGTTAATGGCCCGCACCGAGCCGCCCCCGTCAATGGCCCCCCGGAATACCTGAAACCCGGTGTCCCGGAGCAGGCCGGTGATGTCCTGGAGCTCCAGGCCGAAACGGGTGTCCGGCTTGTCGCTGCCAAAGCGGTCCATGGCCTCCTGGTACTTCAGGCGGCGGAAGGGGGTCTCGACCTCCTTCCCCAGGACCTCCCGGAAAACGTGCTTGATGAAGCCCTCGTTGACGGTCATCACATCGTCCTCGTCCACAAAGGACATCTCCAGGTCGATCTGGGTAAATTCCGGCTGGCGGTCGGCCCGCAGGTCCTCGTCCCGGAAGCACCGGGCGATCTGGAGGTACCGGTCAAAGCCGGAGAGCATCAGCAGCTGCTTGTACTGCTGGGGGGACTGGGGCAGGGCGAAGAACTTCCCCGGCTGGACCCGGCTGGGCACCAGGTAGTCCCGGGCCCCCTCCGGGGTGGATTTGATCAGGCAGGGGGTCTCGATCTCCAAAAAGCCGTTCTGGTCGTAGTAGTCCCGGGCAGCCTTGACAATGCGGTGGCGGGTAATGATGCTCCGCTGCATCTCCCCCCGGCGCAGGTCCAGGTACCGGTACTTCAGGCGCAGCTCCTCTTTTACATTGGTGGTGTCGGTGATCTCGAAAGGCGGGGTCTGGGACCGGCCTAAAATGCGCAGCTCCGAGACATAGACCTCCACATCGCCGTTGGGCAGGTCCTTGTTCACCGATTCCCTGGCCCGCACCGTCCCCTTTGCCATCAGGACAAACTCCGCCCGGGCAGTCTGGGCCTTCTGGCGCAGGGCCTCCGGGGTCTGGTCGTCAAACGCCAGCTGAACGATCCCGGTGCGGTCCCGCAGGTCGATAAACACCAGCATCCCCTTATCCCGAATCTTCTGCACCCACCCGCAGACAACGACCTCCCGGCCCAAAAGTGCCGACGAGGTCTCACCGCAATAATTGGTGCGCTTCAGTCCTGTCATTACATCTGCCATTTTCTGTTACTTCCTTTTGTATGGATTTATAATATCCCCTAAGGGAAATAGTCGTAAAGTTTTAAATAAAATTATATATCTTCCGCCCCAGACCTTAGCCGCAAAACACCCCTAGCGAAGGGCCCCGCCAGAGACACCAAAGCCGTTCCACCCCCTGGCCCGCAGGCCACTAGCCCGAAGGGCCCCGCTTTTTTCCACAGAAAAAAGCACCTTATCCGGCCAACGAGCCTCCGGCCGCAAAAGCCCGGACGCCGGTAAGCGGCAGCACAAATCCAAGATGCCAGCACAACCCAGCCGCCTGGCGCCATTTGCCGCGAAGCGGCTCCGCCGGAGGCACCAAAATCCCCCCGGAGGGTTAGGGGGCCCACGGGGGGACTAGTCCCCCCGT
>JAAWEO010000068.1 GCA_022794295.1 Angelakisella sp. | reverse complement strand
GGCGCAGTGCGGCGGGCGACCAGGCGCTGTCCGCCCTGGACCCGGACCGGACTGATGTCCGGTGACAGAAAGGCTACCCGGTACTGGGCGTTGGGCTTCAAGTCCTGTTTTGCGCCCATTGCCCCCTTGCCACCTCCCCAAAAATGTAGTAGGATATAAATACCAAATTCCCCCAAGAGGTGACATATGAAACCATCCCCCCTCCGCCTTGCCCTCTGGCTGGCCGTGGCCGCAGCCCTGGCAGCCTCCCTGCTGTGGCTCTGCCGCCCCCAAACCAAAGAGCATACCGTAGCCACTATCACTGTGGGAGAAAAAACCCTCCGCACCATTGACCTCGCTTCCGCCAAGGACCAGGAATTCTCTATCCTGGAGGAAACCGGCCTGCCCATTACCTTCCAGATCAAGGACCATGCCATCCGCTTCCTGGAATCCAACTGCCCCGATAAGGTGTGTATCCATACCGGGTTTTTGAAGAACGACCTGGATGTGGCCTGCTGCCTCCCCAACCAAACCACCATCCTGATTACCCGGGAAAACCGGTAGCCCTCTCTCCCTCTTTTTTGAAGTCATCCCCCACCCTGCCTCGTTGTACATAGTGGACAGGGGAAATCTCCCCAGGCCCAGGAAGGACGGTGCGCTATGGCTCATCTTATTGAGGTAAAGGACGCTTATAAAATCTATAACCCCGGTGAAAACGAGGTCCGGGCCCTGGACGGGGTCTCCCTGACAGTGGACCCCGGGGAGTTCGTGGCTATCATCGGCCAGTCGGGATCGGGAAAATCTACCCTGATGAATATGCTGGGCTGCCTGGATGTCTGTACCTCCGGGGAGTACCGCATAAACGGCCAGGATGTCTCCCACCTTTCGGATGATGACCTTTCGGAGATCCGCAATAACGAGATCGGCTTCATCTTCCAGGGCTTTAACCTGATCCCCAGCCTGAATGCCCTGGAGAATGTGGAGCTGCCCCTGATCTATCGGGGCATTGGCCGGGAGGAACGCAGGCGCCTTTCTGCCGCCGCCTTGGAAAAGGTGGGCCTGGAAAAGCGGATGGACCACCGCCCGGCAGAGATGTCCGGGGGTCAGCAGCAGCGGGTCGCCATCGCCCGGGCCATCGCCGCCGCCCCGCCGGTGATCCTGGCCGACGAGCCCACCGGCAACCTGGATAAGCGCTCCGGGGCGGATGTGATGGAGATCCTCCGGGGGCTGTGGAAGGAGGGCCGGACGGTGATCCTCATTACCCACGACCCCAAGATCGCTGAAAGCGCCAAACGGGTGGTGACCATCTCCGACGGGAAGATCATCGGGGACGAGACAAAGGCGGAGCTTTGATTTTTCCCCATCCATAAAGAGAACAGCAAAAGGCCCCGGCAGAGTTCTTCCGCCGGGGCCTTCTTCTTTTGTGTTATTCGTTGACCTGGATCCCCAGGATCTTCACATCCTCGCTGGGCTTGTCGCCGCTGCCGGTTTTTACGCCTGCAATGGCATCCACCACCTCCATGCCGGAGATCACCTGGCCGAATACGGTGTGCTTGTAGTCCAGGTGGGGGGTGCCGCCCACCTTCTTGTACTGCTCAACGGCCGGCTGGTACTCGTCCAGCATCTCCTGGGGGAAACCCTCCCCCTGGTAGGCGGCCAGCTTGGTGTTCAGCTCCTTCATCAGGGCCTCTGCCTCCGCCTGGGGGGCGAGATCCAGCTCCCGCTGGAAGCGGTTCACCGTCCACTGAAGCATGGCGCTCTGGGCGGTGGCATCGGTAAGGGGATCGGCACACTGGACAATGAAGAACTGGCTGCCGTTGGTGTTGATGCCGCTGTTAGCCATAGAGAGCGCCCCGCGGAAGTTGTGGAGCTTGTGGGAAAACTCGTCCTCAAAGCTCTCCCCCCAGATGCTCTCCCCGCCCCGGCCGGTGCCGGTGGGGTCCCCTCCCTGGATCATAAAGTCCTGAATGACCCGGTGGAAGATGATTCCATCGTAATAGCCGTTCTTGGCGTGGGTCAGGAAATTCTCCACCGCCTTGGGGGCCTCCTGGGGATAGAGCTGGACGGTGATATCCCCCAGGGTGGTCTTGATGACCGCAGTGGGGCCGCCGGCAGAGGCAAGCTGGGGATTGGTAAGCTCGTTCATAGTGTTGTCTCCTTCTTCCGGTTGGTCTGTGGCCTGGGAGGAGGTGCCCTCCCCTGCCGGCTGGCTGGAGGTCTGGGAGGGCGGAGCCTCTCCCCCCTGGGACTGGTCCGGAGTCTGGGATGAGGTGTTTCCTCCGCCGGAGCAGGCCGCCAGCATAGCCAGGGCCAGGGTAACAGACAAAATCTTTTTGATGGACATAGGGTGTTCCTCCTTGCCCCGGTTCGGCCGGGGCGTTTTTGATACAGGCTATATTATAGCATGGGGGGCCGGGGGAATCAATGGCGGGTCTGTAACATTTTTTCCAGGCAGATGAAAACAAATACCGGTCTCATTCTATACCCAGAAAAAATTTTCAGCTCCTTCGGACAGGAAAATCCTTCTGATAGTTGACTTTCCCCCCGGGAATAGGGTAAACTATAAGACAGACAGAGGAACCACCCCAACAAAAGACGGGAGGACAATCATATGGAGCAGAACGACCGGTTGGAAAAGGATGTCATCAGCCTTCTGGACGAGGAGGGCAAGGAGCACGAGTTTGAGATTGTGGACGCCCTGGAGCTGGAGGACCGGCAGTACCTGGCCCTGGTGCCCCTCTTTGACGAAACCCAGGCGGAGGAGGCCCTGGAGGACAGCGGGGAGCTGGTGATCCTCCGGGTAAGCGAGGAGGAGGACGAGGACGGCGGCCAGTACCTGGATGCCATTGATAACGAGGACGAATACAACAAAGTGGCCGAGCTCTTTATGGGCCGACTGGAGGACTACTTCGACTTTGAGGAAGAAGGCGAAGAGGAATAACCCCGGCAGACCGCTTTTGGTTGGCTGCGGTGTTTGATTGGACCGGTTAATATAATCCAACACTTATATTACGGGAGCCTTGACTCCGAAGTGGATTGCAGACCTCCCGGCCTTCAGACCGGACGAAGGGAGCGTGAAGCGCAGGGCGGGCACCCACCTGTCGCAAGACGGGTTTTATCACCCGGTTCGCCGGCACCGCGGCTTTTTCCGAATTTCCGTCCCCCTCCCGCCGGGAGGGGGACTTTTCTTCGCTACGCACAAAGGGGCCCCCGCCGAAAGGCGGGAGCCCCTTCTACCGTGTCTTGAAATTTAGAACCTGCATTTAAACAGCGCGCAGGGAGGTAAAGATCAACTTCTATACATTCAGGTTCATAAGCACCCCGGCGGCGTAAAGGTTCATCAGGTTGTAGGCCCCGTTTTTGCTGTAGGTGCTCAGGACGTTAATGGGGTTCTGCTGGGTCTCTGCCATCCGGCGGCCGTACTCCACCGGTCCCACCAGACTGCCGGAGCTCTCCTTCATCCCCTGGCGGGCGTCGTTCTGGATCCCCCGGGAGAAATCCTCCACAATGCTGTTAACCAGGTCGGGGGTGCGTCTGGCCTGGCGGAGAAAGGCCTCCCGGTCAAAGGTGTAGCTCCCGTCCTTTTGGGCGGTGACCCCGATCAGGTCCATGGACTTTTCCGGGACGTGCTGGGTGGTGATGCGCCGGAGCTGGTTCTGGACTCCCTGGCGGTTTTCGCCGTTGCGGGCTAGGAAATCCCGGGTGCTGTTGTATTTGTCCACCAGAATGGCCAGATTGTCCGCCACTCCCTCCAAAAAGTCGGTGGCAGCGGTGATCTGGGTGGTGCCCTCCCCCTTCAGCTTCAGGGTGATCTTGTCATCCACCTTTACGGTATTTTCCCCGGAGGTAAACCGTTCCTCCTGGCCGCCGTTCTTCTGGACGGTGTACACCGCCTCCTGCTCCCCGGCCTCCTGGGTGGTCCGGAGTGCCAGCCGTTTGGACAGGGTGCCGCTGACGGCAAAGCTACCCCGCTCCCCGGCGCTGTTTTCCAGCCGCAGGGAGACCTGGCCCTCGCCGTCCTCCGCCACGGCGGCGGTGACGCCGGTATCCCGGGAGTTCAGCTTGGCAGCAAAGCTTTCCAGCATCTCCCGGTTGTTTTCCATCCCCGCCCCGGTCATGAAGAAGTCGAACTTCCCCTTGGAGGTCTCCAGGTGCAGGGAGCCGCTGGCGGTGGGCATAGGGTCCTCCGCCCTAAGGGGGGCGGACTGGCTCACCTGGCCGGAGGCCAGCTGCTCCACCCGGACGGTGTACTGGTCGGCGGCAGCCTCCAGCTTCCCCCGGGCCTCGGCCACAGCAGGGTCGGAGGAGATGGCGGCCAGGGTCTCCCCTGTCCTCTCCCCGCTCTGGACCCGTGCAGCGGTGGTCTGGAGGTCCAGCATATTGTTCCGGTAGTTTTTCAGGAAGGCGCTGTCCTCAAAGGAGAGGACCTTGGGCCGGGTGGGGGAAATGGTGGTCACCAGGGGGGGATTCAGCCCCATGGTCTCCTGGACCGCCTGGTTCCTCCGGACGGAATCGCTTCCGGCCAGGGTCCGGTCAAAAAGCTGGACCAGCCGCTGGTTGTTCGCCCGGGCATACCCCGTAAAGATCCCATTGGTTTTGGATTGGTTTGCCCTGTCCAACAAGAACAGATTTGCCGCGTTGACCTGCATAATGATTCCCTTCTTTCCTGTATCGGCCGATGTCAAGCTGTTCCACAGCATTTCAGTTGGTAAAGAATGCTTCCACCAGTCCCGGCTCCTTTTTCTTCCAGGCGGTGACCACAAACCCGTCCTCCCCGTTGCCGGAAAGGCGGTATTCATACCCCACCGGCAGGGGGATCCGGGTGGTTCCCGGGGCGGCGGGGATATAGTAGATCTCGTACTCCTCCCCCTTGTGCCGCCGGATCAGGTGCTCTCCCTTCCAGGTCCACCGCTTCAGCCACCGAAGGTATTCCTCCGGGGTCATCCGTTTTTTTTTCATGATGGCGTCGTGAGGGGGCGCCGGCTCCTCCCCCTGGAGGGAAGCGGCCAGGGGGCTGTCCCCTGCCCCGGCGGAATCCACCGGCAGCTCCAGCACCAGGTAAGGGAGGGGGATCTTCTCCAGCCCCCCGCTTTGGTAAAGGGTCCCCGGCAGGACCATCCACAGCAGAAACCCGGCAAAGGCCAGGGTGCAAAGGTAGCTGACCAGGGTAAACCTGGTGCTCCAGGGGGGGCGTTTCTCCCCGTTTTCCTTTCGGACTGCCATAAATGGCTACCGCTCCTCTGCCCAGTGGATCTCCACCTGGTCCCCGTTCTGGAGGGGCTCCAAATAGGAGGCGGGGGCCCCGTTCCGGGTCACCACGATCTCCCCCTGGGGGTCGTTGGGGTCGATATCCACAAAGTTCAGCAGATCAAAAAGCTGGTACCAGCTCCCGTCCTCCTTGGGGGGAAGGCTCCGCTCCCTGCCATTGAGCACCACCCGGAGGGCGGGACGCTCCGGAACGGAGCCGGGAGCAGGAGCTGCCGCAGCAGGCCTGGGGGGTGGGGGGACCTCCGGGGCGGGTGCGGGGGTATCCAGCCCCAGGCCGATGACATCCCCGGGGGAGAGCCTCTGGTCGGGGCCTATCGCCAGGCTCCCGTTGATGGTAAGCCCCTCCTCCCAGCCGGAAAAGCCCATGGAGCGCAGCAGCTCCCCCAGGGTATCCACCTGCTTCACCTGGACCTGGTCCCCCTGGACCACCGGCTGATCCCCGTCGGCGGGGATGCCGTTGAGCCAGGCCCGGGTCCCGGCGTCGGCGGGCTGTCCGAACAGCTCCACCTGGAAGGGAGCCCAGTCCTCCGCCAGGCTTTGAATGGTGGGGGCAGCGTCCTCCCCGTCGGCGGCGGGAAGAAAGGCGATCTGATCCCCCGCCTGGAGGAGGGTGGAAAGACCGGCCAGCTCCCCGTTTACCCGGATTTCCGCCAGGGAGGGGAGGCCCCCCCGGACAATGCGCCGGGCGCCATTGTATTCCAGGACCACATTCTTTCCGGAGCGGCCCATGATCTGCCCATACTGGAAGCCCCCCCGGCGGAGGGCCTCCATTACCGTCATGGCCTTGCCCAGCAGCTGGAGCCGGGAGCCGTTGAGGGTGACGGCGAAGTTTTCCCCGCCCCCCAGGGTCATGGCTGTCACAGCAATGCCGATGGGGGTGGCATACTCGGCGCTGAGATACCGGGTATCGGCAGTGATCTGCCGCTTCATATAATTGTTGCCGCCAATGGCGACCTTGTTTTCCTCAATGCCCAGGGCCTCTGCCACCCGTTGGCAAAGCTCCGGGGTGCGGCTGCCGCCCCCCACCATAAACACCGCCTTGGGGGGGACCTCGTTAATGGATAGAATGCCCTGGGCGATCTTTTCCGCCAGTCCGTTGACGGTGGGGCGGATGCGCTCCAGAATATCCTCCCGGGAGACGGTGTAGGGGAACCCCAGGACGTCGGCGTACTGGAAGGAATCCTCCCCGGCGCTGACCGAGAACTTCATCTGCTCCGCGGTCTCAAAGTCGATGAGATACTCCTGCATCAGCCGCTCGGTGACCTCGTCCCCGGCCACTGTAGCCATAGTGTAGCCGCAGACACTGCCCTTGTCCGCCACGGCAATATCGCTTGTCCCCGCCCCCACATCCACCAGGGCGATGTTCAGCAGGCGAAGCTCCCGGGGGACCACGGCGTTCATGGCGGCAATGGGCTCCAGGGTCATGCTGGCAATGGAAAGGCCCAGCATGGACATGGTGGTGTAAAGGCTTTCCACCACCTCGCTGGGCAGGAAGGTGGCGATCAGGTCGATGCCCGCCAGCTTTCCCCGGTGCCCGGTGAGGGTGGAAAAGGAGTACCCGTCCAGCTGGTACCCCACAATGGTGTGGCCCACACTGCAAAAGTCGGTGGGGTCCCCCTCGGCAAGGCTCCCCAGCAGCTCCTGGTAGGCCCGCTGGACCCCGGTGGATTCCAGGGCGGCCAGCTCCTTGGTGCCAATAGCCTTTTGGTCGTCCAGCTCCATTTCGCAGCATACCCGGCCGGTTTTCAGCACCCGACCGGCGGCGGCCACATGGACCTCCTGGAAGGCCACGTTCAGCTTCTGCTCCATCCGGTCCTTTACCAGTCCGGCAATACGGGCGGTCTGCTCGATGTCCTCGATCTGACCATCCACCACCGCCCGCTGGGAGTGCTCCGCCGATTCCACACAGAGGACCTCCAGCATCTCGTCCCGGAGCCGGCCGGCCACACCGATGACGCTGCGGGTGCCGATATCCAGGATAAAGAGCATATCCTTCCCCTGGGGCGCTTTCTGCCGGGGCTGGCGGGGCTTTGGCTCCCCGGTCTTTTTGGGCGCCCGGCCCTTGGCTCCCCCCTTGCTCCTCATGGCACTTCCCTCCCTTTATTTATCTGCGGCTTTTTCTGATCTGGATCTGCTGCTGCTCCAGCATATAGGCGTTCAAGCGCTGTTCCCCGTGGGAGGAAAGGCGGAGGATCTCGCAGCCATAGGCCCACTCCCCGGGCTCCTCCCAGGGGATGGGGCGGCGGACGGCGATGTTCAGGACCTCCATTTCGTTGTTCACCATGGTCATGGTGATGCGCATTTCATCCCCTACCGAAAACTCCCGGTTAGAGACAAACATCAGCCCGCAAAGGCTGAGATCCCGCACCCGGATGGGGATACGGTAGGGCAGGCGGGTGCCGTTTTTGTCCTTCATGCCGGAAGGGGGCATCAGGGTGGCGCTGTGGTCAATAGCCAGGCGGAAGAAGCGGCGCTTTTCGTACTCGGCGTAGCTTTCCAGGTCCCGGACCCGCAGGAATTTTTCGGTGGAGATATACACCCGGGCCGCCAGGACATGGAGCCCCTGGGGCAGGTGGATGATCAGCTTCACCTTGGTATCCAGCCCCAGGGAGGGCAGGTGCCCGCCGCTGTCCTGGACCTCCAGAAGGTGCTCCTCCTCCGGCAGCACCCGGACAGTGCCCGTTGCGATCAGATTGTTGGTAACGCTTTTTATCTCACAGACGCATCCGTTGCATTCACTCAGCTGCATAACAAATTACCCCTTTGTCCTTCTTTTTATCTGACAACAATGTCACTGCTGGGTCTGCTCCCCGTTTTCCCCGGTGTCCTTTTCCGCCTTGGGAAGGGGGTCGTGGCCGTTTTTCAGCCGGTAGGAGGTCTTTAGGAGCTGGCAGTAGATGGCGGCCACCACCTGGTACAGCTCCGGAGGAACGTTGCTGCCCACCTCCAGCATGCAAAGGAGGGAAACGGCGCTGTCGTCCCGGAACACCGGGATGCCCCGCTGCTCCGCCACGTCGATGATCCGTTCCGCCACCTCGCCATACCCGGAGGCGATGACAATGGGGGCCAAATCCTCCTCTACATTGTATTTCAGGGCCACCGCCTTGCTTTTCTTTCCGCTTGCCATAAAACCGGCAGCCCTCCTTTCTTCAGATTCTGACGTCTACCCCTGTCCTTTTATAGGGCAGGGACTTAAAGACGTCCATGAGGGAGCGGGGGCGGTCCAGGCGGTCCACCTTGATCTCCCCAAAGCGGTAGCCGGTATCCCCGGCGCACCGGCGCAGGTCGTTTTTGATCTCCCCGTACAGGTTGGTGTAGGCCGGGGGACAGTAAAGGGAAAAGTCGATCATCTTGTCCCGGACAAAGAGCTCCAGCTCGAACCGTCCGATCCCCCCCACGTCAAAGGCCAGCAGCATATGGATCACCTGGGCGGCATCGGACGGGCGGTCCCGGTCGTCCTCCCCGCCATTGGGATTGATCCAGATCTCGGCAAAGGATTGCAGGTTTTCGTACTGCACCGGCAGCACAAAGTGGAGGAGGGGGGTGAAGTTGCAGGGGGAACAGAGAAGGCTGTGGATGATCTTCTCCAGCTTGTCGGAGCTGGAGGCCATCAGCTCCTCGCTGGTCATCTGCCGCTGGAGGATCCGGGTGAGGACCCCCAGGGCGGTGTCCTCCCGCTTTTGGCCGGGGATCTGCTGCTTTTCCTGCTCCAGGAGCTGTTCCAGGGCGGAAAGGAAGTTTTCCCGAGCCTCGTCCCCCCGCAGCTGCATGAGCATCCGGGAGACCGACTCCTGGAGAAAGGTTCCGTTGTCGTTGTACCGGGAAAGGTTGTAGATAGCCATGCGCACCACCTTTTCAGTCTTATCCGAAAAGAGGATGCTTTCCTCCACCTCCCGGAGAAGCTCCAGGGTGTCCTGGCGCAGAAAGCGGAAGAAGGAGGGGGCGTCCCCGGCCCGGTACCGGTTTGCCAGCTGTCCCAGCTTCTGGGAAAAGAAGTCCAGTTTATTCC
>JAAWEO010000067.1 GCA_022794295.1 Angelakisella sp. | reverse complement strand
TCCATTTTTCTTCGCTTATTTCATGTCGTCTCATGTGCCCTATTCTATCACTTCTGTCTGCACTTCTCAATACTCAGGTTTTAAAACAGGCTCTAGTATGAAATTAACATTTTCGTTTTCTGCCGAACATTGTATACTTTAGACGGATATCTATAGTGTCTCGCTATTACAGCGGCGCAGCCCCCGCATGCCCGCCCTACCCGGGCCGGACGAAAGTCCGGCCCTTTTCCTTTGTGCGGGAGCTTAGCAGCAAAAGCCTTTCGTACCATTACGGTATAATTCCCACAGCCCCACCCTGCCCCTCCCTCCTTCGCTTGTCTTGGCAACTTCGGGATTTTCCTTTATAATAGAACCATCAGAAAGGGGGAGGGGAGCGGTGCAGATCGATCGCCTAATGGGGATTTTGGTGCTCCTTTTGCAGCGGGAGCGTGTAACGGCACCCCAGCTGGCGGAGCGGTTCGAGGTTTCGTCCCGCACCATCCGGCGGGATGTGGACGCCCTTTGCCGGGCCGGGGTGCCGGTGGTCACAGCCCAGGGGTGCGGCGGAGGGATCTCCCTGGCGCCGGGGTACCGGCTGGATCCTGCCATTTTTACCCGGGAGGAGCTTATGCTCCTTCTGGCCGGGGTCCAGGGAATGGAAAGCATTCTTCCCCGCTCCCGGGCCCGGGATATTCTGGATAAGCTGGGCAGCGGCGCCCTTCCCCGGGGGGAGATCAGCATTGATCTTACATCCTTCGACCCGGAGGGCCTTTCCCGCCAGCTGGAGCTCCTTCGTTCCGCTATTGGGAAGGGGCGGGTGGTGCGCTTCTTCTACGCTTCCCCCCGGGGCAGCAGCCTCCGCCAGGTGGAGCCCCACCGCCTTCTCTACCGCCTTTCCGACTGGTATCTCCTGGGCTGGTGCCGGGAACGCCGGGATTTCCGCATCTTCAAGCTCCGGCGCCTCACCGGCTTGGAGATGCTGGAGGAGCACGCCACCCCCCGGGAGATCCCCCCGGAGCGTCTGACCTTCCGGGAATATTTCAGCGGGGAGGGGTGGCTCCTCCGTGCTCTTTTTCACCCCGATATGGCCTGGCGGCTTACCGAAGAATACGGGGAGGATGCCTACACGGCCCAGCCCGACGGGCGGCTCCTGCTGGAGCACCGGTTTGTCAGCTTCCAAAACCTTTTGGAATGGGTCCTCAGCTTCGGGGGCGCTGTGGAGGTGCTGGAGCCCCAGGAGCTCCGGGGAGAGCTCCGCCGCCAGGGGGAGGCGCTGCTTGCCCTCTACAAAGAGGACAGCCCCCTGTCCGGTTCTCCGTGATAGAATCAGGCAGAAAGGATGTGTTGTTATGGCAAAGATCGAATCCAGGTGCGGGCTGCTCTGCTCTGCCTGCGGTTACCGGGAGCAGATGAACTGTGCCGGCTGTGTCAGCATCTCCCGGCCCTTCTGGGGGGAAAGCTGTCCGGTAAAAAGCTGCTGCGAGGAAAAGGACCTTGCCCACTGCGGCCAGTGCGGGGATTTCCCCTGCGCCCTGCTGCGGCAGTTTGCCTATGACGAAAATCAGGGGGATGGCGGCGAGCGCATCCGCACCTGTGAAATGTGGAAAAGGGAGGCGTGACCATGGCGTCCAAGCCGGAATTTGTGGCCTATGTCTGTGATCAGCTCCGGGATGCCGGGGAGATCTCCTACAAAAAGATGTTTGGGGAATACGGCATTTACTGTGACGGAAAGATGGTGGCTATGGTTTGCAATGATCAGTTTTTCGTCAAAAAGACAGAGGCCGGGTCCGAGATCCTTCCCGGCTGCCCGGAGGGACAGCCCTACCCGGGGGCCAAACCCTGCCTCCTGATCGAGGAGCCAGAGGACCGGGAAGTCCTCGCCCGCCTGCTCCGGGCCACCTGGGAGGAGCTCCCGTTCCCAAAGCCCCGGCGGCGTGCCGGCAAGAGCTGAAGCATAGTACCCCAAAGGCCAAGAGATTCCCCGTCTGCCGGGATCTTTTGGCCTTTTTTCTTTCAAAAATTCAGCTGTTCTTCACAGAGACTTCACCCTTCCTTCACCATCCCCCTTTATACTAGGGCGTGACCCAAAAGGCATCAAAAGATCAGGAGAGTGATGAGTCTTGAACATCCCGGAACAGGTGAAAAGGTTTGCGAAGCCCCTGGGGGGCTTGGTTTTGGCTGGGGCGCTGGTGGCTGGGGCGGCTGTTCTGCAGCCCATTTGGGCCGCGGGGCAGCAGGGCGGGACCCAGGCGGTCTCCCGGGAGGAAACGGTAAAGCGGGGGGATCTCACTGTGGGCATCACCGAATCTGGGTCCGCCACCCTGGAAAGCCGTCTTGTCACCTACCCCGTCCCGGTGGAGGTGGAGGAGATCTATGTCAAGGCCGGCCAAAGGGTCAAGGAGGGGGATCCCCTGCTGAAGGTGGATCTTTCCGCCCTTCAGGACGAGTACAGCACCCTGGAGGCCGCCTATAACTCCGCCCTTTTACAGCTGGAGCAGGCAAAGCAGAACCAGACCACCGGCGCCATTACCGCCAAATATGACTACGATTCCACCGTGCTGGGGGGAGAGACCGCGGAAAGCCAGTACGATTACACAGTCAGCGAGATCGCCTTTAACCTCTCTGACCAGGAGGACAAGGTGGATGACCTGGCGGAGAAGCTCAGCGACCTTCATGACGAGCGCAGTGACCTGCGCAGCGCCAGAAGCGAGGCATCCTCGGTATACAGCGCCGCCCTTTCCGCCTACAACGAGGCCCAGACCCAGTACACCGCCGGGGAGATCGACGACGACACCCTGGAGGAAAAGCGCCGGGCCATGGAGACCGCCAAAAGCGACTACCAGCGCCTGGACGAGGAGTACGACAAGGTCTGTGACGACTACACCAGCACCAGCAGCAGCCTTTCCACCGCCCGTCTGAAGCTGGAGCAGCTGGAAAGCCAGCAGGAGCTGAATCTTCTGAATGCCGAAGCGGACAAGGAAAAATCCATGGCCCAAAGCGGCAGCGCCGGCACCGTTTATGATGCCACCGTCAGCCAGCTGGCCAGTGCCGTTTCCTCTGCCCGGGCAGAGGTGAACACCACCAAAAAGGAGCTGGATAAAATTGCCGGGTATGTCACCGACGGAATCATCACCGCCCCGGTAGAGGGACTGGTCATGGCGGTGAACTGTGCCGAAGGGGACAATATGGGCGCGGACAGTACCCTGGCGGTGCTGGCCACCCGGACCGCCTATGTCACCCTATCGGTGAGCCAGGATGACATTGCCGACCTGGAGCTGGGGATGGCGGTGGAGCTGGCCTTTGACGCCTACGAGGAGGAGATCTTTACCGGCACGGTGGACAGCATCTCCTATTCCGCCGCCCGTATGGGCTCCACCAGTGTCAGCTACACGGTAAATATCCTTATGGATGGCAGCCCGGAGAACATCTATGAGGGGATGACCTGTGACGCCACCTTTGTCACCCGCCAGGAGAAGGACTGCCTCTATCTCTCCTTCCGGGCGGTGACCACCGCCGCCGATGGCACCGAGACGGTGAAGCGGAAAAACGCCGCCGGGGAGACGGAGACCGTCACTGTAAAGACCGGGTTTTCTGACGGGCGGAATGTCCAGATCCTTTCCGGCCTGGAGGAGGGGGACATAGTCCTTATTGAAAGCAGGGTGAACAGCTGATGCGTCTGACAGAGATCCTCCGGCTGGTGTGGATCAACATTATGGAGAACAAGTTCAAGGTGCTGCTTACCTCACTGGGGATCATTGTGGGGGCCGCCACCATCGTTCTGGTGATCGCCATTGGTCAGGGGAGCAAGGCGGATGTGGCGGACCAGTTTAAGAACCTCAGCGCCGGGGCCATTGAGGTCCGGTACCAGGCCAGCATGCAGGGGATGGAGAACCAGGGCGGTCCCGGGGGCGGAATGCCCGGCGGTTTCCCCGGGGGATTTCCTGGCGGCGGGATGTCCGGCGGCGGAAACCGGGGCGGGATGCCGGGGGGCGTTTCCGGCGGAAGCCGCAGCGGAAGCCGCAGTATGATGGGCAGCCCCTTTGCCGGGGTGCGGTCCAATGTAGACGCCACCCTTACCTATGAGGATGTGGACGAGATCGCCCTGTTTGTCCCGGATATTACCACGGCCACCATCTCCGCCAGCGGCAGCTATGGTGTTTTGGGCTACGACATGGAGGAGGAAGAGGACTATACCGTGGTTGGGGTCTATGCCGCCTATGCCCAGGTGACCAATCTGGAGCTGTCCCTGGGGGACTTTATCGCCGGGGAGGATACAGAGGACCTTTCCCGGGTCTGTGTTCTGGGCAGCCGGGTCTGCGAGGAGATCTTTGGCACCGCGGCCCTGGCCTACAACAGCGTTCTGACCATTGACGGCAGGGACTACACCATCATTGGGGTGCTGGATTCTATGGGCACCGTTTCCTCCGGCATCAGCCCGGACAGCGCTGTTTACCTCCCCTACACCACAGCGGAAAAGTACCTGTTTGGCAGTGCCATTCAGCCCACTATTACTGTTTTGGCGGAGGATGTGGCCCATGTCCCCCAGGTGATGGAAAACCTGGAGATCACCCTTTCGGATATCCACCCGGGGGTCACCTATACCATCACCGATGCCGGCAGCAGCATGGAGGCCGCCACCAAGTCGGCCAACACCATGTCCCTGCTGCTGGTAGCCATTGCCAGTATCGTCTTTATAGTGGGGGGCATTGGGATCATGAATGTGCTGTTCGTTTCGGTCCAGGAGCGCACCCGGGAGATCGGCATTTTAAAGGCCCTGGGCTGCTCCCGGGGGAACATCCTTACCGAGTTTTTAATGGAATCCAACATGATCTCCACCTTTGGGGGTATTGTGGGGGTAGCTGTGGGCTCCGCCCTGATGCCGGTGCTTTCCCGGTTTCAGATGCGGGTGGAGCTCTCGGTGGGAGGGGTGCTGATGGCCCTGGTGTTTGCCATCCTCACCGGGACCCTGTTCGGTTTTTATCCCGCGGCCAAGGCGGCGGCTCTGGTGCCCATTGAGGCCTTGAACCATGAGTAAAGGAGGGTCCCCCATGAAACGATTGACAGCCCTGCTTCTGGCCCTGTTCCTTCTGGGAGGCTGCACTGCCCCCGGGGAGAGCCCGGAAAGCAGCTCCGAAGCCCTCCTTACCGGGGAGACGGTGTCCGGTATCATCACCAAGGTAAACGGCAACGAGATCACCCTGGATCTGGTGACGATGAACCAGGTCCCGGCCCGGGAGGATAGCGGGGAGCAGTCTCCGTCCGAGGAAAAGAAGCGGGGGGAGGAACCCGGCGGCTCCCGGGGGGAGCAGGGCGAGGGGCGGTCCCCGGCAGGCGCAGGTCAGGGGGAGCCTCCGGCCGGAGGAATGCCCTCCGCCCTTGGGGCAGGGGCAGGCGCCGGACAGAAGAACTATACCCGCACCGGGGAGAGCGCCCTGTACCAGATCCCGGTGGGGGCTACGGTCCTCACCCTTACCGGAACCAGCCGGGGCTTTAACAGCCTGACCACCGAGCTCCTGGTGACCATCACCTTCCGGGAGGACGGGGAGACCCCGGGACAGGTCCAGGTGATCCAAGCCCTGTCATAACAAAGGAGGCACAGCAGCATGGAATCCATCATCCAAATGTCCGGCATCAACAAATATTACCAGGTAGGGGCAGAGCGGCTCCATGCCCTGCGGGATGTATCCCTTACAGTGGAGCGGGGGGAATTTCTAGCCATTCTGGGGCCCTCCGGGTCGGGGAAATCCACCCTGATGAATCTTGTGGGGTGTATGGACACCACAGACAGCGGCAGCTATCTTCTGGACGGGGAGGAGATCAGCACCATGAAGGATGGGGACCTGACCCGGGTACGCAATGAAAAGATCGGCTTCATCTTCCAGAAGTACCAGCTTATCCCCAAGTATACCGTGCTGCAAAACATCTGTATGCCCCTCCTGATCCGGGGACGGAGCCGGAGGGAGGCGGAGGAGGCCTGCGGAGAGACCATCCGTCTGCTGGGTCTGGGGGAGCGGGTAAAGCACCGGCCCAGCGAGCTTTCCGGCGGCCAGCAGCAGCGGGTAGCCATTGCCCGGGCCCTGGTAGGGCAGCCCAGCATCCTTCTGGCCGACGAGCCCACCGGCGCCCTGGATTCCGCCACCGGCCGGGAGGTGCTGGAGCTGTTTGTGACCCTTAACAGCCTGGGAAACACCATTGTTATGATCACCCACGATGAAAAGGTGGCAAAGTATGCCCACCGTGTTGTGCGCATTATTGACGGAGAGCTTTCCGCCAGCGCAGCCTCATAATAAACGCAAACAAAAAAAGGACTGCCTGCCCGGCAGTCCTTTTTTGTTTGCCCCTAAAAACGGCCTTACTCCCAACAACATCAGGAATAAGGCTGTACGGTCTGTCTTTTTCTGCATTTAGTTGCCGACCAAGGCGAAGATCATCTCCAGGGGGATGGGCAGGTCGGGGAAAAGGGAACAGCGGAAATCCTCCACCAGCAGGGAGGCCTTTTCTGCGTCATCCATATCCCGAATGAGATAGGCGGGATAGATGGTATAAATTTTATCCAGCTCAAGGCATCCGTTTTCGGGGAGGTAGACCTCGACGGAGCGGCTTTCGATGCTGATGATCCAATACTCCCGGACTCCATGCTTTTCGTAAACCTTCATTTTATCCCGGCGGTCATACTTGGCGGTACTGGGGGATAGGATTTCCACCACCAGGTCAGGGGCGCCGGTGATTTTTGTTTCACCGATCTTGCCAGGATCGCAGACGATGGACAGGTCTGGAACAAACTGGTCCTCCTCGGAGAGGGACACAATGGTACCATCGGGGAAGACCCGGCAGGGTTTTCCTTCCAGGTAATTACCAAAGAAGCGGTAAAGGTTACCTGCTACCTGCTGGTGGCCGATTCTTGCGGGGGACATCATAACCACCCGGCCGCCGATGATTTCCTTGCGATACTGATTTGGGGGGATCTTTCTTGCGGTATTTTCCATAGTGGTTCCTCCTTTATGTTTCTACTTGGGCAAAGATTCTTTCCAGAGGGATGGGCAGGTCGGGGAAAAGGGAGCAGCGAAAGTCCTCCACCAGCAGCTCCGTTTTTTCCGCCTCGTTCATGCTGCGGACCAGGTAGGCGGGGTAGAGGGTATAGACATTTTTCAGCACCAGCTGCTCACCCTCTGGCAGGTAGACCTCCACGGAACGCTCCCGGACGCTGATGATCCAATACTCCCGGACGCCACATTTTCCATAGATATCTTTTTTATGGATACGGTCGTTGCTGGCGGTACTGGGAGAGAGGATTTCCACCACCAGGTCAGGGGCACCGTGGACGCCGTCCTCCCGGATTTTCCCAGGGTCACAGACGATCATTCCGTCGGGGATAAATTGGTTTTCCTCGGAAAGGTACAGGAGGGCCCCATCCCCAAAGACCTCACAGGTTTTTCCTTCCAGGTAATTTCCGAAAAAGCGGGCAATATTTCTTGCGACTCTTTGGTGGTCTGTTCTGGCTGGCGACATCATCACCACCCTGCCCCCGATGATTTCCGCCGGGGACTGGTCCACAAGGATGCCTGTGTCTGTTTTTCTTGAGGCGTTCTCCATGATAAAGTACCTCCCTTACAACAGCTTCGTTTTCTTTATTATACCCTATCTGGTTTTTCATTGCAACAAAGCGGGCGGAGGCTTGGTGGCTAGCCCTTTGGGCTGTTTTCCTCTTTTTGGGTTGGGACTTTCTTCAACTTTTCTCATAAAGTGTAAAATAGTTACAACTTTGTAATTTTTAGCTTGCAATTAGAAACAAAATGTAATATTCTATAACCAAGGCAAGGGCCGCTGGAGAGAGCCCGCCGAAAAGATTAAAATTTACAAAGGAGAAACAAGAACATGAAAAAGGTTCTCGCACTCGTGCTGGCCGTCATGATGATGGCTACTGTCGCGTTTGCCGCTAGCTGGGTCGATCCTGGTAAGGACAAGGATCCGGAAAATGGCAATTACGACATGAAATATGGCCAGAAGGTTGTCATCGATTCCCAGGATGTTACAGCCGTACTGAACACCTATCCCATCGATGCCGACAAGAAGGTTCAGAAAGACCTGACCACCGATAACTATAAGATTCAGGCAATCAAGTACAACGAAGGCCGCAATCTTATCAAGAGCATTGCCATCAACGACGACGACGCTACTGTCGAAGTCAAGCTGGTTGACAACTACACCGCTACCCGCGACAAGACCTTCGATGTTGAGTTCACTCTGAGGGGTGTTGGCAAAAACAAGCCCACCAGTGTAGACTTCCGTGTTTACGGTACTGTCAAGAATGACCTGAATGATGGTGATAATATTGCTACCCTGTTCATCGACGAGGGCACCGACACTCTGAGAGTGGATGCTAGCGATATCGATGAGCATACCGTTTATAAGGTTGTCGGCACTCCCGCTACCAAGCCCACCAGCGATGGCAAGGATTACAAGTACGCCACCCTGGAGCTGACCACCGCTGATGACGACGTCGAGATCGATGTTCGCGTCTACGATGGCGACAAGCTGTACCTGTACAACGAGGTCGACGCTGACAAGGAAATTCTGAGGAAGTATGCCGACGTCGATGCCGAGCTGACCTTCCTGACCTTCCCTGCCAAGCCCGAGTTCAATGCCACTGCTACTGTTCGGTTCTACAAGGATGAGGGTACCTACATCTACGAGAACAAGAACGGCAACCTGTCCCCCATCACTGCCGCTTCTGCCGGTGCTGCCGGTCAGGTTGCTGGCCAGGTCAAGTGGGATGACGAGGAAGGCTGCTATATCCTGAAGACCCGCACCCTGGGTGCCTATGTCTTCTCTGACAAGAGGCTGAATGTTTCTGCTTCTGCTGGTAACGGCACTTCCACCACCAACCCCGACACCGGTGCTAACGATGTCGTTGGCATCGCCACCGCTCTGGCTACTGTCGCCCTGGTCTCTGCTGCCGCTGTTTCCCTGAAGAAATAAGCGATACAGAAACCAAATCTCCCCAACCCCCTTCGGAGGGTAAGGGGTGAACACAAGAACTGAAAACCGCCCTCTTTCTCCAGAGAGGGCGGTTTTTTTGTGCGCAAAAACCCGCTCCCCACCCCACGAACCTATCACCCCGCACCACCCCCTGGCCCCCCAACCCCGGCCCGCAGGCCATTGGCCGCGAAGCAGCTTTCGCCAGAGGCACCAAAGCCGTTCCAAAACCATCCCCACGCCGCCCGGCGGCGCTTGCCGCGCAGCGGCCCCGCTTTTTTCCGCAGAAAAAAGCACCTTATCCGGCCAACGAGCCTCCGGCC
>JAAWEO010000066.1 GCA_022794295.1 Angelakisella sp. | reverse complement strand
GTGCTGCCGCTTACCAGCGTCCGGGCTTTGGCGGCCGGAGGCTCGTTGGCCGGATTAGGTGCTTTTTTCTGCGGAAAAAAGCGGAGCCCTTCGGGCTAGAGCCGCTTCGCGGCTAAGGTCTGCGGGTCGGGGGTGGGAGTGGCTTTGGTGCTGCGGTGGGAATGGGGGAATGGGTGGGGAGGGGTCAATTTTGCGGGATTGGCGGGGCTGCTTTGGAAAAACTGCTGGTCCCTCTTGCCAAAATCAAAAAATCTTGTCATAATAGTATCGGTAATCTGCTACACTGCAAGGAGGGCTCCCCGGCCCCTGTTCCGTTTTTTTGCCGGGGCTTCTGAAAGGAGGCGTTTTTATCTATGAAAAACACCTGTGCTATTCTGCTGGCGGCGGGAACACCGGACCGGCCGGGGAGGACAACTGCTCTTTCCCAGGTGCTGTTCCGTCCCCTGATCCGCTGGGTGTGGGACAACTGCCGGGAGGCGGGGATCGAGACGATCTGTGTTGCTGCGGGTGCGAACCGAGAGGAGATCAGCCAGGAGCTTCCGGAGGGGGCTGCTGCTGCCGGACAGGAGGATATGGCCCTTTGCGCCAAGGCCTTTCTGGCAGAGCACCGGGAAGCTGACCTGCTGATTGCCCCCGGGGACGCCCCTTTTTTGTTCCCGGAGATCCTGGCCGAGGCCCTTCGCCTCCACCGGGAACAGGGGAACGATGCTACCATGATCGCCTGGGCCGCCTGCTGGGCCAGGGGGGAGTCCCTTCTGGCCGCCCTGGAGGACTTTTCGGGGGAACTGACCCCGGAGAAGGCCGAAAGGGCCATCCGGGAGCGGGGAGGACGGACCGGGGACTACGCTGCCCTGGATTCCTGCGCCGGAATGCGGGCTGGAACCTTCCGCCAGCTGGCGGAGGTGAACCGCGCCGCCCGGGATATGGCTTTGGACCGCCTTTATGAGGCGGGGGTGGATATCCCCCTTTCCGATGGGGTGATGATCGATCCGCGGGCGGAGATCGCCCCCGGGGCCCGGATCCTCCCCGGCACCATGATCCTGGGGGAAAGCAAGGTGGGCCCAGGCTCTGTCATCGGGCCCAATTCCCGTCTGGAAAATGCTGTGGTGGGGGCAGGCTGTGTTATCGACGCCACCTACCTCCTGGGGGCGACCCTGGAGGACGACGTCCAGATCGGCCCCTTCTGCCGGGTGCGCCCGGGGAGCCATCTCAGCGCCGGGGTGCGCATCGGCAACTTTGTAGAGGTGAAAAACGCCAGGGTGGGCCCGGGGACCAAGTCGGCCCATCTCACCTACATCGGGGACGCCGATGTGGGGGCCCGGGTGAATTTCGGCTGTGGGGTGTGTATCGCAAACTACGATGGCATCCACAAGCACCGCACGGTGATCGGGGATGACTGCTTTATCGGCTGCAACACCAACCTGGTGGCTCCAGTGACCCTGGGGGACGGGGCCTATACCGCCGCCGGAAGCACCGTCACAGAGGATGTTCCCCCCGATGCCCTTTGTATTGCCAGGAGCCGCCAGACCAACCTACCCGACAGGGCGAAGGAGCACCAGAAGCATCCAAGGAAATGATCCGGACAGGACGGAAAATAGTTGAGGCTGTGTTAACAACCGCAGAGAGAGAGGAAAAGAAAGATGAATATTCACGGCAAGGACATCAAGATCTTCACCGCCAACTCCAACCCCAAGGTGGCAAAGGAAATCGCCGAGGCCCTGGGGCTTCCCCTGGGGAAAAGTACGGTTACCAGCTTTGCCGACGGGGAGATCTCGGTCTCCATCGAGGAAACCGTGCGGGGCTCCGACGTTTTTGTGGTGCAGTCCACCTGCGGCCCGGTGAACAACAACCTGATGGAGCTGCTCATTATGATCGACGCCTTTAAACGGGCCTCCGCCGGACGGGTCACCGCCGTCATCCCCTACTACGGCTACGCCCGCCAGGACCGCAAGGCCAAGGCCCGGGACCCCATCTCTGCCAAGCTCTGTGCCGACCTGATCACCACCGCCGGGGCGGACCGGGTCCTTACCATGGATCTTCATGCCGCCCAGATCCAGGGCTTTTTCAACATCCCGGTGGATCACCTGCTGGGGGTGCCCATTCTGGTCCCTTACTTCATTGAAAAGGCCAAGGCCATGGATCCCGGGGAGCTGGTGGTGGTCTCCCCCGACCTGGGCAGCGTTACCCGGGCCCGGAAGTTTGCCGAGCGCCTGGGTGCTCCCCTTGCCATTGTGGATAAGCGCCGCCCCCGTGCCAACGTCTGCGAGGTCATGAACATCATCGGCGATGTGAAGGGGAAGAAGGCCTTCCTGGTGGATGATATGGTGGACACCGCAGGCAGTATCTGCAACGCCGCCGCTGCCCTGATGGAGTTCGGCGCCACCGAGGTCTGTGCCTGCGCCACCCACGGGGTCCTCTCTGACCCCGCCTTGGAGCGGATCAAAAACAGCTGCATCAAGGAAATGGTCCTTCTGGACACCATCCCGGAGAAGGAGGGTGCCAAGGAAGCCCGGATCACTATGCTGCCCATTGCCAAGGTTTTCGCCGAGGCCATTGAACGCATCTATGCCGACAAGCCGGTGTCCCCCCTCTTTACATAAGCCTGCGAAGAAAGCAGCCCGCCGCCCCAGCCTGGTACCATGGCCGGGGCGGCGTTTTTACACAGACAGGAGGGAGCACATGAAAAGCACAAAGGCCCTGATGGTTTTTTCTTTGGCCGCCTGCCTTTTCAGCCTGGGGGTGGTCCTTTGGGTGTATTTTTTCCCGGAGCGCCTGCCGCCGTTCCTGATCGCGGCAGCCAATTTTCTGGGCATATTTTGTATGGTCCTTGCCTGCTTCAAGGAAGGGTCTTCCAGATTCGGCCTCCGGAAAAGCACCCCTCCCCTGATGAAAGCTCTTGCAGCAGTATCTGCCTGCTTCGCCTTTTTCGGGATGTTTCTCAACCTGGGGACGGTCCGGCCGGATATTTTCCGGGACGCAGACGGGATCTATTACTATAAAGGCCCGGAGCCGCGGGTGGAGGCCAGTGCGGAGGACATCTGGCGTTTGGAGCGGGCATGGAACCGCACCGGGGCCGGAATGGGGCTGATGTTCACCGCCTTTCCCGCCGCCTATTTCTCCGGGGTCCAGAAGGAGGAGCAGGAATAGGGAAGATACGGGAGTGTCCTTTTGGAAGAGTTTATAAAGTTATTCTCATGAAGAAGATCAGTCAGCCAACCAGCAGTGAAGCGGACTGCGATATCCCAAGGAAGAAAAACCTTTATGTCATAAAATGCGCGGTAGGATACTCCCGAAGATACGCCCCCCTTTACAGAGGGGAAACTTTGCGCTACAATAAAAGCAGAGGAGGTGGGAGCCGGTGGTTCTTTCCTGTTACAGCGAAAAGGATCTGGAGCGGATCCGGGCCTTCCGCCTGATCGATGACACCTTTATGACGGTGGTGTTCCAGGACATCCAGTGCACCCAGCTGCTGATCCGCTGTGTCCTCCAGCGGGACGACCTGGAGGTGCTCCGGGTCCAGACCCAGCGGGAGCTGAAAAACCTCTGGGGCCGGTCGGTTCGGCTGGATATACTGGCCTCCGACAGCCAGGGGGTCCTCTATAACATCGAGGTCCAGCGGGACGACGCCGGGGCGGTCCACCGGAGAGCCCGGTACAACAGCAGCCTTTTGGATGCCCACATCACCGAGCCTGGGGAAGACTACGAGGCCCTGGGGGAGACCTATGTTATTTTTATCACCGAGAACGATGTTTTCAAAGAGGGCTGTCCCCTCTATCACATCGACCGAATGGTCCGGGAGACCGGGGCGCCCTTTGAGGACGGGGAGCATATCCTTTATGTCAACGGCCAGTATCGTGGGGATGACCCCGTTGGGGTGCTGATGCACGACTTTTTCTGTTGTGATCCGGCGGAGATGGAGAACCCCATCCTGGCCCAAAACGTCCGTTACTATAAAGAGAATCCGAAAGGAGTGGAGCAGATGTGCAGGATCGCCGAAGAGATCAAGGCAGAGGGCCGGGCTGAGGGTCGGGCAGAAGGTCGGGCTGAGGGCCGAGTAGAAGGCCGTGCGGAAGGCCGTGCAGAGATGGTTCGCCATGTGATGAGGACCAAGGGCGTTTCCTTTACCGGGGCCTGCGACTACTTGGTGTTGTCCGCCAGTGAACGCTCCGCTCTGGAGGAGCTTTTCCGGAGCTGACGCTGTGAGGCATATTGTACAGGGGGCAGATAGAGCAGGTCAGAGATACAAATACCGGAAGATCATAGGAAAACATATCCGGAAGGGAGCGGGCCGATGGATTGGGACGAACGGGAGGATGGCAGTGCTTTTTTTACGTTCCTCGTCTGTCTTTTAAACCTGGCGGCACTGCTTGCCGCATACTTCTATCCAAAAAGCCTTCCCCTGCTGACCATTGGGGGCCTTGCTTTGACCTTCCTGTCCTGGTTTTTCTTTTGCCGCGACCGGCGGGAGTACGGTTCCCCCGCCAGGATCCCTGCGGCGATCCAGATTTTTGCGGCTGTGGCCTGTCTCCATGCCTTTATCGGTTTTTTCGCTAACACATCCATCACCGGCTGGGGGAAGTTCGGGGAGATCGATGGTATCTATTACCGGTGGCAGCAGGGGCAGCAGCTGGAGATCACCTGGGAGGAATATGACCGCCTGCAGCGGGCAAACAACCGGGTCTTTTCCGGTCATGCCCTGGCTTTTTCCTCGCTTGCCTTTGCCCACTTTGCCGGGGTCTGGCTGGAGGAAAAGGAAAAGGGATAGGGCCGGGCTTGGCCGCTTTTTGTCTCTTTGGCACGGATATATTGACAGCACCCGGGAAATACCGTAAAATGACAGTGGCACAGATCCTGAAAGGCAGGGCGGGGAATCTCCCCATCCTGCCCAATGCCGGTTACCCCGGTAATTTTTGCAGAAAAAGGGAGAAATAACCATGAGCACCCTGGACGAGCTTTTTGCCAAGATCGCCGCCGGACGGAAGGCCGCCCCTGCCGGACCGGTGGAATACCTGATCGTGGGGCTGGGAAACCCCGGTGCCAAATACAACGGCACCCGGCACAACACCGGCTTTATGGCCCTGGATGCCCTGGCGGAAAAGCTGGGGGCGCGGGTGGAGCGGCTGCAGTTTAAGGCCCTGACCGGGGATGCTGTCATCGGTGAAAAGCGGGTGCTGCTGATGAAGCCCGGCACCTTTATGAACCTCAGCGGCCAGGCGGTCCAGGAGGCCGCTGCCTACCACAAGGTCCCCATGGACCGGGTGCTGGTGCTTATGGATGATATCAGCCTGCCGGTGGGGGCGCTGCGGATCCGGAAGAAAGGCAGCGCCGGGGGGCACAACGGCCTGAAGAACATCATCTATCTGACCGGACGGGATGACTTTCCCCGGGTAAAGATCGGGGTGGGGGAAAAGCCCCATCCCGACTACGACCTGGCAGATTGGGTGCTGGGGAAGTTCTCCCCCGAGGATGCCAAGTCTCTTTTGAGTCTTTTTGCCGATATTCCCGCCATTGCGGAGTGCTTTGTCCAGGGAAGGCTGGATGAGGCGATGAGCAAATACAACCGGAGCGGCCCGCCTAAGGCCAAGGGGCCGGAGCCCTCCGCTGGAGGTCACCAGCTATGATGGAACAGCTTATCTCCTCTTGGGAGGAATACAAAAAGGTCAGTGCCGCCCTTCGAGGGGGGCGCTGGCCGGTGCTTCTCACCGGAGGGGCCCAGATCCACAAGGCCCAGTTTTTAGCCGCCCTCTGCCGGGAGACCGGACAGGGGGCCCTGGTGGTCACCCAGGACGAGCAGACCGCGGTCCGCCTCTGCGAGGAGGTGAACCTTTTTTTGGGGGAACCCTTGGCCTGGCACTACCCGGAGCGGGAGCTCACCCTGGGGGAGGTGGAGGGGGTCAGCCGGGAATACGAGCAGCTGCGCCTTTCGGTACTCAGCCGTTTGGCAGCCGACCCCCGGACCATTGCCATGGCCTCTGCCGGGGCGGCGGTACAGCCCACCATCCCTCCGGAGGTCCTCCGGCAGAGCACCGTCCTTCTTCGCCCTGGTCAGGAGCTGAAACCGGACCAGCTGGTGCGCACCCTTCTCTGGGCAGGGTATGCCCGGAGCAGCCAGGTGGAGGGGATGTGCCAGTTTGCCCTTCGGGGAGGGATCCTGGACTTCTGGCCCCCGGACTGTCCCCAGCCCGTCCGCGTTGAATTCTGGGGGGACGAGATCGACACCATTGCCGCCTTTTCCCCAGAGAGCCAGCGCCGGGAGGAAAATCTTTCCGGCATCACCCTGGGCCCTGCCCGGGAGCTTTTGTATACCACCGAACAGCTGGCGGGGCTCCTCCAGGAGCACCTGGACGGCCTGACCAAAAAGCAGCGGGAGACCGCCGGTCCCATGCTGGAGCGGGATATTGCCCGGCTGGAGGAGTGCCGGGACCTGGCCTGCGCAGACCGGTACCTTCCCCTGATCTATCCCCAGGGGGCCAGCCTTCTGGACTACCTGGGGGACCGCCTTCTGGCAGTAAGCGAGGGCATCCCGGTGAAGGAGACCCTGGCCCACAGCCAGTGGATGGAGGACGAGGACATCAAGGCCTTGCTGGAGCAGGGGGGGCTTTCCCGAATGGCCGGGCGGTTTTCCAAGACCTACGGGGATCTTTCCGCCCTGTACGGAAAGGTGCCCACCCTGCTGATGGACAGCTTCCCCCGAAGCTACCCCGGCCAGCGCCTGGGAGAGCTGGTGGATCTGACCGCCAACACCCTTTCGGTCTGGGGGGGGCAGCTGGATCCCCTTTTGGAGGATCTTGGCCACTACCTAGGGGAGGGGTACTGCGTCTACGTCTTTAACGGCACCCGCCGGGGTGCCCTGGCCCTCACCACCGATCTGGTCAAACACGGCCTCCCGGCACGGTGCCTTCCGGAGCCCGGGGAATACGCCCCGGGGGAGGTGCTGGTCTGCGAGGGCGGCTTTTCCTCCGGCTTTGAGTATCCGATCCACCGCCTTGCGGGCATCACCTATGGCAGGGCCTCCCAGTCCCTTGGGCGGAAGAAGCGGACCCGCACCGCCAAGGGGAAGGGCAAGGCCATTCAGGATATTGCCGACCTGACCCCCGGGGACTATGTGGTCCATGTGGCCCACGGCATCGGGGTCTTTGAGGGGATCATCAAAAAGGAGATCCAGGGGGTGATAAAGGATTACATCAAGATTCGGTACGCCGGCACCGACACCCTCTTTGTCCCGGTGACCCAGCTGGACCTGGTGACCAAGTACATCGGCGGCCGGGAGGACGGGAACCTCCGCCTCAACAAGCTGAATTCCGATGTGTGGAGCAAGACCCGCCAGCGGGTGAAAAAGGCGGTCTCCGACATGGCAAAGGAGCTGATTCAGCTGTACGCCAAGCGCCTTTCCACCAAGGGCTTTGCCTTTTCCGCCGACAGCGACTGGCAGCGGGAATTTGAGGAGCGGTTCGAGTACGACGAGACCGAGGACCAGCTGCGGTGCATTGCCGAGATCAAGGCGGATATGGAGCGCCCCAGCCCCATGGACCGGCTCCTTTGCGGGGATGTGGGCTTCGGCAAGACAGAGGTAGCCCTGCGGGGAGTCTTTAAATGCGTTCTGGACGGGAAGCAGTGCGCCGTAATGGTACCCACCACCATTTTGGCCTGGCAGCACTACCAGACCTTTCTGCGGCGGCTGGAGGGCTATCCCGTTACCGTGGAGCTTCTCAGCCGCTTCCGTACCCCCAAGCAGCAGCGGGAGATCCTCAAAAAGCTGGAGGAGGGGCGGATCGACGTGGTGGTGGGCACCCACAAGCTGGTGCAGAGGGATGTGAAGTTTAAGGACCTGGGGCTGTGCATCATCGACGAGGAGCAGCGGTTCGGGGTGGCCCACAAGGAGCGCTTCAAGGAGCTGCGCACCAGTGTGGATATGCTCACCCTGTCAGCGACCCCCATCCCCCGGACCCTGAACATGGCTATGAGCGGCATCCGGGACATGAGTGTTATCGAGGAGGCCCCCCAGGACCGCCACCCGGTCCAGACCTATGTCCTGGAGTACAGCGAGCCCATTATCACCGAGGCTATTCGTAAGGAGCTGCGCCGGGGCGGGCAGGTGTTCTACCTTCACAACCGGGTGGATTCCATCGAAAGCTGTGCCGCGCGGCTGGCCGAGAAGCTCCCCGGCGCGGCCATCCGCACCGCCCACGGCAAAATGGGGGAGGACGAGCTTTCCGACATCTGGCGGCAGCTTTTGGAGCGGGAGATCGATGTGCTGGTCTGCACCACCATCATCGAGGCGGGCATCGACGTGCCCAACTGCAACACCCTGATCATCGAGGATGCCGACTGTATGGGCCTTTCCCAGCTTTACCAGCTCCGGGGCCGGGTGGGCCGGAGCAGCCGCAGGGCCTACGCCTACTTCACCTTCCGCCGGGGGCGGATCCTCACCGAGGTGGGGGAAAAGCGCCTGGCGGCCATCCGGGAGTTCACCGCCTTTGGCTCCGGCTTTCGCATTGCCATGCGGGACCTGGAGATTCGGGGGGCAGGGGACATTCTGGGGAGCCAGCAGCATGGGCACATGGAATCGGTGGGGTATGACCTCTACCTGAAGCTTTTGGGGGAGGCCATCAGCGAGGAAAAGGGGGAGCCGGTAAAGAAAAGCGGGGAGTGCTTGGTGGATGTCCAGATCGAAGCGCATATCCCGGAACGCTATATCACCGACCTGAGCCAGCGCATCGACATCTACAAAAAAATTGCCTGTGTCTATACCCAGGAGGACTATATGGATACCATGGACGAGCTGATCGACCGGTTCGGAGACCCTCCGGACGCGGTGACCGGCCTCCTGGATGTGGCCCTGGTGCGCAACGGAGCGGCCCAGCTTGGCATCAGGGAGATCACCCAGCGGGGAATGAACCTCCTGTTCTACACCGACACCCCCAGCATGGAGCGCATCGTCGCCCTGACCCAAGGAATGCGGGGCCGCGCCATGTTCAGCGCAGGCCCAAAACCCTACTTCACCGTCCGCCCCCAAAAGGGCCAGAAGCCGGTAGAGGTGATCCGGGAAGTGATCAGCATTATGGAAAAAGCAGACCCCACCCCCCCTCCCACCTGATCCTCCCGCCCAAAGCACCCCCATCATGCAGCACAACACTTGCCGCGAAGCGCCTCCGCCGTAGGCATAAAAGCCGTTCCCAACCCCGGCCCGCAGGCCATTGCCCGAAGGGCACCGCTTTTTTCCGCAGAAAAAAGCACCTTATCCGGCCAACGAGCCTCCGGCCGCCAAAGCCCGGACGCCGGTAAGCAGCAACACAAATCCAAGATGCCAGCACATCCCAGCCGCCTGGCGCCATCAGTAGGAACACGCTGGTAATAGATCAAGGTACTGCCCACAACGGACCTCCAAACCGTGGGTGAGATCAGGCGGCCCGTG
>JAAWEO010000065.1 GCA_022794295.1 Angelakisella sp. | reverse complement strand
GCCAAGAAGTTCATCAAGTACATGGCCGATTCTGCCAACACTGTGGACGCGATCAAGACCGCTAACTACTTCCCTGTCCGCACCGCTGCCGAGGGTACCGACCTTACCGGCGTTTGGGCTGACAACGAGATCATGAACGACTATCAGGTCCTGATGCCCTTCCTGGGTGATTACTATCAGGTCACCCAGGGCTGGGCTGCTGCCCGTACCGCCTGGTGGAATATGCTCCAGGATGTGGGCGAGGGTCAGGATATCGCTACTGTTGTGGCCGCCGGTGTTGCCGAGGCCAATGCCGCTGCTGCCGGCTAAGCATCCCCTGTGACATAATTTTAGAAACGAAGGGTTTCGCGCACCCCCTTCCCTGCTTTGCGCGGGGAGGGGGTGCGTTTTCCAATTTTCGAAAGGGGCGATCGAATTGGCAAACGCAAGCACCCTGAGAAGCCGTCAGCTGATGCTCCGGGAGGCCCGAACCGCTTACCTGTTCCTCCTGCCCAGCCTTATCTTCTTTGTCGGCTTTGTTGTGATACCCATGGTTATCTGCATCTTCTACAGCCTTACCAATGCCAACATGAATGCAAAGGCTGCCCTCCAGTTTATCGGTTTTACCAACTTCCAGAAGCTGCTGTCCGATAAGACCTTCCTGGAGGCGCTGAGAAATACCTTTGTTATTGTGCTGGTCAGTGTACCCGCAGTCTGTGCTTTCTCCCTGTGGGTCTCCTCGGCGATCTATAAGCTTTCCGGGCCGGTCCTTTCCGCTTTCCGGTGTATCTTCTACCTGCCGGTGGTCACCGGTTCGGTGGCGGTCACCGTGGTGTGGAAGTGGATGTTCAACAACTACACCGGTATTCTGAACTATGTCCTGAAGGGCACAGGGATCATCGAGAAAAATATCAACTGGCTGGGCGATTCCAAGTACGCCCTGTGGTGTATCATCCTCATTCTGTTTACCACCTCGGTGGGGCAGCCCATTGTGCTGTATGTCTCTGCCCTGGGCAACGTGGACGCCACCCAGATCGAGGCCGCCAAGGTGGACGGCGCCAACGACTTCGAGGTCTTTTGGCACGTCAAGTGGCCCCAGATGATGCCTACCACCCTGTACATCCTGGTCATCACCACCATCAACTCCTTCCAGTGCTTCGCCCTCATTCAGCTGCTGACCAGCGGCGGCTCGGGCACCAACACGGTGATGTACTACATCTACTACACCGCCTTTAAGCTCACCGAACAGCTTGGCCACTTTGGCTACGCCAACGCCATGGGCGTGGTGCTGGCTATCTTCATCGGCATTCTGTCTGCGGTGCAGTTCAAGCTGGCGGCAGAAAAGTAAGGGGGTGGGGAAATGAAAACAGGCATTCAGAAAAAAACTCCCTATGGCATCTTCTCCCTGGTGGTGCTGATCATCCTGGCTTTCCTCTTTGTCTTTCCCCTGTACTGGATTGCCACCGGCGCCTTTAAGATCGCCAAGGAATACAACTCGGTAACACCGGTTTGGTTCCCGACTGTCTTTACCCTGGACAACTTTGTCCGGCTGTTTGACCGCCGCACCGCCCCCCTGTGGGAGCTGGCGGTGCCCTTCAGCGCCATGTTCTCCGCCACCAAGACCCCCATTATGATCTCGGTGGGTCCTACTGCTCCGGCGGCTATCCGGTGGCTGCTGAACACCGTGTTCATGGCGGTAATGGCTATGGTCCTCACCTGCATCACCGCCTCCATGGCAGGTTACTCCCTGGCAAAGAAGCGGTTCCCCGGGCGGGCGCTGCTCTTCTCCCTTATTGTCTGCGCCATGGCCCTGCCTAAGCAGGTTATTCTGATCCCCCTGATCAAGGAGATCTCTGCCATGGGGCTGTGGGACAACATCTGGGCCGTTATTTTCCCCACGGTGGGCTGGCCCTTTGGTGTCTTTCTGATGAAGCAGTTCTCTGAAGGCATTCCCGGCGAGATTTTGGAGGCCGCCCGCATCGATGGCGCCAGTGAATGGCGGACCTTCACCACCATTGTGGTGGATCTGGTCAAGCCGGGCATTGGAGCACTGGCGATCTTCACCTTCATCAACTCCTGGAATGACTACTTCCTACAGCTCATTATGCTGGGCAGCGGGAGCAACTACACCATCTCCCTGGGTATTGCCACCCTACAGGCAGAAACCTCGGTAGATGTGGGAATTCTGATGGCCGGTGCGACTATGGCCGCGGTGCCCATCATTGCCATCTTTCTGATGTTCCAGAAGTATTTCACCCAGGGGATCACCATGGGTGCGGTAAAGGGATAACCTCTCCCCGCTGTTTTGCGGCAAAAGGCTATTTATGGCCCGGGATTCCAGGCAGGCTCCAGAGCATTCCCACGGGTGCTTGGAAGCCGTTACCCCCTGGGAGCTCCCGGGCCATCTTTCTTCATGAACCACAGAAAGGAGGGAAAGGCCCTTGCGGGACGGTTTGTTGAGCAGCTTCGGCCTGAAACGGATCGCCATAGCCAGCATGGTCATCGACCACACCGGCAGCTTTCTGCTCCGGGCCCTGATGGAACCCTACCGAATGGATGGGATGCTGGTGGTAAACCAGGATTCCCCCTCTGTCCTCTGGCAGCTGATGCAGGCCCGGGAGGTTTGCGACATTCTGGGAAGTGTCGCCTTCCCCATTTTCTGCTTCCTGGCAGCAGAGGGCTTTCTCCATACCCGGAACCGAGTGCGGTACGGAGTGCAGATGGCCTGCTTTGCCCTGGCCTCTGAAATTCCCTTTGACCTTGCCCATTACCACACCTGGTTTTCCCCGCGCCTCCAGAATGTGATGTTCACCCTGGCCTGCGCCATCCTCACCCTGCTGCTTGTGAGCAAGGCGGAGGAGCGGTGGGCAGCGGAAAAGCCGGTCCGCTGGGGGATCATCGCGGCTATTACAGCCGCCGGCATGGTGGTGGCCTACCTGATCCGGGGGGAATATGTCTTTCTGGGGGTGCTGGCGGTAACGCTGGTCTATCTCCTTCGGGGCAAGGGGAAGCTGCGCGTGGCGGGGCTGGCTCCGCTGCTGGTGGCCTCCCCCTGGACAGCTCTGGCGGTCCCCCTTCTCCTCCTCTACAACGGCCGGCGGGGCGAGGGAAGCAAGTGGTTCTTCTATTTCTTCTATCCCGTTCATTTCCTGGTGTTCGCTGCATTGGCGGCAGCGATTGCAGGATAACAACAAAAACAATAGCACAGTGGAGCCCTGCCGGGCGATCCTGTGTCTGTTCCAAAGAAAGAGGGAATCAGGATGAAAAAGCATATTGTCTGCATTGGCGATTCCAATACCCACGGCTATTGCGCCGATCCCGCCGACTGCGCCGACGGGGGGATCCGGTTCAACGAGGAGGAGCGGTGGACCTGCCGCCTTCAGGCGGCCCTGGGGCCGGACTATCTGGTTACCGAGGAGGGACTCAGCGGGCGGACCACCGTCTTTCCGGACCCTCTCCACGAAAGCATGGATGCTCTGGGGGTCCTCTATGCCTTGCTGAAAAGCCATGAGGTGGTGGATCTTCTGATTATTATGCTGGGGACCAACGATGTGAAGGAGCGGCTGGGGATGAATGCCTCCTGCATCGGCATTGGTATGGAACGGCTGGTGCGCAAGGCCCAAAGCGTGGACTGCTGGGGAGAGAAGAAGCCCAATATCCTCATTGTCTGTCCCCCGGCCATTTTGCCGGAGATGGAGCTGAGCGAGGTGGGCCAGCCCATGGGGAAGGGCTGCATCGAAAAATCCCGGGAGCTGCCCCAATATTTGGAGAAGGCCGCCAGGCTGACAGGGGCCCATTACCTGAATGCCGCAGAGTGCGAATTTAACCGGGTAGACGGGATGCACCTGACCAGACAGGGCCATGCCCGGCTGGCAGAGCTCCTTGCCCGGCGTGTTCCAGAGCTGGTAGAGGCAGCGAAATAACACCGGTATAAAAAATCCCCCAGGCCGGAGGGGACCTTTTTGGTCCTTCTCCGCCTGGGGATGTTTTTGTTTGGCAGGGCCTGCCTTTCAATCCGCCGTGCCCCTCTTTTTTTGCAAGGAAAAGCTTACAAGCTGCGATATCGATAAAATTAAGGTGCTTTTTTCCCCACCGGCGCAATACGGCGCTTTCCCGGTAAAGTGATGTATCCGTTGTATTCCTCAATTACCCCGCTGATGGCATTGGCCGGCACCGGGATCCGTGCCCCGTCCGCCATCCATACCTCTCGCCGGGGCTGCTGTGTCACCTTGTCCACAAGGTCCATATTCACCACCCAGGCCGTGGAGACCTGGCAGAACCGCCGCTCCAGCAGCAGGGGGCGGATCAGCTGGTAAAAGGGCTTGCGGAGGGTAGAGCTGCGCAGCGCCCCGCCATCCGCCATATAACAGGTGACGATGTGGGCGTCATAAAGGATGTGGGACAGCTTGGAAAAGGGCAGATTAAGGGTTTTATCCGGGGTGGGGAAGGGGAGACAGGGCTGGAGGGAAAGGTCCTTGGAAAGGCTTTTCTCGATCACCCGGTCCAGCACATGAAAGAGGGCCTGGTCATCCACCGGCCGCGCCAGGCTGGCGGCCAGGCGCAGGGGATCGATAGGGGAGACCTGAAGAGAGGTGGGCCGGGTGGAGGTAAAGGCGATGATCTCCCCCTTGGGCTCCTCCCGGCGGAGGACTGCCTCCGGAGAATGGCCGTTCATCCACAGCTCGCTGCTGTGGCCCAAAAGATAAAGGGGAAAGGTGCGTCCTGCGCGGATACAGTCCACCAGATCGTACAAAGACTGGAATCGCCGGATCTTGATCACCGGCCAGGGGTGGGCCAGCCGGTACACCTCCAGAAGGTAGTCCATATGTTCCAGTTCGTTGACATTATTGTTGCAGATGGCAATATCAAACATGGCAAGCGGCTCCTTCGCAACAGGTATTCGTAAAAATGATGTTTCTGGACTTCATTATACCGTGTTTGGGGAACTGTTGTCAAAATGTTTCTGAAAAATCGTTGGAATGCCCAAAACCGTTGGAAGAATCTCCCTGGAAAGGGGTCAAATAGACGCCAGGGCCTGGTCCAGATCCCATAAAATATCGTCGATATGCTCTGTCCCGATGGAAAGACGGATGGTGTTGGGATAGATGCCGGCCTCCGCCTGTTCCTCCCGGGTCATCTGGCCGTGGGTGGTGGTGGCGGGGTGGATCACAAGGCTTTTGACATCTGCCACGTTGGCCAGGAGGGAGAAGATCCGCAGGTGGTTGCAGAAGGCCATGGCGGCTTCCTCTCCGCCCTTGACATTAAAGGTGAAAATAGACCCAGCACCCTTGGGGAAATAGCGGTCATAAAGGTCCCGGCAGCCGCATTCCGGCAGGCTGGGATGGCTGACCGACTCCACCTTGGGGTGCTTTTTCAGAAAGTCCACCACTGCCAGGGCGTTTTCCACATGGCGCTCCACCCGGAGGGAAAGGGTCTCCAGCCCCTGGAGAAGCAGGAAGGCGTTAAAGGGGGCGAGGCAGGCCCCCAGGTCGTGGAGAAATACCGATTGTACCCGGTTGATGTAGGCGGCCTTGCCGAAGGCCTTCACAAAGCTCTGGCCGTGGTAGGCGTCGTTGGGCTCCACCAGGGCGGGGAATTTTCCGCTGGCCTCCCAGTCAAAGCTGCCGCCGTCCACCAGCACCCCG
The DNA here is from genome assembly GCA_022794295.1 of Angelakisella sp. Lineage (GTDB taxonomy): Bacteria > Bacillota > Clostridia > Oscillospirales > Ruminococcaceae > Angelakisella. Next base: position 3,839 of record JAAWEO010000065.1, on the reverse strand, counting down.
GCGATGGTGGTCCCGTGGCCCCCCAGGAATTTGGTGGCGGAATGAGCTACGATATCCGCCCCGTGCTCCAGGGGACGGAACAGGTAGGGGGTGGCGAAGGTGTTATCCACCATCAGGGGGATGTGATGGCTGTGGGCGATTTGGGCAATGGCCTCCATATCCACCACGCTGGAATTGGGGTTGCCCAGGGTCTCCACAAAGACCGCCTTTGTATTGTCCCGGATGGCCTCCCGGAAGGAATCCGGGCAGGCCGGATCTACAAAGGTGCAGGTGATGCCGTAAAGGGGCAGGGTGTGGGCCAGGATGGTGTAGGTCCCGCCATAGATGGTGGTGGCGGCAACAATATGGTCCCCTTGGCCGCAAAGACCCAGAAAACCGTAGACCACGGCGGCAGAGCCGCTGGCGGTAGCCACCGCCCCCACGCCGCCCTCCATGGCATTTACCCGGGCGGCAAAAGCATCGCAGGTGGGGTTGGAGATGCGGGAGTAGATGTGTCCCTCCTCGGCCAGGTCAAAGCGCCGGCGGGCCTGCTGGGCGCTGTCAAAGACAAAGGAGGTGCTTTGGTAGATAGGGACTGCCTTGGCTCCGGTGGCGGGATCGGCCTGTTCCTGGCCGGCGTGGAGCTGAATGGTTTCGAACCTCATCTTATGGTCGGACATGGTGGATTCTCCTTTTCCGAAAAACTACTGGGGACCGTCTGGAGCGGCGTTCCCGGATAGGTTTATTATAAGGTATTTCTTGCCTTCGGGCAATGGGGCGGGAGAAAAAGGGCAGAATATAGTCTTTCAAAGAAAGGGCGTTTCCTGCCCCCCGATTATAGATAAAGATGTGCCAATGGGGAATTGAAAACAGCGGAAAATCTTTAGGCGGCACTTGGGGGAGCCGGTATATAGGGTCAGGGCTTTGTGAAAAGGTAGTGCTCTTTTCCGGCAGCGGTTACACGGTGGCCGGCCAGGCCAAAGACCCGCTCCAGGGTGCCGCTTTGAAAGACCTTCTCCGGGGACCCTTCTCCGGCCAGGCGGCCATCCTCCATGACTGCCAGGTGGTCGGCCCATTCCAGGGCCTGGGGAAGGTCGTGGAGGACCGCCACCACCGTTTTGCCCTGGCCCTGCAGCAGCCGGATCAGCTCCATCAGCTCCAGCTGGCGGCCCAGGTCCAGGTAGGTAGCAGGCTCGTCTAGGAGCACCAGGGGGGTGTCCTGGGCCAGGGCCATGGCGAAGTAGGCCTTCTGCCGTTCCCCGCCAGAAAGCTCCGCTACGCTCCGGTGGCGGTATTCCTCCACCCCGGTGAGGGCCATGGCCTCGGCCACCTTGTCCTTGTCCCGCTGGCTCATTTTGCGGGGGTAGCCCAGGTAGGGGAACCGGCCATGGGCCACCAGGCTGTAAACAGGGATGCCGCTTACCGGGCGGCTTTGGGGCAGGATGGAGACCATCCGGGCCAGCTCCCGCCGGGGAATGCTCTCCAGGGGGCGCCCTTCCAGAAGGATCTCCCCGGAGAGGGGCTTCAGCAGCCGGGCGCACAGGCGCAGCAGAGTGGACTTTCCGCAGCCGTTGGGCCCCACCAGGGCTGTAACCTTGCCCCGGGGAAAGTCCATGGTGAGGCCGCGGAGCACCGCTTCCCCGTGGTAGCCCCCGGTGACCTCCCGGAGGGACAGGACGCTGCCGGTCATCGTGTATGCCTCCTTTCCCGGAGAAGGAGCCACAGGAAGAAGGGCCCCCCGATGAAGTTGAGAAGGATGCCAACCGGCAGCTCGTAGGGGGCAAAGATCAGGCGGCTGAGAAGATCGCACCCCACCACAAAGGAGCCCCCCAGCAGGGCGGCGGCGGGAAGGAGAATACGGTTGTCCTCCCCGGTGAGAAACCGGGCGGCGTGGGGGACGATCAGGCCCACAAAGCCCAAAAGCCCCCCGATGCTGACCCCGCCGCCGGCCAGGACCGCAGCAGCTGCCAGAAAGAACAAGCGGCGGCCCTTTACCGGCAGCCCCAGGCTTTGGGCGGTCTCCTCCCCCAGGGCCAGGACGTTAAGGTCATGGGCGGACAAAAGGGCGGCCAGAAGCCCCCCCAGGATGTACCACAGGGCAAAACGGATCTGGTCCCCGGTGACCCCGGAAAAGCCGCCAACCAAAAAGGTGTTGGCCCCCATCCAGGTATCCGGGGTCAGGACGGTGATGGCGTCGCTGCCGGCGCCGAAGAAACCGCTCACCGCCACACCGGCCAGGACAATGGTGATCCGGGAGGCCCCGGTCCGGGCTGCCAGGGTGTAAATGATCCCGCAGGCCAAAAGGGCCCCGGCAAAGGCTGCCGCCGGGGTGACGCTCCACTGGCCGGGAAAGAGGATAGCCGCCCCCAGCACAAAGAAGCCGCTGCCGGCGTTTACCCCAATGACATTGGGGCCCGCCAGGGGGTTCATCAGGACCGACTGGAGGATGGCCCCGCTTACCGCCAGGGCTGCCCCGGTGAGGACCGCAGCCGCCGCCCGGGGGAGGCGCACGTGAAGGAGGATATTCCGGCTGCTGGAGGGGATCTCCCCGCCCCGGAGGAACCCCCAAAGCTGCCCCAGGGGGATGGGCACCGGACCCAGGGAAACTGCCAGCAGCGCCAACAGCGCCAGCAGCAGGGCCAGCAGCGCCAGCAGGAGGCCGGGACGGTTACTCCAGGGGAATTTCCGGGTAGAGGATGTCTGCCAGATACTCATAGCTTTCCCCCCATCGTTTGTTGGGCTTGTAGTGGAACAGCTCCCCGGGGAGGATCACATACCTTCCGTTTTGGACAGCGGAAAGGCTTTGCCAAGCAGGATTTTGCTGGATCCCCTCGGCCAGGGCGTTCAGGGCCTTTTCGGTGCTGCTGCCCATAACAGTGACAAAAATGAAGTCGGGGTCCTCGGCCAGGATCTCCTCCATGCTCAGGTCCTCCAGGAGGCTGGGGTGCTGGTCCACAATGTTCCAGACCCCCAGGTCATGGAGCATCACACCGGCCAGGTTATCCATCCCCTTGGCCTTGGCGCCGGTGGAATAAGCCCGGATCAGGAGGGCGGTGGGGGCATCTTCCCCGGCGGCGGGACGGGTCCGTTCGATGACCGCTTCCGCCTGGCGTTTTACGGCAAGGGCGTTTTCCTCCAGGAGGTCGGCCCGGCCGGTGATGGCGGTGCAGATCTCCATAGCGGACACGTAGTCCTCCAGGGTGTCCACCCGGAAGAAGGCGCAGGGGATACCGGCGGCCTCCAGGGTCTCGGCGGCCTTGATATGGCTGTCGGTATCGGCGGAGAGGATCGCCAGGTCCGGCTCCAGGCTGAGGGTAAGCTCCAGGTTGGGGGTTCTTGTTCCACCAATTATAGCCACCTCATCCCCCAAGGGCAGGTGCCGCTCGGTGATGGCGTCGTCGGTGGTTCCGGTCAGCTCCCCGCCGGCCAGCATCCACATCTCCCCAAAGGAGCCGTAGAAGCTCACCACACGCTGGGGGCGGTCCACGGTGACCGGTTTTCCCAGGGCATCGGTGAAGGTATAGGCGGTGGAGGAAGGGCTTTCCCCCTCGGATATGGCGGAGGCTGGAGGGGGGCTGCTTGGGGTGGCCGGTCCTCCGCCACAGGCGGCAAGCAGGGTAATCATGGCGGCCAGCAGGGCGGCGGGGGCGAGGTAATGGCGCATAGACAATCTCCTTTGCGTTTGGTCGTGGGTACTATTATAGCATAGGGAAGGGGGGCGGGACAAGAACGGCGGGGGGCAGTTTTTTGGGCCGCCTGGGGGCGGCCTTTAGAGGGTCGAATGGACCGGCCTTATGGGCCGGTCCATTCGAGGGGGGCTGAGGTTGCAAAACACCCCACTGGGGTGTATTTGCAGGTTA
>JAAWEO010000064.1 GCA_022794295.1 Angelakisella sp. | reverse complement strand
TTGCGGCCGGAGGCTCGTTGGCCGGATTAGGTGCTTTTTTCTGCGGAAAAAAGCGGAGCCCTTCGGGCTAAGGCCGCTTCGCGGCTATGGCCTGCGGGCGGGGTTGTTTCGTGGGGGCTGGCTTCTTTGTGCTTTGGAATCCCAATTTTTGTTGCTTACTGCGGTCCCGAGAGAAGGCCGTAATAAGAAGATAGAAAACTCAGAACAAACTCAGTAAAGGAGAAAAAACAATGAAAAAGTTTTTCGCTATCCTGCTGACCCTTTCCCTGATGGCCTCTATGGCTGCTTGCGGCGGTGGGAACACTCCCTCCAGCACCACACCGGATCCGGCGCCCTCTGCCAGCCCGGACGCTCCTGCTCCGGAGGCGGAGCCTGTTGACATTGGCGACAGCCTGGTGCTTTACTCCTCCATGACCGAGAATGACCTGAACGGCCTGCTGGAAGTATTCAACGAGATGTATCCCGACTGCGAGGTCGAGGTGGTCAACGGTTCTGCCGGCGAGCTCACCGCCCGTATTACTGCCGAGGCCGGCAACCCCCAGGGCGACATTATGTGGGGCGCTCTTTCCAACAGCGACGGTGACACCCACAAGGACATCTTCGAGCACTGGACCACCGAGTATGAGCCCGAGATCATCGAGGCCTACCGTTCCAACAACGGCTTCTACAACCTGGACCACCTCTCCACCTGCGTGTTCTGTGTGAACACCGACCTGGAGAAGGAGCTGGGTATCACCATCAACGGCTATGCCGATCTGCTGGACCCCAAGCTGGAGGGCAAGATCGTTTTCTCTGACCCCAACTCCTCCTCCGCTGCCTGGAACAACGTCTGCAACATGATGGCGGTCTATGGCAACGACAGTGACGAGGTCTGGGACTTCATTGAAAAGCTGATGAAAAACAAGCTCACCATCTCCACCTCCTCCTCTGTCTGCTTCAAGAGCGTTCTGGAGGGCGAGTATGCCGTTGGCATCACCTACGAGGATGGCGTTGCCCCCCTGCTGAAGTCCGGCGCCACCAACGTCCGGATGGTCTACCCCGCCGAGGGTACCTCTGCCTCCGCCTTTGGCTGCGCGGTCATCAAGGGCGCTCCTCACCCGGAGGCTGCCAAGGCCATGGTCAACCTGCTTATGAGCGCCGAGGGTCAGAACGCCATTGGCTCCAAGCTGGGCACCCTGCGTATGACCAACTCCAAAGCCACCTTCGAGACCCCCTACCTCCCCAAGAACGAGGAGATCAAGTGGGCCGACCGTGACGTCGCCTGGTGCACCGAGAACAAGGCCGCCGTTCTGGAGAAGTGGAACGCCCTGTGGGCCTCCATCAACGGCTGATCCCACCCTCTGCGCCGGCCTGATCCCTCTGGCAGGCCGGCCGGGACCGGCATCCTTTTGCCCTGTCCCGCGGAAAAACCAGGGAGGATCATCCCTTCATCGGGCCGTCCTGGTTTTTCCTTGTAAGCTCTGATATCTTCTACTTTCTCATTTTCTCTCATTCCGGAAAGCTCCCCGGCGGCCATTCTGCGGCCCCGGGGAGCTTTCCATCTGCCTCTCTGTGTGTTCAAAAGCAGAAAAAGGACGGAGGCCTCCGTCCCTTTTTTCCCGCCATATCCGGCCGGGTTGTGGTTTTATGGACCGGCAGCTACCTGCCTGTTTTCCCTTTCCCTCCCAGCACATCCTGCCGGATATACCGGTAGACCCGTTCCTCCCCTTCGTCCCGGAGCATGGTCAAAAGGCGCTCCAGAAGCGCCCGGGTTTCCGGATGGAGCAGGTATCGGTCCTGTCCATGGCAATAGTATTCCCAGGGGGAGGCGTCGGTGTACCGCTCCCCCAGATAGACCCGGCTGGCTGCCACCCGGTCACAGAAGCTTTCCACCACATACCTTTCCGGCATTCTGCACCCGGAAAGAGCGTGGTCCCCCACCGGGCTGTAGTCGATCCAGTACTCCAGATGGTGCTTGTTTCTCCCCTTGTGATGGAGCCAGGCGGCACTGTACCCCTTTTCCAGGCGCTCTGCCTCGTTGGGGCTGTGGTCCCCCTGGAAATATTTTGCCCCCACCCAGAATTCCACCGGTGCATACTTTGACAGATCGTGGGTCAGCCCCTGCCAATAAAGCCCCACCCGAAAGCAGGCCCGCCGCACCAGCCGCCGGTGGCGGTTTACCGTGCGCAAATGTCCCACCCAGTTCAAGGACCTTCCCCCTCCCTTTCTTTGCGGAAAAAAGGCCCCCCTGCCAAGGGGCAGAGAGGCCGGAATGGTGTATTGGGAAAGGGTCTGTTTATCTCTTGGAGAACTGGGGAGCCCGGCGGGCGGCCTTGAGGCCGTACTTTTTCCGCTCCTTCATTCTGGGGTCGCGGGTCAGGAACCCGGCCTTCTTCAGGATGGGGCGCATTTCGTCGCTGTGCTGGAGGAGGGCCCGGGAGATCCCGTGGCGGATGGCGCCGGCCTGGCCGGAGACGCCGCCGCCGGCGACGGTGCAGACAATGTCAAAGCGGCCCAGGGTATCGGTGAGGTTCAGGGGCTGGCGGACCAGGAGCTTCAGGGTCTCCAGGCCAAAGTAATCATCGATGTCCCGGTTGTTGATGGTGATCTTGCCGGTGCCGGAGTAAAGGCGGACACGGGCAACACTGCTCTTTCTGCGGCCGGTGCCGTAGTAGTAGGGCTTGGACTCGTACATAATTTCTGTTCCTCCTTCCGATTACAGCTTCCAGGCTTCGGGCTTCTGGGCGGCATGGCCGTGCTCGGCGCCCGCGTAGACCCGGCATCTGGTCAGGGCCTTGCGGCCGATGGTGGTGTCAGGGATCATGCCCTTTACAGCCAGGAGCATCGCCTTTTCGGGATTCTCCGCCATCAGGGTCTTGTACTGGACCTCCTTCAGGCCGCCGATCCAGCCGGAATGACGCCGATAATACTTCTTCTCCAGCTTCTTGCCGGTGAGGACGGCGTCCTTGGCGTTGATGATGATGACGTGGTCCCCGCAATCCACATGGGGGGTGAAGGTGGGCTTATATTTCCCTCTGAGGATCACAGCAGCCTGGGCGGCGGTGCGGCCCAGAGGCTTGCCGGCAGCGTCCAGAATGAACCACTTCCGGGAGACGGTCTGGGGGTTTGCCATGGTGGTGGACATAGTTTCTTTTCCTCCTATCAAAATTTTCCATTTTCCCTTTGTTTTCCGCGGTCCAAGGCCGCATTTGGGGGAAAGGCACGTGTCTAATTATAGCGGGCCCCGCCCCCCCTGTCAACACCTTTTTGCAAAAAAATAAATCTGTTCCGCGACAGCTTTTGTTTTCGCCCGATCGCTTTTATTTTCTCCTGTTTTCTCCGGTCCTATTTTTATCCTTTGCCCGGCAATGCCGTGGTGTTTCCGGGGCCGCGGGAACAGGGGGCCGGAGAGCCCTTCTGTTTTTGCAAAAAAAGAAAGGACGGCTGCGCCATCCTTTCCCGGTGTTTTTAGGGCGTGTCCCCTCAGCCCTTGCAGAAGTGCTCCACGTAGCTGTCAATGGCGGCTTTGATGGTAGCCACCGCGCTTTCCCGGCCGCTCACCTCGTTCACTGCGGTCTCCTTTCCCTCCAGGTTTTTATAGACCCGGAAAAAGTGCCGCATCTCCTCGAAAATGTGCCCCGGCAGCTCTTTGATATCGGTATACCCGTTGTAGGTGGGGTCGCTGACCGGGATAGCAATGATCTTCTCGTCGTTCCGGCCGGAATCGATCATGGAGATCATCCCGATGGGGTAGCACCGCACCAGGGTCAGGGGCTCCAGGGGCTCGGAGCAGAGGACCAGAACATCCAGGGGGTCCAGGTCGTCGCCGTAGGTCCGGGGAATAAAGCCGTAGTTGGCCGGATAGTGGGTGGAGGTGTGAAGGATCCGGTCCAGAATGATCAACCCGGTCTCCTTATCCAGCTCATACTTCTTCTTGCTCCCCTTGGGGATCTCCACCACCGCGATAAACTCCTCGGGGGTGATGCGCTTGGGGGAAATGTCGTGCCAGATGTTATTCATGATCCTGTCTCCTTATTCCTGAAAAATCTTTTTCAACACTGCCAGCCGCTTCTCCCGGTTAAACTCCCCGGGGGTGCGGTCCATGTTGGGGGAGCTGTCCCACCGGGGCAGGAGGGCCTCCAGCTCCTCACCGGTGAACCGGGGGAGGGAAAGCCCCGCCGTAAACCCGGCGATAAAGGCGCAAAGCTCCTGCTTGCGCACCCCCAGACGGGCAAACAGGCGGCTGGAAAGCTGGGCCTCCTCCCGGGTGGCGGTTTCGATGAACTGGGGCAGAAAGACCCCGCAGGCCTCCCCGTGGGGAACGCCGTACTGCTCGCTGAGCAGGTACCCCATGGCATGGGGGAAGCAAAGGCCGGGGCCGTTAAAGGCCAGCCCTGCGTAAATGCTTCCCAGGTAGAGCTTCTGCCGCCCCTCCCCATCCGGCAGGGTGTCCGGCTCCTGAATGGCCCGAAGGGCCGGGATCAGAAGGAGAAGTGCCTCCACGGCGCAGGCACGGTCGATGGGCCCGGCGGTTTTGGCAAAGTAGCTTTCCACTGCGTGGGCCACCGCGTCCAGAGCGGTGCTGATGGTAAACCTCCGGGAGAGGGTGGCGGTGTACCGCTTGGGGTCCCCAAAGGAGACCCTGGCGTAAAGGTCCGGGGTGGCTACCCCCTTTTTCCTCCCGGTCTTGTCGTCGGTAAGCACCGATACCTTGGTGACCTCGCTGCCGGTGCCGGAGGTGGTCCCCACCAGGGCAAGGGGCAGGGCGGGCTTTTGGTGCCCACTGTAGATCTCCCGGGGGGCAAGCTCCGGGTTGGCGGCATAGACAGCCGCGGCCTTGGCAGCGTCCAGGGGGGAACCCCCGCCGATGCCCACCAGAAAATCCGCCCCAAACTCCCGGGCGGCCAGCCCGGCAGCATGGCAGCTGGAAAGCAGGGGGTTTTGGCCGATCCCGTCAAAGACCTGCCAGGGGATCCCCTGGTGGTCCAGGGCGGCGGCAACGTCGTCCAGGGCGCCAGAGAGACGGGCGCTGTTCTTGCCGGTGACCAGCAGGCACCGGCTGCCCAGCTGCCCCAAAAGGGCAGCGTTTTCCCTCACCACGCCATCCCCTACCAGCACCCTGGCGGGCATGTAAAAGCCAAAGTCCATGGTATTCCTCCTTTGTGAACGGTATGCTTCGATTTGATTATAGCATAGTTAAGCAGCTTACGCAAGAAACGGCGGCGGGGAAACGCAAAAAATGCCCCGGCCGGGGCAGGGGACCGCACCGCTTGTCCAGGGCGAAGGAGGAAATTCCAAGGGCATCCCTTTTTCTCCACAAAAACAGGCGCCGTGGTGGAGACACGGCGCCTGCTGCTTTATGGAAGAAACCGCACACACATGAAAAGGCGGGATCTTCTTTTTGGGGGCTTCGCTTTGCTTATTTCTTCAGGGAAACAGCAGCAGCGGAGACCAGAGCCACAGCGGCCAGGGCAGTGGCAACACCCACGACGTCGTTAGCGCCGGTGTCGGGGTTGGCGGTGCCAGCGTCAGTGCCGTCGGAGGTGGCGGAAACCTTCAGGGGCTTGTCAGAGAAGACATAGCTGCCCAGGGTGCGGGCCTTCAGGATGTAGCAGCCCTCGTCCTCGTCCCACTTCACGTTGCCAGCGGTCTGACCGGCAGAACCGGCAGAAGCGGCGGTGATGCGGGACAGCTTGCCATCGTTGTTGGCATAGATGTAGGTGCCCTCCTCCTTGAAGAAGCGGACGGTAGCGGTGGCGTTGAAGGTGGGCTTGCCCTTGAAGGTCAGGAAGGTGATGTCGGCATCGGTGTCGGCATAGGCCTTCAGGATGTCGGTGTCGGCATCGACTTCGCTGTACAGGTACAGCTTGTCGCCATCGTAAACGCGGACCTCGACCTCGACGTCGCTGTCAGCAGCGGTCAGGGACAGGGTGCCGTAGCTGGTCTCGCCGTCGTCACTCTTTTCGATCTCAACGATCTTGCCTTCCTGGACCTCGGGATCGTCGGAGGTCAGGGTGATGGTGTCGTCGTTGTTCTCAAAAGCCTTGATGAGCTTCTCGTTGGCAACGGTAGCATTGATCTTAACGGTAACATCGGTGGGCTTGGTGTTGCCGACCTTCTTGCCCTTCAGGGTGAACTCCATCTCAAGGTTCTTTTCCTTGGTCAGGTCGTAGGCAGCCTTGATCTTGACCTCAACGCGGTCCTCGTCGTCATTGAACTTGACGGACTCCACCAGGTTGCGGCCCTCGGTGTACTTAATGCCGGTGATGCTGTAGTTCTCGCTGTTGACATCCTTGACGGTGTCAACGTCACCAGAATCCAAGGGAGCACGGTTAATATTGATCTTCTTGCTGGGAACGACGATTCCACCATCAACATTGACGGTGACAGCCGCGAAAGCAACAGTAGCCATCATCATGACAGCCAGCACAAGTGCAAGTACTTTCTTCATTGTGTTTTCCTCCATTAAAATTTTAATCTTTTTCCGGCCGGGGGCTCTCCACTTCCCCTTGCCTGACACTATGATATTACAATTTGAAACTTATTTGGTGAAGCTGAAACGAATATTTTTTTGATAAATTCCATCTAACCAAAAGAATATTCGTTATTTTATCAATCTTTCTGTGATTATAATTGTGTATTTTTACGACATCCAAAAGCGGACGTTCACTTTATCTTGGTATATAAATTACAAATTGAAATAAATAAAACGACACTTCCCGCCTGTTCTGCCGGATATCCGCACAAGCAGGCCGCAAAGCGCCGTTTTTTTATGTGTTATTTTTTCACCATCATCAACACAAAAAGTATGGTAACAATGAAGCTACAAATTTGTGTTACCCCCCTTTTCTTTAAGAATCCTTCACATTTCTCTGGCAAAATAGGAGGGAACGACCACAGCACGACAACATAGAAAGGGAACAGGTATTGCCATGAAGAAACGAGTATTAGCCGCCCAGCAGGAAAACGCCGCCAAACAGCGGTTACAGGCCGTATTGCTCCGGGAGGGGTTCCGCCTGGTCCGGAGCGACGAGGAGGCCCAGGCCCTCCGGGAGGGGGAGGCGCCCATGATCCTTTTGACCTACCAGCTCGCCATGACCCAGGGGGGATGCTCCGGGCCGGTGGAGACGGTGACCATGAGCGCCCGGCCGGAGGAAGTGTTTTTCCACACCGGCGGGCTGGAGATGGACCGGGTGGAGTTCGGGCAGCTTGCCATCAGCTACCGGGCCCGGACGGTGACAATCCGGGGGCGGGAGCTGCCCCTGACCCTGAAGGAGTTCGAGCTGCTGGCCTACCTGGCCTACCACAAAAACCTGGTGCTCACCCGGGGGCAGCTGCTCTCGGCAGTTTGGGAAATGGACTATGACGGGGACGTGCGGACGGTGGACAGCCACATCAAGTGCCTGCGCCAAAAGCTGGGGGAATACGCCCGGTGCCTGGTGACGGTGCGGGGGGTGGGGTACCAGTTCCAATGGGACGACCGGCTGATCGGCTGACCCCCGGCGCAACACAAAAGCCCCCCTTCTGCCAGGATGCAGAAAGGGGGGCTTTTCCTGTTGTCAGTAGGTGCAGAAGATAGCCACCGCGTAGCTTTGGTCCTCCTCGTCATAGTAGGGGCCGGTAAGCACCGCTACCCCGCAGGAGGTATACTGTTCCTCCATCATAGCCCGGTAGTGGCCGGGGCTCTCCTTCCACAGGTTGAACCACTGGAAGGCCCCGATCTCCTCCCCCAGGCCGTGGCTGCTCCAGGCCAGATTTTCCCCTGCCCGGACATAGTCCACCGGGATCTCCGCCAGAACCGTCTCCCAGGGGGCGCCCCCGGGGCGGGTATGGGCAACATAATTCCCCCGGTACAGCTCCCCGGCCCGGATCCTGGCGGCGGCGGTCAGGTCCCCGTCCAGGGTCAGGGGGGTGAGGCCCTTCTTCCCCCGCTCCCGGTTGATGAAGCCCAGCACCGACGCCTCGGTGATGTTCAGCCACTGGCACCCGTCGGGAAGGGGCTCCGATTCCTCCGGGGGCGGGCAGGACTCCGGGGGCCCGGTCTCCTCCTCCCCAGGCTGGGAAGGCTCCCCCGGGGGAGGCTCCGACGGTTCCGGGGCGGACTCGGTCTCCTGGGAGGACGGGATAAGCTCCGGCTGGGAGGATGACGGGCCGGTCTCCTCCGGCGGGACCGGCTCCGGAGGTGTGGTCTCCGGCTCCGGGGCTTCCTCCGTCCCTGGGGCTTCCTCTGGACCTAGGGGCGGGGCGGATTCCTCCGCCGGGGACTGGGCGGCGGGAAGGACGGGGGGCTGGCTTTGGCTGGACTGGGAAAAGGGGGGCCTTCTGCCCCCGCAGGCAGAGAGCAGGCAAAGGGCCAGCAAAAAGGCCAGTGTTTTTTTGCCCCGGGACATGGGCGCACCCCCCTTCGTAAAATTCTGCTTCCATTATACTCCATGGAGGAAGGGAAATGCAACGGAAAGGAGGTCGAAACGGGGCACGGGGAAAAAATTTACACTTTACCCCTCCCTTTCCCCAATAAAATAGTGTATACTAAGTAGTATCGCGGCAGCTGTTCCCATATAACAAAACAACCGGGGGAACGGGAGCTTGGGACAGAAGGGAGGGGGGCGCTGTGCGCATTCTTTTCATCGGGGACGTGGTTGGCCAGGGGGGCACCCGGTTTTTGGAGGAAAAGCTGCCTCCGCTGCGCCGGCTGTGGCAGCCGGACCTGGTGATCGTCAACGGGGAAAACGCCGCAGAGGGCAACGGCATCCTTCCGGAATCCGCCCGGCGGATCTTTGACGCAGGGGCGGGGGTCATCACCCTGGGGAACCACGCCCTGCGCAGGCGGGAGATCTACCCCTTTCTGGACCAGGAGGAGGGCATTATCCGGCCGGCCAACTTCCACCCGGAGGCACCGGGGCGGGGGTGGTGCATTTACGACAAGCCGGGGCTGCCGCCGGTCTCGGTGGTAAATCTTTGCGGGATCACCTACATGGACTGCGCCTGGGAGAACCCCTTTTCGGCACTGGACCGCATTTTGCCGGAGCTTCCGGCGGGGGTGATATTGATCGACTTCCACGCAGAGGCCACCAGTGAAAAATTCTGCCTGGGGTGGGATTTTGACGGGCGTGTTTCGGCGGTAATCGGGACACACACTCATATACAGACGGCGGATGAACGGATTCTGCCGGGGGGGACGGCATATCTTACTGATGCGGGGATGTGCGGGACATTTCATTCCAGCCTGGGGGTAAAGCCCCAGCAGGCGATCCGGCGGCTGCGGACGCGGCTGCCAACACGGTTTGACAATGACACAGGGCCATACCGGATGTCGGGGGTATTGATCGAGATCGACAACAAGAGCTTTCGTGCAACAGGAATTGAGCGCATCAACATTGAGGCGGACTAGGGTCCGCTGCCGGGCCCTACCCGCCGCTTCGCGGCTTAACGGTGTGCGGGGTGGATAGTGGGTGCCTGGAGTCCGAACGGGTACAGGGCGAGACGATTCCCCGGCCTTTGACGGGCTGGGGCGGGCGAAGTTTTTGCCGGCGCAGCACCATACCCGAAGCCCAGCGCCCAGTACCGGGTAGCCTTTCTGTCTCCGGACATCAGTCCGGTCCGGGTCCAGGGCGGACAGCGCCTGGTCGCCCGCCGCAGCGGGCGAAACTCCCC
>JAAWEO010000063.1 GCA_022794295.1 Angelakisella sp. | reverse complement strand
CACCCACGGTTTGGAGGTCCATGGAGGGCAGTACCTTGATCTATTACCAGCGTGTTCCTACTGATGGCGCCAGGCGGCTGGGTTGTGCTGGCATCTTGGATTTGTGCTCCCGCTTACCAGCGTCCGGGCTTTTGCGGCCGGAGGCTCGTTGGCCGGATAAGGTGCTTTTTTCTGTGGAAAAAAGCGGAGCCCTTCGGGCTATGGCCTGCGGGCCAAGGGGTGGGGATGGCTAAGGTGATTTTCGCTGCGGCGAAAATCGGAGCCGCTTCGCGGCTATGGCCTGCGGACCAGGTGGGAACGGGTTTGGGGTCTTTGGGCTGGGGTGTATTGTGTTGTTATTCATCTATATATTACAATTTGTATAGGAGGTATGAAAATGGAGATCAGGGAGATCATCCAGATGACAAGGGCTCTTTGCGAGGCTCCGGGGACTTCGGGGCGGGAGGACGGGGCGGCTGCTGTGGCGGAGGAGATGCTTTCTTCTTTGGGGCCGGTGACCCGGAACCCCTTGGGGAGCGTTCTCTGCACCGTTTGCCAGGGGGAGCCCGGCGCCCCCCACCTGATGCTGGAGGCACACCTGGACCAGATCGGCATGGTGGTGACCCGGCTGGAAAAGGGCGGCTTTCTGCGGGTGGCCAATGTGGGGGGGCTGGACTGCCGCTTGCTGCCCGCTTCTCCGGTGACGGTCCACGCCAGGGGGGGAAGGTACTCCGCGGTCATTTCCTCTACGCCCCCTCACCTGTGTGACGGCAAGGAAAAGCCCCTGAAGATGGAGGAGATCCTGGTGGACACCGGGCTCTCTGACGAAAGGGCCCGGGAGGTCTTTGCCCCCGGGGACCCCATTACCCTGGACGGGGCCTTTACCATGCTGGCAAATGATCTGATGCTTTCCCCCACCCAGGATGACCGGGTGGGCTGTGTGGCAGTGATTGCCGCCGCCAAGCTGCTCCAGGAAAAGGCCCCCAGGTGCAGGGTCACCGTCTGCCTTTCCGCCCAGGAGGAGACCAGCGGCTACGGCGCCGGAACGGCGGCCTTTGCCCTGGCCCCGGACATGGCTATTTTGGTGGACGTCTCCTTTGGGGATGGATTTGGGGTGAAGGACCACGAGTGCGGTCAGATGAACGGCGGGGTGGAGATCGACCTGGCCCCGGCGGTGAACCGGGGGATGTTTGACCGCCTTTGCCAGCTTGCCCGGGAAAAGGAGATCCCCTGGCAGACCCACATCATGGGGGGACGCACCGGTACCGATACCGATATTGTGGCTTCCTCCGGCCGGGGGGTGCGGTGCGGGCTCCTTTCCATCCCCCTGCGGAGCATGCACACAGCGGTGGAGACGGTCTCCGCCAACGACGTTCTCAGCACCGCCAGGCTGATGGCGGAATTTGCCAGGGAGGTGAAGTAAAATGAAGCTGCTGGAACAGATGAAGGAGCTGACCCAGCTGCGGGGGATCTCCGGCTGTGAGGACCAGGTGCGGGAGTATCTTCTGGAAAAGATCCAGGGTCACTGTGACAGTTACCAGGTGGACAATATGGGGAACCTGATCGTCCACAAAAAGGGAAGGGAAGCGGGAAGCAAAAAGGTCCTTTTCTCCGCCCATATGGACGAGGTGGGCTTTATCATCACCCATGTGACCAAGGAGGGGATGCTCCACTTTGCCACAGTGGGGGGCGTCACCCCGGCGGTGACAGCGGGGCGGCCGGTGCTTATTGGCAAGGATGCGGTCCCCGGGGTCATCGGAACCCGGCCGGTGCACCTGATCACCGACGAGGAACGCAAGGAGTACGCCAAAACCGAGGACATGCGCATTGACATTGGCGCCAAGGACAAGGAGGACGCCCTTGGGCGGATCGCCCTGGGGGATCAGGCCACCTTCATCGGCCCCTGGAAGGAGTTGGGGGAGGAATCCATTTTGGCCCGGGCCATTGACGACCGGGCGGGCTGCGCCCTCCTTCTGGAGATGATCCAGGGGGAACTGGAGTACGACTGCACCTTTGCCTTTGTGGTCCAGGAGGAAACCGGCTGCGCCGGGAGCAAGGCGGTGGCCTACTCCCAGCGGCCGGATATTGCCGTGGTGGTGGAGAGCACCACCGCCGGGGACCTTCCCTCCGCGCCGGAGGGCCGCCAGGTCTGCCGGGTGGGGGCCGGGCCGGTGATCTCCTTTATGGACAAGGGGACCATCTACCCCTGGGACCTCTACCAGCAGGCGGTCAAGCTGGCAGAGGACGCCGGGATCCCCTGGCAGACCAAGGAAGGGGTCTTTGGGGGCAACGATGCCCGGAGCTATGTTTCCTCTGCCGCCGGGGCCAAGGTGCTGGCAGTCTCCCTGCCGGTGCGGTATCTCCATTCCGCCAACACCCTGACCAACCGGAGCGATATTGAGAACGCCAGAAAGCTTTTGGAGCTGCTGGCAAAGGAGCTTCCCCGGGGATGATCGCCCTTGTCTCCCCCAAGGACCCCCGGCTGAAAACGGCCCCCGGGGAGCCCCTCCTGCTGGGGATGATCCAGGGGCTGGCAAAGACCGCCGGACCGGGGCTTTCCCGGGAGGTGTGGCTGGTCCTCTCCCCGGAAGGGACCCCAGCCGGGGCCATCTGCCGGACCGAGGCCGGCCTTTGGGCTACCGCTGGCGAAGCCGCAGATCTCTCCGAGGCCGCCGCCTTTCTGGCCGCCCTGGGGGACCTGCCGGGGATGGCGGACAAGAGACTGGCTCCCCTTCTGCCCGGCCGGTGGGAGCGCCGCCCGGTGCTGGAATACCGTGGCCCCCAGCCGGAGGAGCCGGTCCTCTGCGCCCCCTCCTGCATGGCCCTGGCCGACTGCAGCGCGGCAGCCGGGGCCATCCCACAGCAGGACCGGGACGCCCTTTACGCCGAGCTGCACCTGCGCATCCGCCGGGGGGCGGCCCAGGTGGTGCTGGTCCCCGATGACAGAGGGGAGCCCGCCGCCGGGGCGGCCAGCCTCCTGGGGGAGACGGAGGCGGTCATCGGCTTTCTGGCCTGCCGCCGGGACCGGCAGGGGAGGGGGTACGGCACCGCCGCCCTGATGGCCGCCGTTTGGGCCGCCTTGGAACAGGGGAAGCGCCCCCTTCTGGCCTGCCGGGAGGGGCTGGCCTCCTTCTATACCTCCTGGGGCTTCGTCCCTGCCG
The DNA here is from genome assembly GCA_022794295.1 of Angelakisella sp. Taxonomy (GTDB): domain Bacteria; phylum Bacillota; class Clostridia; order Oscillospirales; family Ruminococcaceae; genus Angelakisella. Next base: position 6,557 of record JAAWEO010000063.1, on the reverse strand, counting down.
GGGCGGTGTGGGAAAGAGGGGACGACGTCACAAACAGAACAGGTAGGTGAAAGAAATGGAACAGCTTCGATACACACAGCCAGGACCATGTTTGGAAGCATTGTCCGCAATGAAATGTGGTGGGACCTTGACCGCTCGTCTAAAGGAAGATCGGGAAGCGCCCTGTTTGTCCGTCTCTTGCGTGGAAAGCCATCGTGCCTTTGCCTGTTCTTACCAGGGACAGGACCAGCTTCTTTTTCTGGTTGAGGATATACTCTCAGAGGGGCGAAGCTTCCTGACCTACATAGAAGAAGCGCTTGCGCCGGATCAAATGTTGCTTTCCCTGGAAGCGGTCCGGAGCGCGGTCCAAATGTTTTATGAGTATCAAGGGGACGTCCAGCAGTGCATTGCATGGATCAGCGAGGAATAACCGCATCTGTTCCGCAGCTGGGGTTCTGGCCCCTCTGCGTCTACGCCCACGGGCTCTATGTCCTGGCCCAGCTGCTCCTCCCGGAGGAGACCTTCCGAAAGCTGGAGCTGCCGAAGGACAAGAGCTTTCTCCCGGAGTTTGCCAAGTGGCGGCGGGAGAATCCCGACCCGGACCGTTCCCTTTGGTTCCGCTACCCCCAGGGGATGGCCCTCCTCGACGCCATTTATGAGGCGCCCCCGGCCCGGCTGGTCCTGATGCCCCCCGCCCCGGAGGACAAAAAGCAGGAGTGGTTCGCCCACGGCGTCAAGTGGGTGGACAATTATGTGGACGAGCTTTGGGAGCTGGGGGTCGGGCAGGGGTGACCCTAAATGATAGGGAAGGAGCAACCGTCGTGGGGAGCAGCCTGCAAAAGGGTTTTTTGAATATCACCTTTCTGCCCGCCGGAAAGGAATACGACAGCGGTTTTCAGGGAGAGCGCTATCGCATCATCGGGGAGGACGATGTAGGCAGCCTCGTCGGAGAGGCGAAAGACGGGACCGTCTATCTGTTGGATACCACGGAGGGGGCGGAATATCCCCTGGTCTATTTTGCCAGGGATCGGAAAACCCTGGCAGCCGCAGTCAGGATCTACCGGCGCCACCGCGGAATGGCTATGGCGGCAGCGACCCTCGGGGCCCTGCTCCACCGGGGCGGAGACAATGAGGAAGAGCGGGCCCGGAAAGAAGCGGCAGGGCTGAAGAAAAGGCTCTGTGCCTTGGATCCGGAGATGTTCCGGGATGACTTCACCTTCTGGTCCCCCCTCCTGGACGAGATCGAATGGGGCATGATTTAGAAACGAACGGAGGAAACCATGACAGATTTTTTTGAGATACATCCCCGGCTCCTGGAAGTGAGCCGCCAGGCAGAGGACCTTTGCCGGGACGCCTTCGCCCGCATTGCCGAAAACGAGGAGTACAACGGCCAGAAGGTCCTGGCCGCCTTCCTGAAAAACGGCATCAGCGAGGCCCACATGAAGGGCACCACCGGCTACGGCTACGACGACCGGGGGCGGGATGGTCTGGACGCTGTTTACGCCGCCATCTTCGGGGCGGAGGACGCTCTGGTGCGCCACACCATGGTATCCGGCACCCACGCCCTGGCCACCGCCCTTTTCGGGGTGCTGCGCCCCGGGGACCGGATGGTCTCGGTCACCGGCTCCCCCTATGACACCCTGGAGGAGACCATTGGCATCCGGGGGGCAAACACGGGCTCCCTTATGGAGTGGGGGGTGCAATACCGCCAGGTGGAGCTTCTCCCCGACGGAACGCCGGATTTCGCCGCCATCGCCCAGGCCGCCAAGGAGGCCCGGATGGTCTATGTCCAGCGGAGCCGGGGATACAGCCTGCGGCCCAGCCTGACGGTGGAGACCATTGGGGAGATCGCCCGGACCGCCAAGGAGCAGAACCCCCAGGTCATTGTCATGGTGGACAACTGCTATGGGGAGCTGGTGGAAAAGCGGGAGCCCACCCAGGTAGGGGCCGACCTTATTGCCGGGTCCCTGATCAAAAACCCCGGCGGCGGCATTGCCCCCACAGGCGGGTACATTGCCGGCCGGAAGGACCTGGTGGAGCTTTGCGCCAACCGCCTCACCTGCCCCGGCATGGGCCGGGAGGTGGGCTGCACCCTGGACGTTTTGCGGAGCATGTACCAGGGGATCTTCTTTGCCCCCACGGTGGTGGCCGGTGCCCTGAAGACCGCCGTATTTGCCGCAGCCTTCTACCACCTGCTGGGCTTTGAAGTGAACCCGTCCCACGATGCCCCCCGGACCGACATCATCCAGTCGGTGCTTACCGGGGACCCGGAGATGCTCTGCGCCTTCTGCCGCGGCATTCAGAAGGGGGCACCAGTGGATTCCTTTGTCACCCCCATGCCCTGGGACATGCCAGGCTACGACAGCCAGGTGATCATGGCGGCAGGGGCTTTCACCATGGGGGCCTCCATCGAGCTTTCTGCCGACGCCCCCCTTCGGGAGCCCTACGCAGTATGGCTCCAGGGCGGGCTGACCTACCCCACCGGCAAGGCCGGGGTGGTTCTCTCCGCCCAGGAGATGGTGGCAGCAGGCCTCTTGAAGCTTTAATATTTTTATGGTACAATAACAAAAGCCCCCACTGGGGGCAGCCTGCGGGAATGGCGGAATGGCAGACGCGCTGGTCTTAGGAGCCAGTACTTCGGTGTGTGGGTTCAAGTCCCATTTCCCGCACCAGCGGGGGTGGCCCCTGCGGGCACACCCTACCCGGGCCGGATGAAAGTCCGGCCCTTTACCTTTGTGCGGGATCTTAGTGGGTGCCTGGAGCCCTGGGCATCCAAAGTGTTTTACACCGACAAACCAATATGATCCGAGCCTTTTTCTGATAGGGGATAGGGTTCGGATTATTGGTTTTCTTTGAGAGATTTGAAGAAATCTGCTTCCGTAACGGGGTACAAAGGAAGTCAGCCTCAAAGCCAAGGGGGCCAAGGAAGAAAAACAGGGTATATAAAGCCAAAAGGTCCGGGGAGCATCGTCAAAAACGATGCGCCCCGGACCCTTCTTGTCACGTGAAATTTCTTTAACAGCAGCAATCTGTTTTTGGCTTATTGCTCAACTTTTCATTTCCTGCGGGGGCCATAGGGGCGCGAAGCCCCTGTCAAGCGAATTGTGGTATCACAATTCAGTGCTTGCTAAGACAATACCATCCTCTGCACCCCAGACGCAAAAAAACACGCTGCGTTTTCTGTCTGTACTTTCTCTAAAAAAATATCGTCCTTATCTTCTATCTCGTTCGGGACGCTCCGCTCTTCTTTGTTGGACGGGAATTGCTAAAAGCTCCCGCACCCGCTCCTCCAGCACCCGCTCCAAAAGGGACAAATGCGCTTCTGGGAGGTTCAGGTTGGGGTGCCGCCGAAAGCGGAATCCGATCATCCGTCGGAGTTGGGCTCTCTGTGCCGGTCCCATCACCTCGGCGCAGATCTCCTCATAGGAAACGTTGTAGGGATTGGAGCGCAGCCTTGCGTACTCCTTTAGGCTTGCCATGTTTTGCAGGTCATCCTGACCCGCAAAAAACAGAAGAGACTGACCATGGTCAAAGAGGGGAGCAGGGGCGGTGATCTTCCCGCTGTGGTTATCCCGCAGCAGTCCAAAGTTCCCCAAATGCCGGTCCTCGTTGTAGATAAGGGCGTCGAACACCAGCATAGACCGCAGCCGTTCACCAAACTCCGGCCCCAGGCTGTCGCAGTAATCCAGGCATCCCTTGATGCTGCCCGATCTCATCAGCCGCCCCATAGGGACAAAGGAGGTATCAATATTGGTGAACAGGGGACATTTAGAAGCGGTGATCCCCTTCCAGTTTTCCAGACCATAGGGAACATGAGCCAGCCCCATAGCCTCTGCTACCTGGGCGGCGTAATATTCACAGTAGGGTTCCCGCCCGGTGTTGGAGGCCCCGCTGGTCCCACCCTTGTAAAGCCATATCCCGTCCTCCAAAAGCCGCCACGCCTTGGGGAGCATCCCGTTGGTGGTCAGCTCCGGGGAGGTGGTAAATGCCTCGTGGCTCTGTCCCGCACCTGTGTAGGCCACCAGGGCCAGCATCTCGGAGAAGCGGTTTTGGTAGAGGTTATACTGTGCAAAGGTCCCCTGGAAGTCCTCCGGGACTACCCAGTAGCTATCGTTGAGGGACAGCCCCTTACAGACGTCGATGATGCCCTTGGTATCATTCCGGCCCAGACCCAGGGTTTTTAGAATCTCATCTACAAAGGCCCGGTTCTTGGGGATGACCCGATGCTCCAGCCAACGGATGATGCCTGTTCCGGTCACATCCAGTTCCAGGGGCATGAGGTGGGATTTTTCCCGCTGAACAGAAAGGACCTGAGCCACAAGACCCTCCAGACCGCGCTTTTCCAGAGAAAAGCGCATCAATTCGGTATCATAAAGGCGCAGGCTGTAAATATCACTCATAAGAAGGCACCTCCTTCCGGCGAAAATCTCTGTATTGATACTACCATAAACAGCAGGGGGATTCAAGGGAAAGACAAAGTTTCTCATTACTCTGGCACATCTTTGTTCATGGCCTTTATCCTTCCTTTTCAGACGGTAATATCCAGAAGATTTTCCGGTGATCCAGCAATAGAAAGGGCAGAAGCCTTTTGCTTCTGCCCTTTCCTATCATCTTATATCCCTGCCGGATATCGCTTTTTTCATATCCTCGATCCTATAGATGCTGTATCCCTCGTAACGGTAGCTTGTGTCAACACCCTTCATATATACCTGCCCGTCATTGATTCGGTCCGTAAGGGCTTCCCGCAGCAGGGCCTTGATCAGTGTTCCCATCGTGGTAATTTGTACTCCGAGTCGAAAGTGTCACGAAAAAAAGTAAGCAAAGCAGCCTCTCCGCGCTAAGAGCCTCGCTACGCTCGGTTGCGCTCCGAAACGCGCCTGCGGGCGCAGTGCGACGGGCGACCAAGGCGCCGCCCTGGACCCGAGCCCTTCGGGCACGTGGGCTGCGCCCAGCCCTTTGAAAAGGGTGGACCAAAACTTTAGACCCTACGGGAGCTTGTGCGGCATCATAGCTTGTGCCTGGAGTTTTGGGCGTGTTTCGTTCCGGTTTTGGGGACACACATCAAAGTTTTAAATGCAAATCATCCTTCGAATACGCATCAGGGTCATACGGTTGCGAACCAGGGGGGAATAATCCAGCAGCTTGGGGAGCAGGGCGGGGTCAACCTGGATATCCTCCAGGGTGGTTTTGGCTCCGATTTCCCGGTAGAGGGCTTCCAGCTCGTCCCGGGTGGGGATCTGGGCAATAATTTCCCGGATCTCCCCCCAATGCTCCGCCAGCAGGGCGGGGGTGACATTGCCCATGCAGTCGTTTTGGTTCTCCTGGGCGATGGAATCATAGAGGCGGTCCCCGTAGGCCTCCCGGATGATGGCTTCGGTAACGGGGGGGTACTCCTTGACAAAGGGGGCGATGCTTTCGAGCTTAGCCAGATCGTGGTAGACCCCGGAGGCCAGGGCGGTACCCACCCCCACCTTCTCCCCATGAAGGGCAGAGGAATGGACCCCCAGGGACTCGGGCTCCATTTCGATAATATGGGAGATATGGTGCTCGGCGCCGGAGGCGGGGCGGGAGTTCCCCATCATCTGCATGGCAAGGCCGGAGAGGAGAAGGCCGCAGGTAAGGCGCTGGAAGGCGGCAGGGTCCTTACTGCCGATTTGGCGGCAGCAGGCGTAAACCTCCTCCACCGCCTTGCGGGTAAGGGCCTCGATTTCGGGGCAAAGGAACTCGCCGGTAAGGGCATGGGCGATCTTCCAATCAGCCAGGGCGGTATACTTGCCCAGCACATCCCCTACACCGGAAAGCGCCAAAGCGAGGGGGGCCTCCTTGATCACGTCAATATCGGCCAGAACCAAAATGGGGGCTACGCCGGGGAGGGTCTTTTTAAATCCGCCCCAGGTCATGGCAGAGACGGTGGAGCAGAAGCCATCCACGCTGGCTGCGGTGGGGCAGGCCACAAAGGGGAGCCCCCGGTCATTGGCGCAGTAGCGGGTAATATCGTGGATGGTGCCGCTGCCCACAGCGACCAGGACCTCCACATCCGTGTCCAGGCGGGAGAGGACCTCAGCGGTAGCGGTTTCGTTGGCGTGGAGATTTTCGGGGGAAAGGACAATCTCCTGGCTGGCGGCGGGGCGGCGGAGGTTTTTAGCGTGGTAGGTATTTTCGTCATAGATTGCGGCACGTTTGCCGGTAAGACCTGCCTCGGAGAGATAGCGGTCGAAATCTGCAAGGCAGCCGGGCTCGATCACGGCCAGACGGGTGGCCATTTGATGGCTGCGGCCGCAGGAGCAAGGGCCATTGTACTGTTTGCTGTCGATGATCATAGAACTAGGACCTCCTTTGAAATATAAGCGGGCCAGGGCCCGCTGCCAAACCCTACCCGCCGCTTCGCGGCTGAACGGTGTGCGGGGTGGATAGTGGGTGCCTGGAGTCGGAACGGGTATAGGGCGGGGCGATTCCCCGGCTTTTGACGGGCTGGAGCAGGCGAGGTTTCTGCCGGCGCAGCACCATACCCGAAGCCCAACGCCCAGTACCGGGTAGCCTTTCTGTCACCGGACATCAGTCCGGTCCGGGTCCAGGGC
>JAAWEO010000062.1 GCA_022794295.1 Angelakisella sp. | reverse complement strand
AAACGGGGCCAGCGGGAGCTTGCCGCCCTTTTGGAAAAGGAGGGGATCCGCCGGGATGGCAACCTGGAGTATACCCTGGGACTGTATGACCAGGATTACCGGCTGGTTGCCACCGGTTCCTACTATAAAAATACCCTTCGGTGTCTGGCGGTGGATTCTGCCCACCAGGGGGAGGGGCTTCTGAACCGGGTGGTGTCCCGGCTGATGGAGCTGAAGGCCGACCAGGGGGAGCTGCATCTTTTCCTGTACACCAAATGCGGCAAGGTGCCCTTTTTCCGGGACCTGGGCTTTGGGGAGATCGCCCGGGTGGAAGGACTTACCGCCTTTATGGAAAACAGGCGGGACGGGTTTTCCCGTTACCTGGCAGGGCTGAAGGCACAAAGCCGGGAAACCGGCGGGACCGCCGCTGCCATTGTTATGAATGCCAACCCCTTTACCCTGGGCCACCGGTGGCTGGTGGAGCAGGCCGCGGCCCGGTGCGATCTTCTCCACCTGTTTGTGGTCACCGAGGACGCCTCCCTGGTGCCCTTCCCGGTTCGGGAGCGGCTGGTGCGGGAGGGGGTGGCGGACCTGCCCAATGTGCTGGTCCACCAGACAGGGAGCTACATGATCTCATCCTCCACCTTTCCCTCCTACTTCATAAAGGACCAGGGGGATGTGATCCAGGCCCAGGCCCGGCTGGACCTACAGGTGTTTCAAAGGATTGCCGGCGCCCTGGGGATCTCCGCCCGGTTTGTGGGGGAGGAGCCCTTCTCCCAGGTCACGGCGATCTACAACCGCATTATGGCGGAGGAGCTCCCCAAGGAGGGGCTCCGGTGTGTCATCCTTCCCCGGCGGGAGGAAAGCGGTGCTCCCATCAGTGCCTCCAGGGTGCGGCAGCTGATCCATGACGGAAGGACCGAGGAGATCCGCCCACTGGTGCCGGAGAGTACCTATCGTTTCTTTCTCTCTCCAGAGGGGGAGCAGGTGGCGGAGGCCATCCGGAAGGCAGGAGAGGTTATTCACTACTAGGGCGTGAGGCGCTTCGGTTTTTCCAAAGGGGGCGGTGGTGGGGCCGCCTGGGGGCGGCCTGTAGAGGGTCGCATGGACCGGCCTGGTGGCCGGTCCATGCGAGGGGGGCTGTTATTGCAAAACACCCCACTGGGGTGTATTTGCAGGGTAGCTGGGTGGGGGGCGAGCAGGCCTGATCCCCTCGGGACCGTGGCCTACGGCCAACTTTCTTTTTTTCTTTCAAAAAGAAAGTAAGCAAAGCCTCTCTGCGCTAAGAGCTGCCCCTTCGGGGCAGTTGCGCTCCGAGACGCCGCTGCGGCGGCAGAAATGCGCCCTCCGGTAAGGATGCGGGGGAGTTTCGCTCCCTGCGGGGAGCGACCAGGGTGCCGCCCTGACCCCGAGCCCTTCGGGCACGTGGGCTACGCCCAGCCCTTTGAAAAGGGCGGCCCTAAACTTTAGACCCTACGGTAGGTTGTGCAGGGCGAAGGGTTGTGCCTGGGGTCTTGGGCTGGCAGGTGCTGCCCCTATCCAGTTTGTCAAAGGCAAAGGAGTGGATTGGTATGAATAAAAAGATTTTGGTCATTGGTAGCTTGAACATGGATATGGTGATCCCGGTGAAGGAGCTTCCCCAACGGGGGGAGACCATCCTGGGGGGCAGCCCCGATTATATCCCCGGAGGGAAGGGGGCCAACCAGGCCTGCGCTGCCGGGAAACTGGGGGGCACCGTGACCATGCTGGGGAAGGTGGGACGGGATGCCATGGGGCAAAGCCTCAAGGAGAACCTGGCCGCCGCCGGGGTGGATGTCTCCCATGTGGAGGAGACCCCAGACGCCCCCACAGGGATGGCAGTGATCTATGTCAGCGAAGGGGGGAGCAACAGCATTGTGGTGATCCCCGGGGCCAACGGCCTTTGTGACAGGGCATACATCGAGGCCAACGAGGAGCTTATTGCGGCCAGTGATATTGTTGTCCTCCAGCTGGAGATTCCCTATGAGGCGGTGTTCCAGGCCATCCGCCTTGCCAAAAAGCACGGGCGGCTGGTGGTGCTCAATCCCGCCCCGGCTCCGGACTCCCTGCCGGAGGAAGTCATCGCCAGCCTGGACTACTTTACCCCCAATGAAACCGAGCTGGCCCGGATTGCCGGGATGCCGGTGGGAGGGGTGGAGGAAGCCATTGCCGCCGGGAAGGCCTTGGTGGCCCGGGGGGTGGGCACCGTTCTGGCCACCCTGGGGGAGGCCGGGGCCCTGCTGGTAACGGCGGAGGAGGCTCGGGTGATCCCCACTTTGCGGGTAAAGGCAGTGGATACCACCGCCGCCGGGGATACCTTCCACGGGGCCTTTGTCACCGCCCTGGGGGAGGGGATGGAGGAGGCGGCCGCCATCGCCTTTGGGAACAAGGCGGCGGCCATCTCGGTCACCCGGAAGGGGGCCCAGACCTCCATTCCCAGCCGGCAAGAGGTGGACGCTGTCTGACCGCTGCGGGCTGTTCGAAATCTTGGAATTTTTTCAGGATCTCTGAAAAAAACAACAGATTTCTTGTAACCGGCTCCCCGCCGTGCTATGATAAAAGCACACCAGACGTTTCGCCCCAGGAGGTTGGCTTTCATGGGGAAGCAGACCTCCAAACCTTCTCTTTTTCATTTTGTACCAGAAGGCCCCTCTCCCAGGAGAGGGGCTTTCTGACATCCCGGACCGTCCGGGGACAGCAGCAGCCCCCGGCAGAACCGGGGGCTGTATTGCGTGGTGCTCTTTAGCTCGGCTTCAGTCCAGGTCGCAGAAGCGCCGGAAAAGGGTCTGCCAATAGCCGCTGTCTCGGGGGGAATCCAGGTTCTGCATATAGGGCCGTAGCTCCGGCTTTTCTGCCGCCAGGGTCTCCAGCATCTGCTTCCCGTTTTCGGGGGTTTCCTCGAAATGACCCTGGACCCCCCAGGCGTTTTTGCCGTTTACCCGGAAGGCCTCCACCTGGCAGGTGTCCGACCGCATAATGATCGTGGCCTTCTCCGGGGGCAGGCTGGTGGTCACCTCGTCAAAATGAGCCTCCAGGCCCCACAGCCGGTCCCCGGCCTTTCCAAAAAGGGGATCGTCCCGGATCACGGTCTGCTCCACCCAGCCCATTTCCGGTGCGGGGCGCTGGCGGACACAGCCGGCCCCGCCCAGCACCTTTGCCAGGGCCTGGTGGGAGAAGCAGATGCCCAGAAGGCTGCGATCCCGCTCCAGGGCCTCCCGGAGAAGGTCCTCCAGCTTTTCCATCCAGGGCTCCGGCTGGCAGACGCTCCGGGTGCAGCCGGTGGAGATAATATGGGTAAACTCTGCCAGATCCGGCACCGGGTCCCCGGCAAAGAAATTCACCCGGTGAAAGGGCATGGGGAAGCAGCTGTCCGGAAAGGGGCGGCTGGCGTCGTAGTGATCCCCCACGGAGTTATCCACAAAGAGCAGGCGTTTCATAGGCTAAACCTCCATTTCATTCTCTGTTTCTGTGTTTGCCCCACCGGCAGAGGGGAGCCGGTTCTGGGGGCGTGCAGGGAGATTTTGAATAGGCTCTTAGCCCAGGGCGGCGATGGATTCCTCCAGCTTTGCCAGGTGCTGGCGGCTGACCTCGATCTTCTTCCGCTCGGCCTCCACCACCTGGGCCGGGGCCTTGGCTACAAAGGACTCGTTTTGCAGCTTCTTTTCCACAAAGGCGATGTCGCTGAGGCACTTTTCCTTCTCCTTCCGGAGGCGGGCCAGCTCCTTCTCCTTGTCAATAAGCTCGTCCATGGGGATAAGTGCCTTGGCCGCCGGGGTGACCACCTGGACCGCCCCGGGGAGGTCAAACCTTTCCCCGACCTCTACGCTGGCCGCCGAAGCCAGGCGCTCCAGGAAGGGGGCGCCGGCCCGGAACACCTCCGGCTCGGCGGTCTCGATGCAGACCCGGGCCTTTTTGGCCGGGGGAACGTTCATCTCTGCCCGGCGGTTGCGGACCGCCTTGATCACATCCATCACCTTCTGGAAGTCCGCCTCCTCCCGGGGGAAGGAGAGGGCCTCGTCGTACACCGGCCACTTGGCTACCATGATGCTGGGGCCCTCCCCGGCGTGGGGCAGGGACTGCCAGATCTCCTCGGTAATAAAGGGCATAAAGGGATGAAGGAGCTTGAGGGTGTTCCCCATGACGTAGACCAGCACCTGCTGGGCGCCCTTGGCCTTGCTGCCGCCGGCGGCCAGGCGGGTCTTGCACAGCTCAATATACCAGTCACAGAGGATATCCCAGATGAAGTCGTAAAGCTTCTGGACCGCAATGCCCAGCTCGAATCGCTCCAGGTTGTCGGTGACCTCCCGGACCAGGGTGTTGTAAAGGCTCACCACCCACTTGTCCTCGGTCTCCAGATGGTCCGGCAGCTTCGCCTGGGTGATGGTCTCGTCCAGGTTCATCAGGATGAAGCGGCTGGCGTTCCAGATCTTGTTGGCAAAGTTCCGGCTGGCCCGCACCTTCTCGTCAGAGAAGCGCATGTCATTGCCTGGGCTGTTGCCGGTAGCCAGGGCGAAGCGAAGGGTGTCCGCCCCGTACTGTCCGATAACCTCCAGGGGATCGATGCCGTTCCCCAGGGATTTGCTCATTTTGCGGCCCTGGGCATCCCGCACCAGGCCGTGGATCAGCACGGTGTGGAAGGGGGTCTCGCCCATCTGCTCGCACCCGGAGAAGATCATCCGGGCCACCCAGAAGAAGATGATGTCGTAACCGGTGACCAGGGTGTCGGTGGGGTAGAAATAATCCAGCTCCGGGGTCTTTTCCGGCCAGCCCAGGGTGGAGAAGGGCCACAGGGCGGAGGAGAACCAGGTGTCCAGGGTGTCGGGGTCCTGCTCCAGCCTTGTGCTGCCGCACTTGGGGCAGGTGTGGGGGTCCTCCCGGGAGACGATGACCTCCCCGCAGTCCTGGCAGTACCAGGCGGGGATGCGGTGGCCCCACCACAGCTGGCGGCTGATGCACCAGTCCTTGATATTCTCCATCCAGTGGAAGTAGGTCTTGTCAAACCGCTCCGGGACGAATTTGGTCTCCCCGGTTTTCACCGCCGCAATGGCAGGCTTTGCCAGGGGCTCCATTTTGACGAACCACTGCTTGGAGACCAGGGGCTCCACAATGGTGCCGCAGCGCTGGCAGCAGCCCACATTGTGGCTGTAGTCCTCGATGCGAACCAGGTAGCCCTGGGCCTCCAGATCAGCGACAATGGCCTTCCGGGCCTCATAGCGGTCCATACCGGCATACTTCCCGCCGTGGTCGTTGATGGTCCCGTCCTCATTCATGATGTTGATAATGGGCAGGTCGTGGCGCAGGCCCACCTCGTAGTCGTTGGGGTCGTGGGCGGGGGTGATCTTCACGCAGCCGGTGCCGAACTCCTGCTCCACATAGGGGTCAGCGATCAGGGGGATCTCCTTGTTCACCAGGGGCAGCAGGAGCATCTTTCCCACCAGGTCCCGGTACCGCTCGTCCTCGGGGTTCACCGCCACAGCGGTATCCCCCAGCATGGTCTCGGGGCGGGTGGTGGCGATCTCGATGAACCGGCCCTCCATCCCCACAATGGGGTAGCGGATGTGCCAGAAGTGCCCGGCCTTGTCCTCGTACTCCACCTCGATATCGGAAATGGAGGTATGGCAGTGGGGGCACCAGTTGATGATCCGCTCCCCCTGGTAGATCAGGCCCTTTTCGTACAGGCGGCAGAACACCTCCCGGACTGCCCTGCTGCACCCTTCGTCCAGGGTGAACCGCTCCCGCTCCCAGTCACAGGAGGATCCCAGCTTTTTCAGCTGCTCCACAATGCGGCCGCCATACTTTTCCTTCCAGGCCCAGGCCCGCTCCAGGAATTTCTCCCGGCCCAGCTCCTCCTTGGTCAGGCCCTCTTCCTCCATGGCTGCCACGATCTTGGCCTCGGTGGCGATGGAGGCGTGGTCGGTGCCGGGGAGCCACAGGGCGCTGTACCCCTGCATCCGCCGCCAGCGAATTAGGACATCCTGAAGGGTCTCGTCCAGGGCGTGGCCCATGTGGAGCTGTCCGGTGATGTTGGGGGGCGGGATGACGATGGTGTAGGGCTTCTTTTCCGGGTCCACCTTGGCGTGGAAGAAGCCCCCCTCCTGCCAGAAGGCGTAGGTGCGGTCCTCCACCGATTTGGGGTCATAGACCTTTTCCAGTTCTTTTGCCATTGTATCCTTCTCCTTTCACGGCTGTGCTTTTATAAAATGAAGGCGTCCTGCTGTCTATGGTCTCACAGACAACAGGACGCCTTTCCTCAAACACAAAAAAAGCGCGGTACCACCTGGTTTCGCGCTTTCTTCCAAAGGAAAAAACAAAGCGCGCAGCTTTGGCCCCGGTAACGTGGGGCGAAACGCCGGGACCTGGGGGACAGGGCCCCCTGGGAACCGGGACTCCAAGGCGACTTCGCCGTGCCCCGGGGCGGCCTTTCACCAAAGCGGCCGCTCTCTGCGCCTCGGGGGATACGGGTACTGCTCCTTTTCACCGTCGGTAAACGATGTTCGGTTGTTGGGCGGATGCCTTGCACGCCTGGATAGAAAGGACACCAGCGAAACAGAGCCCTTCCATCATGCCCTACAGCGTGTCGTTTTGCACCAATGCAGGTCTCCAGGCACCAGCTAAGACATCGCACAAGGTCAAGGCGCAAAGCGCCGGGCAGGGTCCGCCCCGGCGGCTGCGCCGTGGAGCTGGAGATGGGACTCGAACCCACGACCTGCTGATTACGAATCAGCTGCTCTACCAACTGAGCCACTCCAGCCTACAAAAAGTTACTCGCCTATTATATCCCTTTTGGAGCGGCTCGTCAAGCCTGGTTTTTGGGGAACAAAAAAGACCCCGCGGTTGGCGAGACCGCGAGGCCGGGTCATTTATTCGGGCAGCGTGACCAGCTTGCCTGTGGAATAGTCGATCTCAAAGGCCGGGGTGCCGTCGGTCTTGTAAAAGCCTTTGTGATAGGAGCTGGAAAGGATCCCGTCGTCCGGCCAGGGCATATCCGACCAGTCCACCCGCTCCACCTTGCTAATGGGGTTCCCCTTCAGGTCATAGGTGCAAAGGGTACCGTTGTTGTCCGCATCGATAAGGTACAGGGTGTCCTTTGTGATGGCGAAGGGCTCCCCGAGGATGGGAGAGTCCCAAAGCTCCTTCAGATCCTTGTCCATAAGCATGGTGTAGATCCGGCTGTCCGCGCCTCTCATCGCGACAGTGGTGTAGCCTTCTGCGGTCACGGGAGTGTAGGATTGAATACCAAAGGTGAGCTTGTCTATGTACTTCCCTTGGTAGTCCAGCCACTGGCCGGACTGCATATCGTAGCGATAGAGGGGGACAGGGCCGCTGCTTTTCGTTTGAGAAAAAAGCATCACGCCGTCCCTGTGCTTCAAATAATAGGAATCGTTGCGGAACTCCTCTGGCATGGTGATGGTCGCCAACGTGCCCTCGGTGTCGGCGTAGGTGAACTCACCGGGGTGGGAACGGCTGCTCCACCGGAGCATGAGCAGGCCGTCCTGGCAGAGAATGGGAAAGTCATCCATAATAAACTGATCCTTCAGCCAGGTGTTGGACTGGGCAAAATAAAGGTCAACGCATTCGGTGTAACGGATGTAGCTGTTTTTCTCGGCCTGCTGTTCCTCGGTAAGCTTCTTGTAATGATTCTGGAAGGAAAAGATCCCCTCTCCCAGATACCTCACATCTACATTGTCATTCCCGCAGGACCAGGTGGTCAGCTCCTTGCCGGCGCCGTCGTAAAGGTGGAAGATCCAATCCTCGGCGTCAAATCCGGCCTGATGCTCCTTGGTAACAAAGTAGCCTTCACCGGGATAGGATTTATAGGTCAGGTCGCCGCCCAAGGGGTAGGTGACGATATTTCCGTCAGGGCCAACGACATAATAGGACCTATTTTCATTGCTGGTTCCCTTGGCATAGATATATCCGCCCATGTTTGCGCCTTCGTGGACGATCCTGCCGGGGAAATAGGCTTGCAGCTTTCCCTGGGTGTCGATGGTGCCGTGGTAGGTCTTGCCGGGTTCGGCCTTGTCCTTAAACTGGATATAGGCGTAGCCGTTTTGGAAGCACCCAGCATAGGTCAGCTCATAGTCATGCTTGGGCTCGGGTTCGGGCTCGGGGGAAGAAGATTCCGGCGCAGAAGAAGATACCGGGGAGGTCTCCGGTTTGGGTGTGGAGGAAGACTCCGGCGCAGAGGAGGAAGTCTCCGGCACAGAGGAGGAGGCAGAAACGCTGTTAGAGGAGGGGGCAGGGCCGGTTTCGGCCTTTTCACCGCAGGCGGTAAGGCTCAGCAGCAGTACAGCCGCAAGAAGGATCGCCAGGGTTTTCTTCATTGCTTTGTCAAGTCCTTTCCTTATGATCTGGTCGGGGTGCCACCCCGAAAGGTCCCCGGGACGCTGTTCCTCGAGGAAACCTTTCTCATTGTACAACGCCCTTCGGCAAAGGTCAAGACAAACACACAAAAACCTCAATCCGGGATGGTCTTCGGGTCACACCCTAGGGACACGCCCTAGTATACCGCTCCCGGAAATAGTCCCGGGTGGCGGTGATAAAATCCTGCATGTACTGGGGGAGGAAGGTGTTTTTTGGGTAGCAGAGGAAGAAGTCCCGAAGATAGTGGCTCCCTCCCACCCGGAACCAGGCCCCCTCCGGGCTGCTGTCAGAGGCCTCCGGGGGCATCAGCGTTTCCGGGAAAAGAGCCACCGCCCCGCAGACGATGGCTAGCCGCCGGGCCACCTCCGGGCTGCTGGTTTCCATAAGGATCCGGGGGGACATCCGGTTGTCATAAAAGATGCGGTCCTGGAGGGAGCGGACCCCATGGCCGGGGAGCAGGGAGATAAAGGCCTCGTCCCGGGCCTCCTGGATATTGATGGTATCCCCCGTGGCACGGCTGCGGGCGATGGCGGTATCCGCCCCGGCGACGAGAAGCAGCTGGTCACGGCAGAGGGTGATATACTCCAGGTCGGGGTGGATGTTCTCCACCGAAAGGAGAAAGGCCAGGTCCACCCTTCCGTCCAAAAGGAGAAAATCCAGGTCGGAGGTACCGGCCTCGGTAAGCTCCAGCTCCACCCCCCCTGGTGGCGTTCCAGAAAGTCGGGGAGGATCTGGGGCAGGATAAACATTGCCCGGGTGACCGAAACCCCGATGCGCAGCTTTCCCCGGTGCTCCCCCCGGAGCACCTGGAGCTCCCGGCCCAGGTTGCCCTCCAGGGCGATAAGCTGCCGGGCGGCAGCCAGGTATTTTTCTCCGGCATAGGTCAGGAACCGCCCGTTGGGTCCCCGGCGGAAGATTTTCATCCCGATTTCCCGTTCTGCCATTTGGATGGTTTGGCTCACTGCGGGCTGGGAGACTCCCAAACGGTTGGCGGCACGGGAGACGCTGCCTTCCTCGTACACTGCCAGCAGGTGCTCGGCTTGGCGCAGGTTCATGGTGCTGCCTCCTTTTCTGTATCATGTATGTTCTGGGGATATTATATCATGAAGCGAAGCGGAGAGGGAAGGGGATTTTTCTTCTATAACGGGTCCGTAGGGGTGAATCTTGAACGGGCTATTGCTCGGTCCTGGATAGGGGCTTCTATGATTATCAGCGCCGTTCTCTTTGACTGCCACGCGATGGTCAGCCCCTTCGCATTCCTGTCTCATTCTAAAGGCCATTTGTCTCGTTTCGCCTCCCCGGCAGGGGGTCACTTTCTGTTGCGACAGAAAGTAACCAAAGAGCGCCCAGGGGTCCCCCCTGGACCCGGGGGACCGGCCAAAGGCTCCGGCCTTGGGCGGATG
>JAAWEO010000061.1 GCA_022794295.1 Angelakisella sp. | reverse complement strand
CCGGCAAGGGTGGAAAGGCGAGGTAAGAGCTCACCAGCGCCCGGGAGACCGGGCGGCTATGTAAACCCTACCCGAAGCAACACCGCACAGGGGCAGTAACGGCGGCCCGCCGGTCCCGCTTAGGTGGCTGGAGCCCGGTGGCGACACCGGGCCAAGATAGATCGTTGTCAAATACAGAACTCGGCTTACAGAACTGGTCGCACAAGGAAAAGGAACAGGCTCCCTTCCGTCCTTCGGGGATGGAAGGGGGCTTGTTTTTTTGTCGAAGATGTAAAATTTTTCCCTGGGTATATATTCCGGCATTTTCGGCCATAATCTTTGCATAAAATTAGAGTGTATTGGGATATGCCATCGTCCGGGATATCCGAACGTCCTGGAACACACTCCACCCAGGGAGGAATCGATATGAACCATTCTGCTGCAAAAGCCACTTCGATGCCGGACACTGTCATTCCGGTGGAACCAGGGACCCTCCGCCGGAAGCTGGCTCAGGTGCGGATGCAGCTGGCCTGTGCCGAGGATCTGTTTAACTGCGCCACCGACGACGCCGTTGTGGATTCCAGCATCTACCAGCTGAAATCCTTACAGGTCTATTACAGCTTTTTAATGCGCCAGCTGCGCCTGGAGGAAGGAGCGGAGGAGCAGGACGAGGATCCCCTCTCCTTCCCTGCCGCCGGAATCCCCGAGAGCGGGGACGCTGTTCTGCCGGAGCTTCGGGAGGAGGTGGTGGAAGCCATGGGGTAGTTTCTGATCCTGTGATGACCGGACTTTTGACTGCGGGCTTTCTGGCCCTGGCGCTAATGATCCGAATGCGCCGGGCCATTGGCACCGCCGCTGCTTCGGCGGTCATGGGCTTTACCGCTATGGGCGCGGTAAATCTCACCGGCCTGGTCACCGGTGTCACCCTGCCCTGGAACCTGTTCACCCTGCTGGTCTGCACCGTTCTTGGTGCGCCGGGGGTGGTCTCTATGCTGGTCCTACAGCTGTTTTGGTGACAGGGGTACTTACTCTCGCCTGGGTCCCTTGGGCCCGGGCTTTTTTATCGTCCCTTTTTGCCGGTCAACCGCTCTTTATTCCTCCAATGGCTTCTCGATGCCTCTGGAAGGTTTTGGTCAACCCTTTTCCCGGAAAGCTTTCTGGCGGAGCTGTGGAATTCCCAAGGAGAACGGGCATGTCTTTTTTGACTGAATAGAAAAACGGCAGCACAGGCCCTCTGTACTGCCGTTTTTTATAAGGCAAAAACCAATTTGTTTATCCCTGCATTTCCGGCGGGGGTTCCTCGGATGAGGGATCCTCTTCTCCCTCCGGGGTCTCCTCCTCCCCTTCTCCTTCGCCCTCGTCCTCGCCTGGCTCCTCTTCCCCCTCTCCGTCGGAGGAAGATCCCTCGTCAGAGGAACCGTCTCCCTCCGGGGCGGAGGACACAGAGGAAGATCCTGCGTTTCCGGCCATTTCCGGTACCATTTCGCTAATGGAGAGATCCTCGCCGGGGAGCTCCATGGGGGGCTGGAAATCATTGGCCCCAGGCAGCCCGGCGCCGGGAACATCCTTGACCGCATAGAGATACCAGCCGCTGCGGTTTTTGCGGAGCTCATAGATCATGTATTTTTCCGGCTCCGGATCCCCCAGGTTGTTGTTTTCGTCCAGATCCAGAATAGTGCTGGGCGGGACATAGCCCATCCGGAGTTCAATGGTATCCCCGCTCATTTTGTTGATCTCCTCCACCCGGGGGGTGGCGAAGCCGGTAATGGTAATAATGGGGACGTGGTAAGAACGGATCTCCTCCTCGTACAGGTAGCTGTCCTGAAGGTCACCGAAGGAGCGGTGCTCCAGGCGGACGTCCGGCCCAAACAGCTGCTGTGCGGCCACGTCAATATCGCTGGCGGGAATGATCATCATCCCTGCGTCATCGTATTCGTACTGACTACGCTTTTCCCCAATGGCAGTGGACCAGATGGAGTATTGCAGGAGGCTGGCGTTATCAATATTTACAGGGTTTTCAAAGGGCACCGGGTCAAAAATAACCACCGGGAGAAGCATCCGTTCAAATTCCTTCTTCCGGGCGGAGTTATCCAAAAGATTTTTTGTGGTGTTCAGGCAGAAGCTGGCTACGGTGAAAAAGCCCACCAAACAAAGGATAATAAATACCCCGCCAATGGGTGCGGCGTAGCGGTTTCGCCTGCCGGCGCGGAAGATGGATCTGTTCATAGACGCTGTTCCTCCTGTCCCCTGTTTCAGCGGATCTGTCCGCTGCCCAGGACGATATACTTTGTAGTGGTCAGCTCTGTAAGTCCCATGGGACCCCTGGCGTGGAGCTTTTGGGTGGAAATACCAATTTCCGCCCCCAAACCGAATTCTCCCCCGTCGGTAAACCGGGTGGAGGCGTTGACATACACCGCCGCTGCATCCACCTGGCGGGTGAAGGCCTGACTGTGGCTGTAGTCACTGGTCACAATGGACTCGCTGTGGCCGGTGGAATACTGCCGGATGTGCGCAATGGCCTCCTCTATGGAAGCCACCACCCGCACCGCCAGGATATAGTCCCCGAACTCTGCGGCATAGTCCTCCTCTGTGGCAGGGCGAACACCCTCCCCCAAAATGCGCCGGGTCTCGGGACATCCCCGCAGCTCCACAGAGTACCGGTCCAGGGCGGCCTTTGCCAGGGGAAGAAATCGCTCTGCCGCCTCCCGGTGAACCAGAAGGGTCTCTGCGGCGTTGCAGACCGATGGGCGGCTGCACTTGGCGTTTTCGATGATCCGCACCCCCATTTCCAGGTCACAGGGGCTGTCGATATAAACATGGCAGTTCCCCACCCCGGTTTGGATAACGGGAATGGTGGAGCCATTGACCACTGCCTGGATCAGCCCGGCTCCCCCACGGGGGATCAAAACATCGATCAGGCCATTGGCCTTCATCATCTCCTGGGCGCTTTCCCGGCGGGTATTCTCCACCAGCTGGATGGCACCGGCGGGAAGTCCGGCATGTTCCAAGGCCCGGCGCATCACCCCTGCCAGGGCGAGGTTGGTGTTGATGGCTTCCTTGCCGCCCCGGAGGATGCAGGCGCTGCCCGCCTTGAGGCAGAGGGCGGCAGCATCCACCGTCACATTAGGCCGGGCCTCATAGATGATCCCCACCACCCCCAGGGGCACCCGGACCCGGGTGATGGAAAGGCCGTTGGGCCGCACCGAGCCCCGGTCCACCTGTCCCACTGGATCAGGGAGGGCAGCGATCTCCTCTACCGCGGCGGCAATGCCTTCTATCCGCTTTTCATCCAGGGAGAGGCGGTCCAAAAGGGCGGGGCTCATCCCCGCCTCTGAGCCGCGGGCGGTGTCCAGGGCGTTGGCAGCCAGGATCTCCCCTGCGCTTTCCCGGAGGGTGGAGGCAATGGTCAGAAGGCCCTTGTCCTTTTCCTGGGAACCGGCGGAGAGCAGGAGGTCAGAGGCCTTACGGGCCTGCTTCCCCAGCTCCTCTATTGTTTTCATCATACTTCCTCCCCCGCAAAATGGGTGCCTACCGGCTTTCCTTCCAGAAGCTCATAAAGGATATCGGGGTCCTTCCCGTTGACAATATACATATCCGCTCCCGCCCCCATGGCAATGCGCCCGGCGGAAAGCTTGGTGAGCATTCCCCCGGTGCCCCGGCTGGAGCCCGCCCCGCTGGCGGTGGCCATAAGGGCATCGTCGATTTTTGTTACCTCCGGCACCAGGACAGCGGCAGCGTCTTTGGCGGGATCGGCGGTGTACAAGCCATCAATATCGCTGAGGATGATCAGGGCATCGGCCCCGATGATCTTGGCTACAATGGCGGAGAGGGTATCGTTGTCCCCCACCCGGATCTCGTCGGTGGCCACGGTGTCGTTTTCGTTTACCACCGGAATGGCCCCCATGCCGATCAAGGCGTTAAAGGTATTGCGAACATTCTCGCTGCTCTCGGCGTTGTCCAGGCTGTACCGGGTGAGCAACACCTGGCCAACGGTGTGGTTGTACTCGGAAAAGTATTTGTCATAGAGATACATCAGCTCGCACTGGCCCACTGCCGCCGCGGCCTGCTTGCCGGGAATGGTCTGGGGGCGCTCCCGCAAGCCCAGCTTTCCCACTCCCACACCTATGGCCCCGGAGGAAACCAACACCAGCTCCCGGTCGGTGTTTTTAATATCCGAAAGGACCTTCACCAGCTTTTCCATTAGCCGGATGTTAATATGCCCGCTAGGGTGGGTCAGGGTGGAGGTCCCCACCTTGACAACGATCCGCTTTGCTCCGGTTATGACACTCATTTTTTCTCCTCCGTCTCCTCCACCGGCTGGGGTTCTTTGCGCTGGACCAGGAGCTTGGTGACCCGCTGGTCGTCCATCTCCTTTACTGTGACGGTAAGGGAGTCATAGGTAAAGCTCTCCCCCGACTCCGGAATATGCTCCAGCATTTCCAAGGCCCAGCCGTTCATGGTGTTAAAGTCACTTTCAAAGCCCCGGGGCGCGTAGCTGATGCGGTCAAAAAAGTCCTCGATGCCCATATCTCCGCTGACTTCCCAGGTATCCTCCCCGGTCTTTTGCAGGTCGGTGACGATCTCCTCGTCCTCGTCCCAGATCTCCCCCACCAGCTCCTCCAAAAGGTCCTCCAGGGTGACGATGCCCAGGGTGCCGCCGTAGTCATCAATAACCACTGCAATATGGTTTTTCTTCCGCTGGAATTCCCCCAGAAGGCGGGAGATCTTCATGGCCCGGTGAACAAACACCGGCTTGTTCATCAGGTTTCTAAGGCGGATGGGTCTTCCCTGGAGGGCGCGCTTCAAAAGCTCCCGGGACTGCACGATTCCAACAATGTTGTCAATGGTGCCCTCGTAAACCGGGATTCGGGAGAATTTTTTACCGGTGACGGTTTTGAGGATCTCCCCCTGTTCCTCTTCCACATCCAGGGCCACCAGATTCACCCGGGGGGTCAGAACCTCCTGGACGGTAGTTTCATCAAATTCCAGGGCGGACTGCACCAGATCCTTCTCCTGCTCCTCCAGGACACCCTCCTCCTGGATGGTGCCCAGCATATACATCAGCTCCTGCTCGGTGATGCTGGGGGCCTTTTCCCCCTCCTCCTTTTTGCTGAACACACCCTTCAGCCAGATAAAAAAGGTGCAGAAGGGGTAAAGAAGAATGGAGCAAAGCCCCAGGGGCTGGGCAATAGCCAGCACCAGCCGTTCACTGTTCTCCTTTGCCCAGCTTTTGGGGAGGATCTCACCAAAGGTGAGGATCAGCAATGTGGCGGCCCCGGTGGCAACGGCCACACCGGCGTCCCCAAAGGCGGCGGTGGCCGCTACAGTAGTCAGCGAGGACATGGCGATGTTCACCAGATTGTTTCCGATCAGGATCGTGGAAAGGGTGCGGTCGTAGTTTTCTGCCAGCTTTACCGCCGCTGTGGCCTTCTGGTTTCCGTCCTCCGCCATATTCCGAATGCGGATCATGTTGACCGAGGTAAAGGAGGTCTCACTGGCGGAAAAGAAGGCGGAAAGCAGCAGCAGAATGGTCATAGACCCATATAATAAGCCTGGACTGTCCAAGAAAAAACCAACTCCTATTGTTTGTCAAATTCTGTCCACGGGAACTTATCTTTTATTGTAGCAAAAAAGGCCGGATTCTACAAGGCGTCCCAAGATTTGTTTAAGAACTATTCACGGAAAAGCCAAGAAACGGCTTTTTCTCCTGTCATTTTGCCAAGGAGAGGAAGCGGCCGGAGCGGCGTCCACCCAAACGAAGGCGGCGGACCGGGGCAGCCTGAAACCGCGGGTTCTCCCTGGCGGTATCCGCGAGGACCTGCCAAAGGGCCCTGCCAAAGGGGGATACCAGCATGGCCCGGTGGTTTTTTACCCGGACGGATATCTCCCCTGCCTCCCAAAGGCAGTCGGAGAGGGCATCCAGGTTCCTTCCCCACCAAGCCGGCAGCTCCAGCTTCGCTTCCAGCAGCGGTATAGCGGTTTCCCGCTGGGCGCAGACCGCACCATCCAAAATCACATGACGCATGTTATTCTTCTCCGTACAGCAGCTGGAAGGTATTGTAGTGGTCATCGGTAAAATAGATCAGACCATCGTTGGAAAAGATGATCCGCTTTGCGCCGCGGGCATCCTTTCCAACGGTATCAATGTCACATTCCGTATACTGGCGGCCCTGAGCCTTGGGCAGCAGCCCCTCCCGGTTGCCGAAGCGGTCCCCGCCAATGGCGGTGCCTTCGCCGGTATACCGTTCTACATTGCCCCCGGACCAGCCCGCCGCCTGGGCCTCCTTTTTGGTTTTATAATTCCCCGGCAGGCGGTTATAAAGGTGTAGATACTCCGCTACCTCGTCCTTGGTATTGTACCAGCCATCCTCGGTAACGGTCCCTTCCTCCTCCTTCGGGGACGGATCCTCGGAAGATTCCGGCTCCTCCGGGGGCTCCTGCGCGGGAGCACTTTCCGGTGTTTCCTCTGCCGGAGGGGTCGACGAAGATCTGTCCGGCCCATCTTCCTTGCTGCCGGGGACCTCCGGCAGGGGGGAGGAAACGCTTTCTCCGGCAGATTGCCGGGGCGCGGACTGGTCCGGTTGGGCGGGGGAGGTGCTACAGGCGGCAAACAGAAGAAGCAATGTTAACAACGGCGCCAGCCACCCGGTCAAATACGGTTTCATAAAATCTTCTCCTTCTGATCCAAACGGAAACCTTGAAAAACAGGGACAGAGGTCCCCCCCTGCCCCTGTTATGCGTGTTTTCAGAGAAATCAGCCGCGGTTCTTCTTTGCAGCCATAGCGGCCAGGGCGTCCTTTCTGGAAAGGTTGATGCGGCCCTGCTGGTCGATCTCGGTAACCATAACCAGGATCTCGTCCCCGGGGGCAACAACATCCTCCACCTTTTCCACCCGGCGCTCGTCCAGCTTGGAAATGTGGACCAGGCCCTCCTTGCCGGGGGCGATTTCCACAAAGGCGCCGAAGTTCATCAGGCGGGTAACAACACCCTTGTAAATGGCGCCGATCTCCGGGTCATTGACAATGGTCTCGATCACCGTCACGGCGCGGCGGGCATCGTCAATATCAATGGAGGAAACAAAGACATGGCCGTCGTCCTCGATGTCGATCTTGACGTTGCACTCGGCACAGATCTTCTGGATGACCTTGCCGCCGGAGCCGATGACCTCCCGGATCTTGTCGGGGTCGATCTTGAGGGAGAGCATCTTGGGGGCATACTTGGAAAGCTCCGGACGGGGCGCGGGAATGGCCTTGAGCATGATTTCGTCCAGGATGTAATCCCGGGCGGCATGGGTCTTCCGGAAGGCCTCGGCGATGATCTCCGGGGTAAGGCCATCGATCTTCAGGTCCATCTGGATAGCGGTAATGCCCTTGTGGGTGCCGCCCACCTTAAAGTCCATGTCGCCAAAGAAGTCCTCCAGGCCCTGGATATCCACCATGGTCTTCCAGGAGCCATCTTCTGCGGTGATCAGGCCGCAGGAAATACCGGCCACAGGGGCCTTGATGGGGACACCGGCGTCCATGAGGGCCAGGGTAGAGCCGCAGATGGAGCCCTGGGAGGTGGAGCCATTGGAGGACAGCACCTCGGACACCAGACGCAGGGAGTAGGGGAACTCCTCCACGGGAGGGATCACAGGCTCCAGAGCACGCTCTGCCAGGGCACCGTGGCCGATCTCCCGGCGTCCGGGGCCGCGGCTGGGGCGGGTCTCCCCCACCGAGTAGGAGGGGAAATTGTACTGGTGCATATACCGCTTGGTGGTTTCCCCGTCGATACCATCCAGCAGCTGGGACTCCTTGATGGTGCCCAGGGTGGCAATGGTGAGCACCTGGGTCTGTCCCCGGGTGAACATACCGGAGCCATGGACCCGGGGGATCAGGCCAACCTCGGCGGCCAGGGGCCGGATCTCGTCCATGCCGCGGCCATCCACCCGCTTGCCCTCCTCCAGGAGCCACCGGCGGACGATGAACTTCTGGAGCTTATAAAGGCACTCGTCAATGATGCCGGGCTTGTCGGGATATCTTTCGTCAAACCTTGCGTGAACATCCTCGGTAATGGGGGCCATATTCTGGTCGCGGAGGTTCTTGTCATCGGTATCCAGGGCGGCCATGACCCGCTCCTCGGCGTAGGCCTTCACCTCTTCGAAGAAGTCGTGGTCGATTTCCTGGGACTCAAAGACGAACTTGGGCTTGCCGATTTCGGCCTGGACGCCCTTGATGAATTCCACCATCTTTTGGACCTCTGCGAAGCCCTTCATAATGGCCTCCAGCATAACATCGTCGGCCACCTCCCTGGCGCCCGCCTCGATCATGCAGACCTTTTTATCGGTACCGGCCACCACCAGGGTGAGGTCACTCGCCTTGCGCTGCTCGGCGGTGGGAGCCAGGATGATCTCCCCGTCTACCAAGCCAACATTGATGCCTGCAATGGGGCCGTTCCAGGGGATATCAGAGATGGAAAGGGCAAAGGAAGCGCCGATCATCCCGGCGATCTCCGGCTGGCAGTCGGGATCCACCGACATAACGGTCATCACCACGGTGACATCGTTGCGCATATCCTTGGGGAACAGGGGGCGGATGGGGCGGTCCACCACACGGGAGGAGAGGACCGCTTTATCGGAGGGGCGGCCTTCCCTTTTCAGGAAGGAGCCGGGGATCTTGCCCACCGAGTAGAGCTTTTCCTCGAAGTCCACAGAAAGGGGCAGGAAATCGATGCCATCCCGGGGCTTCTTGGAGGCGGTGGCATTGACCAGGACGGTGGTCTCGCCGTACCGCACCAGGACAGAGCCACCGGCCAGGCAGCACATTTTGCCGGTTTCAAAGGTGATCTTTTTGCCAGCGAACTCGGTTTCAAACACGCGGTAATTTTCGAACATAGCTTACCTCCATCGTTTTCGGGGAGCCGGAAGGCGGCTCCTTCTTCCTTTGGCGGTCCGCATTGGTATAGCAATAGCTCCATGGGGCGAAGGGGCAAGTGTCCTCCCTCTCCCCCTCGAGCAACTGCTAAACCGTCCACGGTTCCGCCAAAACGTACATAGATCTTCCGGGAATGCGGTTCAATTTCATGCATTTACCACAAAACCGAACGGATTCCAATACACCAAAGGAAGGCAGGCAGCCCGAAGTAGGGGCCACCTGCCTTCCCGGCAGTTCTTATTTGCGCAGGCCCAGCCGGGCAATGATGGCACGATACCGCTCGATATCCTTCTTCTGAAGGTAAGCCAGGAGGTTTCTCCGATGGCCGACCATCTTCAGGAGGCCCCGGCGGGAATGATGGTCTTTCTTATGGACCTTCAAATGCTCGGTGAGCTCGTTGATACGGCGGGTGAGCACGGCAATCTGCACCTCGGGGGAACCGGTATCTCCCTCGTGGGTAGCGTACTCCTTCATGATTGCATTTTTTTCTTCCTTGAGCAGCATAGTTCTTTCACCTCATTTTATATTTGTCACCAGCTTCTCAGCAAGGGGTGCAAGGCGGCACCCGCTGGACGGGTCCTGAACCCCCAAGCCGGGGAGCGGTCACATAGGCTATCACACCTATCCGGCAGACAGCGGGAATATTATAACACAAATTTTCCCCCATGTAAAGGGTGAATTTCACAGTTTCAGGCCTTTTTTCAGACCCTACCCGGCGCCTTGCGCCTTGACGGTGTGCGGAGTGGGTAGTGGGTGCCTGGAGTCCGGACGGGTGCAGGGCGGGCGGCCCAGTGGCCGCTGACAGACCCTACCCGCCGCTTTGCGGCTTAACGGTGTGCGAAGGGGGTAGTGGGTGCCTGGAGTCCGGACGGGTGCAGGGCGGGACGATTCCCCTGCCTTTGACGGACCGGGGCGGGCGAGGTTTCTGCCGGCGCAGCACCATACCTGAAGCCCAACGCCCAGTACCGGGTAGCCTTTCTGTCACCGGACATCAGTCCGGTCCGGGTCCAGGGCGGACAGCGCCTGGTCGTCCGCCGCAGC
>JAAWEO010000060.1 GCA_022794295.1 Angelakisella sp. | reverse complement strand
AGCAAAGAAAAATGCTCACTCCGTATAAGGTGTTTCGCCCGTTGCGACGGGCGACCAGGGCGCCGCCCTGGACCTGCCGCCCTTTGAAAAGGGCGGCCCTAAACTTTAGACCCTACGAGGGTGTGTACGGGGCGATAGCGACTGCCTGGAGACTTGGGCTGACAGGAGCCGCCCCCATCCAGTCTGTTAAGGGTAGGGGAATCGTTTCGCCCTGTACTTGTCAGGACTCCAGGCACCCACTAAGTATTCGCACGGTGTTAAGGCGCGCAGCGCCGGGTAGGGTCTGGATGCGGCCTCCAGGCCGCTGTAGGGAGAGGGGTTTATGGAGGGAGATCGTTGTTATTTGGCCTTGGAGGCCATCCGCCAGACAGTGGGCGGGAACATGACCCTGTGGAAGGGCAGGCCAGAGCTTCTTTGGCTCCGGTATTTGTGGGCTACCCGGGAGAAGGACTATAACCGGGCCCGGTATTCTCGCCTGGACCAGGCGGAGGTGCGGGAGACCCTGGCATACACACGGCACACGCTGGAGGCCCTTGTAGCCGCCCCCGGGGACTGGACCCCGGAGGAACGAGATATTGCGGCCCTGGTCCTCTCCTGGGCGGAGGCTGCAAAAGGGGGGATGCCCCGGGAGCGGGAGGCCTGGCAGAGGGCGGGGATCTCCCTGGTGGACCACGCCAACGGCTCGGCGGAGCTGTACTTCCAAAGCCTTGCCGGACCTCCCGGCCCGGAGGAAGCCGCCGTTTCCCTGCTGATTCGGATGCACGGGGCGGTGGGCCAGTATCTCCAGGGGGAGATCTCCCCGGAAAGCGGCACCCTGCCTTTTACCGCCCCTGGGGAGCTGTCCCAGCTGGAGGCCCTCTGCCAGGGGGCGGGGTTCCCCTTTTCCCGCTTCTGCCGTGTGCTGGCCCTGGTCTCCCGGTGTGTTCTGGCGGGGGTTTCTCCCTCCTTGGCGGAGCAGCACCGGGAGGTTTGCCGGACCATTGCCCGGGGCGGCTTGCTGCCGCCTCTCTCCCCCGGGGAGCGGGCCCTGCGCCTTTGCGGCGGCAAGGGAGCGGTCCTTCTTTCCTCCAGGGCGGAGGAGCTGCTGCAGGGGCGGGACCTTTGGTATGCCGACGGGGTGCTCCGGGCCATGGGTCCTGTTCGGGGCGGGGCTTTTCTGGATGTTCTGGCGGCCTCCCTCCCCCGGGAGGAACCCGTCAGAGCCTGTTCAAGAGCTCCAGGTATGCCGGCAGCTTCTGAATGGGCTCTTAGGGAGCGGACCGTGGCCGCTCTGTCCCTTTGGCGGCCGGGGCGGATGCTCTCCCTGAAAAGCCTCCAGGACCGGCTCTATTTCTATTCCTCTGCCGGGGAACGGCGCACCGACCACTGCATTCTGGCTATGGCAGAGCGGGCCGGGGAGACGGGGGTATTCCGGCCCACCAGCCACCTGGACTTCTCCTTTTCCCGATCTGGGGAGGGGGCCGAGCTCGCCCTGGAAACGGCCCTGACCCCCACCGGGGAGGCCATCGACCGGTTTTATCAAACCCTGGTGGAGGCGGACATCACCCACAACCGAGCCATTCTGGCGGTGTTCGATCTGCTGGGCTACCGGCCGGATATCTTTGCTCGGGTGGGGAACGAGGACCAGTATCTGGAGAGCATGAACCGGGCCGCAGACGACAAGCGGCGGCTTCTGGCCTTCCTTCGGGACGGAGACCGGGTGCTGGACGTGGGACCGGGCGGAGGGGTCCTGCTGGACCTTGTTGCAGGGGAGTACCCCCACTGCACCCTGGCGGGGGTGGATGTTTCCGCCGAGGTCTGCCAGCGCCTTTCCCAGCGCGTCCAGGCGGAGGGGCTTCCCTGGCAGGTGATCCATCGGGATTTTCTGGCCCTCCGGCCGGAGGAAGCGGGGCAGTTTGACGCCATCCTGTTCTGCTCCATCATCCACGAGATCTTCTCCTACGGGGAGTACCAGGGGCGGCGGTTCAACAAGGCGGTGATCCCAAGGATCATCGAAAACGCAGTGGGACTTCTCCGTCCGGGGGGCCGGATCATCATCCGGGACGGGGTGGCCTCGGCGGAAAATCCCATGGTGCGCCTCCGCTTCCTGGATCCGCAGCTGGAGGAGCTGGCCCGGGATTATCTGCGGCAGTTCCGGGGGTTTCCCCTCCAGGCCCAGCTCCCCGGGGAGCTGGGGGAGGAGCACCGGTACCGGATGCCCCAAAACTCCGCCATGGAGCTGCTGTACACCATCACCTGGGGGAAGGAGGCTCTCCCCTTCGAGGTGGAAGAATGGTACGGCTACTACACCCTGGCCGACTGGCGGGCCCTGGGGGAGGGATTGCCGGGGGTGCGCCTCGTCTATTCCACCCAGTACCTCCAGCCGGGATATCCGGAGCACCTGGCAGGGCGGGTGGAGCTTTCCGGCGACACCGGGGAGCCGGTCCCCTTCCCCGACAGCAACCTGATCGTGGTGTTTGAAAAGGAGGAGACTTGATGCTGATTCTTTCCAGCCCTGCCTTTCCCCACGGGGGAACCATCCCCGGGCGGCACTCCGGCCGGGGGGAGGACCGCTCCCCCGCCTTTGCTATCAGCGGCATTCCAAAGGGCACTGTCTCCCTGGCCCTGCTGCTGGAGGACACCAGCCATCCCCTGTTCCGGGATTTTCCCCACTGGGTCATCTGGAATCTGCCGGTGACGGACGCCCTGCCGGAGGGGATTTCCCCGGGCCGGGAAACCGCCGTTCTGGGGGAGACCGCCATCCAGGGCCTGGCATATGGCCGCCACCGCTACGCCGGCCCCAAGCCCCCCAAATGGCGGCGGCACCTTTACCGCTTCACCCTGCTTGCCCTGGACTGCCGCCTGGAGCTCCCCGGGAACACCGGAAGAAAGCGGCTCCTACAGGCGGCGAAGGGACATATTCTGGAAAAGGCCATCCTGGCGGGATGGTTCCCCAAGCCGCCGGACAGGGAGTAAAACTTCCCCGTCATTGGGGTCACTCACCCTTTTTCCTGTTTCGCATAGTCTGGTATTACGAAGGGGGGAGTGGAAATGGGCTGCTGCAAACGGCCCAAGCGCCGTGGACCGCCGCCGCTGCTGTCGGTGATCTGCGCAGCGTTTGGGGCAGGGATCTTTTTGGCCCTGTTCTGCTCCCTCAAGCTGGTTCTGGTTCTGGCGTCGGTGTTCCTGGTGGTGCTGGGGATACTGGCCTGGGAGCCCTGAACACAACGGAAAACAGGGATGGTGACATGGTATGAAGGTGGTTGTGGTGAAAAGCCCGCGGTTCTTGGCCGGGATCCTGCGGTTCCTGTTCAAGATCCGCAAGGAGGAGCCTGTTAATTAGACAGGAGCCTGCCCGAATCGAAAGCCCCCGGAGCAACGCTCCGGGGGCCTTCGATTGTTAGATCGTGTCCCTAACGCCGCCGCGCCCCAGGGCGGTTTTCAGACCCGGTCCACCGTCACCGCGGCGGTCAGGCGCTGGTCCCGCTTTGCCAGCTTTTCCAGGATCTGCTCCACAAGCTCCCCGTCGCTGCCGGGGAAGGCGAAGGGGGCGGTAACATCAAAGATCAGCTTGACCCGATGGCTCCCTGCCACCATGCGGAGGTCGTGGAAGGAGAGCTCCTTCCCGATCTCCCCCAGCACATCCCCCACCACCCCGCGGTAGAGCCACAGCTGGGGGTCATCCACGGCCACCGGGTCCATATGGATCACCAGGCGGATCCCCTTTTCCCGGAGGATCTCCCGCTCGATGGTGTCGATCACCTCGTGACTGGCGAGCATATCCTCCCCGGCGGAGACCTCCGCATGGATGGTGGCGAAGCACCGCCCCGGCCCATAGCTGTGGATCATCAGGTCGTGGCAGTCCAGCACCCCCTGGTAAGAACGGACGAAGCGGTCGATCTCCTCCGCCAGCTTGGGGTCGGGGGCCTCCCCCAGCAGCTGGTCGATGGCCTTGCGGATGATCTCTACCCCGGAGCGAAGGATGAACAGGGCCACCAGCACCCCCATGTACCCATCTGGGGAGAAGGGGAGGACCGGGGCCAGCAGGGTAGAGAGAAGCACGGCGGCAGTAGCCAGCACATCGGAGAGGCTGTCGGCGGCAGCGGCCTCCATCAGGCCGGAGTTGATCTTCCGCCCCAGGCTGCGGCCAAAGGCGCAGAGCCAGAGCTTTGCCAAAATGGAAGCCGCGAGCATCCCCACTGTCACCCAGGAAAAGGCGGCCTCCTCCGGCAGGAAGATGCGCAGCACCGAATCCCGGGCCAGCTCCACCCCCAGCAGGAGGATGATCACCGCCACCCCCATGCTGGCAAGGTATTCGTACCGGGCATGACCAAAGGGATGCCCCGCGTCAGCGGGGCGGGCGGCCAGGCGGAAGCTGGCCAGGGAGATCACCGAGCTGCCGGCATCGGAAAGGTTGTTCACCCCGTCGGCGGTAATGGCTACGCTTCCCGAAAGGGCCCCAGTGATCAGCTTGCCCAGGGAAAGGAGGAGGTTTACCACAATGCCCACCACGCTGCCCAGGCGGCCGTACCGCTGCCGGACCTCCCCCAGCTCCGGGTGCTCCCAGTCCTTTACAAAGCGGCGGATCAAAAATTCTGTCACCGGTCAGTCCTCCCTCCGTTTTGGTCAGGATACAAGCTCGATCAGGCGTTCCAGAGTGCTTTCCCTGCACCCCAGCCCCTTCCCGTTCTTCCGGAAATACTCCTTGGCTGCCCGGCGCAGGGGGGGACAGGGTCTTTTCTGCACGGTGATCTCCCGGGCCTCCAAAGCCTGGAACAGCTCCTCCTCCCGGCGGGCCCGGGCATTCCAGGCGGGCTGGGGAACGGCGGCCGCTGCCGCCCGGATGATCTGTGCGGTTTTTTGGTCAACGGCACCCTTCCCCAGCACCAGCCAGCTCCCTTCCACCCGGTGGGCGGTGTCCTCCAAATGCTTGACCAACTCCGGCAGGGTGTCGGGGTCCACCTTTCCCAGGGGGTACTCGATGTATTTGACCTCCCGGCTGGAGAGCAGCTTCAGAAGGGTCTCCCCGTCCCCTGTGGAGACCGTCTTGGGGTTCAGGTCGCCGATGCCCTGGAAGAAGCCGGGGGCCTCTCGGCCCTCCAGCACCCCAAGAGGAGCCCCGGCAAAGCCGATCTCCTCGTAAAAGCTCCCCCGGCCAAGGAGCACCGTGCGCCCCTGGTACCACAGGCCGATGACCTCTCCGTTCAGGGCCTCGCGCAGGGAGGCGCTCCCCCGGACCACCCCGTCCTCCGCCCCCATAATGGTGAGCCACTGCTCCTCGTCCTCCATAAGAAAGGGCCAGTCCAGAAAGGAAAGGGAGGGATCCGCGGCCATAAGGCCGCTGTTATCCAGCAGGGCCAGGTGGGTATCCCCGGTCCGCAGGGCCCTGGCCGGATCCCGGGAGGGGTAGACCTCCAGGGTGATGGCCCCCCCGGAAAGCTCCAGCAGGGCGGCAGCCAGCTGGGAGACGGCGTCCAGGGTGAGCTGGTCCGCCTCCTGGGGGATGTCGATGGTCAGGGTCTGGGTCTCCAACCCCTGGGAGGAGGACTCCACCCGGGGGTATTTTTCCAGCTGGGGACCGCACCCGGCCAGCAGGCCAAGGACCAGGAAAAAAGCCAGCAGACGCTTCACAGGGCAGCCCCTCCTTTCTGGATCAGCCCAGCTGATTGCACAGGTAGTCGATGCGCTGGGCGTGGAAGCCGGTGTTGGCGGCAAAGGAATTGTTGATGAAGATAACGGTATCGATGCCCTTTTCCTGGACGAACCGGGTCACCGACTGCTCGCTGTGGCGGTAGTCGATGACATAGACGTCCTCGAAGTTGGCGAAAAGCCAGGGGGCAAAGGCGTTGCCGTAGGATTCCTTCAGGACCAGGGCCTTTCTGCCGTTGCTGAGATCGGGGTTGTGGACCTCCAGCAGGGGGTTATCGGCCCAGATGAAAACCCCGTAGCTGTTGCCCCCGGCGGAGGACTCCGACCAGGGAAAGACCTCCAGGGGGGCAGTGTAGCCCTTCAGCCACAGCTTGGCAGTGGCGTTGGGGGCGGTGATCCAGTAGTCCACATAATCCGGGTTCTGCTCCAGGCGGGGGTCCCGGGTGGCGTTGTAGACGGTGCCCAGAAAGGGGGAGATGGTGCGCTTTTCCACCTGGGCCACATCCACGCTTTCCAGCCCCGCCGCCTGGCAGAAGGCCACATAGGCGTAGTAGGCCCCCAGACCGGTCCAGTGGTGATCGGTGCGGAAGTAGATGTATTTTTCGGTGTTTTGGGCAAGCCAGCTGTAGGCGTTTACCGTGGTGACATTTTCCCCCATTTTGGAATAAAGATACTCGATGTTTTCCTTTTGGGAGTTGGAAAGGGATTGGTACTTGGGGGGCAGGTAAAACTCCCCGGAGCAGGGGACCACAATGTTGTACACCTGGGCCTGCCCTGCCACCTTGTCAGCGAAGCGGGTAAGGATGCCGGCGTACTGGTCCGCCACCGGCCGGTATCCCCCAAAGAGGGTCATTCCCCGGTCCCCCACGATGCAGTAGCCCTCGGTAAGGTAGCCGTCCGGCACCTCCGGAGGGGCGTCAGGGGTGGAGGAAGAGCCTTGGCTCTCCGGCTGGGAGGAGGGAGACTGGCTTTCTTCCGGCTGGGATGGCTGGGACTGGCCGGACGGGTCCCGGCTCTCCGGCTGGGAGGAGGGAGAGGTCTCCGGTGCCGGCGGAGTCACCGGGGCGGGGGACTGGCTGTTCCCCCCCTGGCCGGTGCTGTAGATCTTAATGTCATCCTTCCCCCGGATCCCCTTCCAGTCGTCCAGAATGGCGGTGGCGGCGATAAACCCGTCCCGCCCGGGGAAGGTGTCGGCATAGTAGACCTCAAAGTCCCGGAACCAATCCCCACTCCACAGGGCCTTGGCGGAAAAGGCGGGGAAGGCAGCCAGCTCCCGCTTTTCGTACTCCGAGACGGTGGGCTTGGGCAGAACCAGGGACAGAAGTCCCACCAGGGCCAGCACCGTCACCAGAAAGACCGCCGCCCCCTGGCAGGCCCGGACATAGAGGGAGGCCTCTCCGTCCTGCTTTTTCTCCTTCTTTTCCTCAGCCATAAGAAATCCTCCTAATTTTGTCACCGGTCCTTCTTCCCGCTAAAACCGGAAGTAAAGGAACGGGTTGTAGCTCTGCCCCACCAGGTAAGCGGTGGAGACCATCACCAGCAGAAGACACCCGGCGGCCTGTAGGGCCACCACTGCCGCCTGCTGCTTTTCTTCCACGGCATAGGCATCCACCCGGGCCTTGATCCAGGGCAGCACCGGCGCGCAAAAGACCGCCGCCAGCACCATCCAGAACAGGTTGTTCTGCACCGTCACCCACAGCCCCGGGTCGGAGGTCAGCCGCCCCCCCAGGAGAATGGGCAGGAAGACCGCCAGACGGGAGAAATCGGTAAAATAGAAGATGCTCCATCCCACCAGCACCGTGAGAAAGGACCAGGCCCACCCTGCGGCGGCAGGGAGCTTTTCCAGCCGGGCCAAAAGGACCTTCTTTTCCAGAATCAGGAGAGCCCCGTACCAGGCCCCCCACAACACAAAGTTCCAGCTGGCCCCGTGCCACAGGCCGGTGAGCAGCCAGACGATAGAGATGTTCCGCAGCTGGTTTTGGTACTTGCCCCCCAGGGGGATGTAAACATAATCCCGGAAAAAGGAGGAAAGGGAGATGTGCCACCGGCGCCAGAAATCGGTTACCGACCGGGCAATGTAGGGGTAGTTGAAGTTCTCCATGTAGTGGAAGCCGAAGATCCGCCCCATGCCGATGGCCATGTCCGAGTAGGCGGAAAAGTCGTAGTAGATCTGGAGGGTGAACATCAGGATCCCGAACAGTGCCCCGGCGGTGGTCAGGCGGGAAAGCTCCCCGTCCAGGTACTGCCCCGCCAGCTTGCCGGCGGCGTTGGCTACCACCACCTTTTTGCAGAGGCCCACACAGAAGCGGCAAAGCCCCTGCCAAACCTCCCCAGGGTCCACCTCCCGGTGGTCGATCTCCTGGGCGATCCACTGGTACCGGACAATGGGCCCCGCCACCAGCTGGTGGTACATGGTGACATACATGAGGAATTTAAGGAAATCGGGCTGGGCCTCCACATCCTTCCGGTAGACATCGGCCATGTAGGAGATGATCTGGAAGGTGTAGAAGCTGATGCCAATGGGCAGCACCAGCCCCGGCCCTGTAAAGCTGGTGCCGAACAGGGCATTGACATTTTCGTAGAGGAAATCGGTGTACTTAAACAGCACCAGCAGGGAAAGATCCAGGATAACAGCGGCGGCAAGGGCATACCGGGCCCTTTGCCCCTCTTGGGCTTCCCGGTATCGCTCCATGCGAAGGGCCAGCAGCCAGTTGAAAAAGGCGGTGGCGATCAGAAGAAAGACCCACACCGGCTCCCCCCAGGCGTAGAACACCAGGGAAAAGGAGACCATGATCAGGTTCCGGGTGCGGTTTTTCCGGGCTGTAAAGTACAATATGATGTTGGCAGGGAGGAAGAGATACAAAAAGAACAGATTGGAAAAGACCATGGGCAGACCGCCTTCCTCTGTGGGCTTAGAAGCCGTACCAATAGCCGCCCCACGTATCTTGCCAGCAGATTTTCCGCCTGTCTTTGCCTTAAAAGCTGGAAAGCCGCCAAGGCTGCCGGCGTTTTTGAGGCTTCGACAGTCAAAAAATTTGCTCGCCTATTTCCGTACTTCAGCGAATGGTACAACTTCTTATTCTCAGGGATTCGAAGAATCCCGACAAAATTTTTACAGACACTTGTAATGATACCCTTTTTTTTCTATAATTACAAGGGTATCTTTCCCCATTTTCCCAGATTCTTCCCCCGCCCTTGGGCACAGCCGGTATTTGGGAGCCGGATCGATGCCGGCCGGCAGGTTTTTGTTCTGCATCCCCTGTTGTTTTTGTTGTGCTGTGGAGGACACCCATGGATGAAATCATCTTTCTGGATACCCCGGAGCGATACCGTCCCATGGCGGCGGAGATCGTCCCGCCCCTGCTGGCCCTGCTCCGGGAGCGGAGCGCCCTGGAGGAGGAGATCTGGAACCGCCTTAACAGCCTTCGCAAGGAGTTTGCAGCTGGCGGCGGTTCCCCCAACCAGCTGCCCCCCGGCAGCCTCCAGGTCTGCGAGGAATACCAGCGCCGCTACCAGGAGCTGGCCGCATCCCGGTGTATCCCCGGCTTTTTAAAGAACAGCGGCCCCATCAGCTGCGCCCGCCCCGGCAAATACAGCTTTCTTGGCAGCGGCTCCGGCGAGCCGGTGACCTTCACCATGAAAACCGCCAGGAAAGCCGTAGTGGTGACCGGCTGCCCCCGGAGCTCCCTGCGGTTTCTGTACCGCTTCACCCTGCGCCCCGGCCCGGAGGGATGGCTCATTGCAAAGATCGAATACCACCACTCCAATGAAACCAGCTGGCACATGGATCATGATCTGTAAAGGGGGGCTTCTGTGCAGTTCGCATTTGACACCCACTACACCCCCGAGGAACAGGAGTTCATCCGCCAGTACCACTGCCAGGTTTTAAGTGAGATCACCCTCCGGCGAGTGGCCTTCGGAGATGGCGAGATCCCCCGGCGGATGCTGGTCTACTGCGGCACCACCCTGGGGGAAATCCAGGACGAAGGGGAGTGGGGCTGGGCAGTCCTCTCCAAAAACCGCAAAGGGGAGTGGACCTTCACCGGCAGTGTTTACCCCGATCTGCCCTCCATGGCAGAAGGCCTATAGCAGCCCATCCCCCCACCGCCCGGCGGCGCCTGCCGCGAAGCGGCTCGATTTTCGCCCCAGCGAAAATCACCTTAGCCGTTCCACCCTGGCCCGCAGGCCATTAGCCGCGAAGCGGCCTTAGCCCGAAGGGCACCGCTTTTTTCCGCAGAAAAAAGCACCTTATCCGGCCAACGAGCCTCCGGCCGCAAAAGCCCGGACGCCGGTAAGCGGCAGCAC
>JAAWEO010000059.1 GCA_022794295.1 Angelakisella sp. | reverse complement strand
AAGTGACCCCCCGCCGGGGAGGCGAAACGAGGCAAAAGACCTTTAGAACGAGACAGGAATGCGAAGGGGCAGACCATCGCGTGGCAGTCAAAAGAAAACGGCACTATCACAAACCAAAACGCTGCACCCAGGACCGAGAGGCAGACACATTCAAGAAGCGGCCCTGCGGGCCTGTCTTGAAGGCTACCCTGTACTTGGCCTAGCTTCTGCCACAAATCCGGCATCCTGTCTCTTTTGTACAGCAAACGCCCAATAATATGCAGCCTTTTTGGCACATATTCCCGCCCCGCCTATTGGCACCCACAAGAATCTATGCTATAATAGATGAATAATTTATTACCAAGGTGTTTACACATTGTGTCAAAGACGTCCCCGCCGGCCAGTGTGTTGCATAACAGGCAGCGGAAATAAATCCCCCGCCTGAGAACCAGTTCAAAATCTCCCGCCATATTTGGAGATCTTGAATAGGCTTTAAGAGCCCATTCAAAATCTCCCTGCACGCCGCCAGGGCAGGTCTTTTCCCGCCCTGCTGCGTTAAAAAATCTTGGAATACACCAAGTATTCCTGCGATTTTTTGCCTTGCAGGACAGAAAAATCCCTACCCTTTCGGCATGCCTGGAGATCTTGAATAGGCTCTAAGAAAAGTAAGGAGGTAGTATCCATGTCCAACGAGAAAAAAGTCCCTGTGACTGAGGAGGATGTTTACAGCACAAAGGGACGCTGGCCTGTCTTCATTAAGTTGATGGCCGTCGCCGGTATCGCCGCCGCTCTCGGTGAGCTGGTGGGTACCGTGAAGTTCCCCGTGGGCCCCGGTAATGTCATCCTGCTGCCCATGATCTTCGCAATGATCTTCGCCGTCCTGGTCACCCCCGACGCCCTGGGCAGCAAGATCGAGGCCCTGAAGAAGATCTGCGGGGAAAAGGAAGTCAAGCTTTCGGAATCTATGCTCACCCTAGTGCTTATTATTCTGGGCATCAAGCTGGGAATGAGCGCCGGTCCCAATATCGAAAAGGTGATCGCCGCCGGCCCCGCCCTGATCCTCCAGGAGTTCGGTAACCTGGGTACCATGGTCATCGGCCTGCCGATTGCCATGCTGCTGGGAATGCGCCGGGAAGCGGTGGGCTCTACCCTGTCCATCTGCCGCGAGCCTACCCTGGGCCTCATCGGCGAGATCTATGGCATCGATTCCCCCGAGGGTCTGGGTGTTATGGGTACTTATATGGTGGGTAACCTCTTTGGTACCATCTTCTTCGGCCTGCTGGGCTCCTTTGGCCTGCTGACCGGTATCCACCCCTATGCCCTGGGTATGGCCTGCGGCATGGGCTCCGGCTCTATGATGACCGCAGCCTCCCAGGCCCTGGCCGCCAGCGTGGCCGCCAACCCCGCCTATGTCGGCATCGCCACCGCAGACGAGGTGCTGGCCTTCGCCGCTACCTCCAATATCTGCACCAACGTGGATGGCCTGTATATGGAGTTCCTGATTGCCCTGCCGGTGGCCAATTTCCTCTATAAGAAGCTGGCCCCCGTCTTTTTCAAGGATAAGGCGTAAGCCGGAGGAGGAGTAGAAATGACGTTATCCAAAACACTCAATGAGCTGAAGGCCCTGGTCCTCTGCGGCGTCGTCATTCTGTTTGCCCAGTGGGTCAACACCATCCGGGGCGGCACGGTTATGGAGTTCGGTACCGCCGTGGTGGGAATGTTCATCATTATTATCATCAGTGTCCTGTCCCTGAAGATCAAGCAGATCCTCCCCTGGAAGATCCCCGCCTTTGCCTGGGCCTCTATCCTGGGACTGTTGGTCACCACCCCCTGGTGCCCCTTCCAGCAGGTGGTGCTGGACTTCACCAACGCGGTGACCACCGGCGCGGTGAGCAGCGTCATCCTGGCGGTGGCCGGTGTTTCCATCGGCACCAAGCTGACCGACATCAAGCGCCTGAGCTGGAAGATGATCATTGTTGCCATCTTCGTTTTCTGCGGCACCTTCTTCGGCTCCGCTCTGATCGCCCAGCTGATCCTTTCTGCCCAGGGCATCATCTGATCCCTGCCGGCATTCGGTGTACCTGTCCTTCCCGCCCTCCCACAGGGGGGCGGGAATCTTAAAATCAAGCACGAAATGTATCCGGAAAATCAATTTTTAAAAGGGAGGTCATTTCCATGGATCGGGAACAAATGAAGGCGAAGGTTATCGCCCAGGTGGACAAGGACCGGGAGGCTATCCTGGGACTGGGTGCCGAGATCTACAAGCACCCGGAGACCGGCTATCGGGAGGTGCGCACCACCGAAACAGTAGCCAAGGCCCTGGAGGATCTCGGGCTTTCGGTGGAGCGGGAGATCGCGGTCACCGGCTGCCGGGCCCGGGCCAACGGGGAAAAGGAAGGCCCCAAGCTGGTGGTAATGGGGGAGCTGGACTCGGTCGTCTGCCCCAATCACCCCGACTGTGACCCCGGGACCGGTGCCATGCACGCCTGCGGCCACAACATCCAGGTGTCGGTGATGTACGGCGTTGCCGCCGCCCTGATCCACTCCGGGGTGCTGGAGGAGCTGGACGGAAAGATCGACTTTATGGCGGTCCCTGCCGAGGAATACATCGAGCTGGACTACCGCAAGTCCCTCCGGGAACAGGGGAAGCTGCACTTCTACGGCGGCAAGGTGGAGCTGGCCTACAAGGGCGCCTTTGACGACGTGGACATGGTGATGATGGCCCACAACTTCCCCATTGAGGAGGAGGGCTACAAGGTTTCCCCCATGACCACCGGCAACGGCTTTATCGGCAAAAAGACCCATTTCCTGGGCAGGCAGGCCCACGCCGGGGCTGCCCCCTGGGATGGCATCAACGCCCTGAACATGGCTACCATTGCCATCAACAGCATGCAGGCCCAGCGGGAGACCTTCCGGGAGCGGGATTATGTCCGCCTCCACCAGATCATTAACCGGGGCGGGGATATCGTCAACGCCGTGCCCGACGATGTGGAGCTGGAGACCACCGTCCGTGCCCGGACCCTGGAGGCCCTGAAGGCCGCCAACGAAAAGGTGAACCGTTGCATCCACGGGGCAGCCATTGCCATGGGCGGCCACGCCACCGTAGAGGATGCCGCCGGCTACCTTCCCATGAACCCGGACAAGACCATGGCGGCCATCTTTACCGAAAACGCCAAGCGGTTCTACTCCGAGGACAAGATCCTCCCCTGCATGGATTCCACTGGCTCCTTTGACATCGGGGATCTGTCCCACTTTATGCCCATCCTCCACTGCATCACCTCCGGGGTCACCGGGGGCCTGCACTCCGCCGATTACCGGGTGGTGGATATGGACGACGCCTTCATCACCCCGGTGAAGATGCTGGCCTGCACCGTTATCGACCTGCTGTGCGATGGCGCGGCGGGGGCCAAGGAGGTCAAGGCCAACTTTAAGCCTGTTATGACCAAGGAGGAGTATGTGAAGACCATCCTCGCCCTGGAGCAGAAGCAGGAGTACTGATTCTTTCCCTCCATCGAAACGGGCCCGGCGGTCCCCCTTTTCAGGGGAGAGCGCCGGGCCCGCGTTTTCTTTATTCCGCCTGTGGCGGTGCCTCTGGTTTTGCGGCTTCCAGGGCAGGGGGGTCCCCCTCCGTTTCGGGGGCCTCCTGGGTGGCCGGGAGCTCCGGGGTCCGCCGGACCCGGCGGGGGCGCATGGCGGCCACATCGGCGCCGGAAACGATGCGGTTGCGGTTCCACACCGCCAGGGTGACCGCGATCACCACCATCAGCGCCATTCCGGCAAAGCCGTAGCTGCCCGCCTGGACCGACAGCCAGCAGAGGAAATTCCCCCCGTCGCTGAAGTTGGAAATGGTGCCCAGCTGCTCATAGGCCTGGGCATTGGCGGTCACCGCCCCCAGGGTAAACAGCTCCGCCAGGGAGGAGGCACACCATAACATGGAGGCAGAGGCCAGCACCCCGGCCAAAAGGCTCCGGACCAGGTCCCCGCGGCAGACGATAACGATCACCGCCATAATGTAGGGGAGCATTACAATATCCCCCTGGACCAAAAAGCGGTTTCCGGGGATGCTGCCGGCCAAAAAGGTAATGATGGGGGCCACCATAAGGGTGACCACCACTACCGTGCCGTTCCCCAGGGCGGCGGTGGGGGTCAGGCCCAGGTAAAGGTTCCCCTTGATGCCCAGCTTTTCCCGGGAGAAGGTGACAACCCCCTCCGAAATAGGGGCGATGGCCCCAGAGAGAGCCTGTCCCAAATAGGGGGCCAGAAAGGCCAGAGCCCCAAAGGTCATAGCCAGCTGAAGGATGCCGTAGCTGTCCCGCCCCGCCAAAAGGGCCAGTAGGATACCCAGGAAAAAGCTCCAGGCCACCGGGGAGGCCAGGGCCGCCCGGGGCTCTGTGCTGCGGTCCAGCACCAGGCGGGGCCGTCCGGGGATAAGGTTGAACAGGTGCTCCGCCAGCAGGCCGAAGGGAACGGCGGCGGTGGCGTAGCCGTTGGCCACCGAGGCCCCGGGGACCTGGCAGTACCGGGCCATCCGCCATCCGCACCGGTCCGAAAAGACCAGCAGCAGTACGGACATGGCGGCGGCGGTGACCATGCCATAGGCCAGGCTGTCGGTAAGGCGCTCCACCATGGCGCCTAAAAAGGCCACATGCCACAGGTTCCACAGGTCCAGGTTCAGGGTGCGGGTGCACCGGGAAAGAAGCATGACCCAGTTTACCACCAGGTAAAGGGGGATGATCCAGGCGCTGATCAGGGAGGCGGAGGCGATGGCCGAGGCGGCGCCCCACCCGGCGTCGGTGATCTCCAGGGCCAGCTGGTGGTTCAGGGCGATGTCCGCGATCACCAGGCTGAGGCCACTGCCCAGGCTGTTCACCATCAGGTTCAGGCCGAAGATGGCCCCGGTGGTGCGCACCCCGGAGCGAAAGGCTTCGCCGAAGGTGAGCCCCAGGGCTTTTCCGCAAAGGGTAAGAAGGGTAGGGGTCATAATCAGCCAGCCCATGCGGGTAAATATTTCAAAGATGTGCAAAAACCAATTCAATACAAATACCTCCTGGCCGGGGGCTTGCCCCGGTATGTCTCAGAATCTGTTTCCCGTTATTGCCCAAGCTGCCGCAAAAATTGTGGAAAGCCTGGCGCACAACAAGATACAAAACAGGTTCTTGCGGCAGAGGCCCGCCAAAGGGACCGTGTTCTACACATTATAGCACATCTCTGGAAAAATTACCACCCCCTAACCCCGCTGTCTTGTCAGCTCGATGGCTTCCTTTCCGGTAAGGTGCTCCACCTCAAGCTCCAGAATACACAGGGCCTTCCAGGTCTTTTCGATCTCCTCCCGGCGGCTTTCTTCGCTTTCCAGGGGGGAGTACTTCAGGGCCAGCCGTTCAATGGCCGGACGCATTTCTTCCCCCTCCAGCACCCGAATGGTCCCGAAGGCGATGACGCTCCTAAAATAGGTGGTATATTCCTCCGGCACCACCTTGTCCTGGGCGGTGACACAGAAGGAGGCCTTGGGCTCCCGGCGGATGGCGTCCAGCTTGTGGCCGCTTTTGGCGCAGTGGAACCAGAGCTTCCCCCCCTCATAAACATAGCTGATGGGAAC
The DNA here is from genome assembly GCA_022794295.1 of Angelakisella sp. GTDB lineage: Bacteria > Bacillota > Clostridia > Oscillospirales > Ruminococcaceae > Angelakisella. Next base: position 4,438 of record JAAWEO010000059.1, on the reverse strand, counting down.
GGCGTAGGGGTATCCATCGTCCCCCGAAAGGGCCAGCACCCCGAAGGTCCCCTCCTTTAGGATGGCGATGGCCTCCTCCTCCGGGAGGAGCTGTTTTTTGCGGCGCATTTCACGAAACATGGCAGATTCTCCTTTGTTTTTAGTTGTAATAAAACGGGAGGCCCATGGTGTTACCGGGGCCTCCCGTTGCTTATGAAGCTTTTATGATTCTGCTGCCGGGGCGTCGCTGCTGCCCTGGTCATCACCGGCCGGATCCTCCTGGCTGGGAGGGGTCTCATTGCTGGCGTCCGGCGGCGGTTCCTCGCTGGTGGCGCTGGAGCTTTCCTCCGGGGGCGGGGTCTCCTGCTCCGGGGGCGTTTCCGGCTCCACCGGGCCTACCGGCTCCGAGGGGCTCTCCGGCGGGGCAGGAGGCTCGGTCTGGGAAGGGCTCTCCGGCGGGGTGGTGCTTTCCGGCGGCGGAGGCTCTGTGCTGGACTCCGGCGGAGGCGGCTCAACAGAGGTCCCGGGATCGCTGGAGGTGGTGGGTGGCGGGGCGGGGCTGGTAGAGGGCGGCGCCACCGCGTCCTTGACAGTGTTAATGGCATTCTGGATATCGCTCCAGCTCCCGGCGCTGTTCATGGCGGCGGCCAGCTGGTCCTTGGCTGCCTGGGTCTGGAGGGCGTTCATGGCGTTGTTGTAGGCGTTCTTGTTGGCATTGACCTGGGTCTGGAGCTCCTCCAGGGATTTGGAGCTGTCGCTGATCCATTTCTTGTTGTCGGGGTTGTTGAGGAACTGCTGCCGGGCCTGCTCGGTGGCGGCGGCGTTGTTCTTCTTGTCGATCTCCGCCTTCAGGTCGCTCCAGCTGGAGAAATCGCTGGGCCGGATGCCAAGATCCTCCGCCTGCTTTTTCCGCTGGGCCGCCAGGGCTTTAAGATCGTCCACGCTGTTGGCCCCGTTTTTGTCGGCGGCCTCCAGAAAGACCTTGTTCTGGGCGATGTAGTCATCCATCTCCTTTTGAACGGCGTTGGCGCCCTTCTTCTGGCTGATGGCGGCGGAAAGCTCCTCCCAGGAGGAATAGTCCGCCACGCGCAGGCCAAGAAGCTCTGCCTCCTGCTTGCGGCTGGCAGCCAGCTTTTCCAGCTCGGCGGCGGTTCCCGCCACCGCCTTGTCGGCGGAGGTCAGGAGGTTGGGATACAGCTGGATCACCGCGTCAAGGGCGGCATCCCCCTTGCTGTTGATCAGCTTCTGGATGGCCTCCCAGCTGCCGGCCCTGCGGATTTCCTCGTCGCTGAGGCCGGCGGCCCGGGCCTGGGCCCGGCGCTCCTGGGAAAGGTTCAGGCGCTTGGTCAGGGAGTAGCCCTGCTCCTCCTCGGTGAGGAAAAGCTCGAACTGATCTCGACGGTGGTCGATCAGCTCCAGAATGGTGTCGAGGTCGCTGTCCTCCCGCTCGTCATAGGTGAGGTACTGCTGGGCCAGGTTCTCCCGGCGCTGGGCCAGGGCCTTCTGGTCCTCGGCGGAAAGCTCCTTCATCTCCTGCTCGGTGAGCCACTTGGAGTTGGCCTGCTGGGCGGCCTGCTCCTGCTGGCGCTTCAGCTCCGCCTCCTGCTCCTTCTTCAGGTAGTTGTACCACTCGACAGGCATCACCGGGTTGGTGTTGATGGTGGCCCCGGCGGTGTCCACATCGGTGCTTTCCCCGTCCCGGACCTTCCGGGCAAAGACCACAAAGCGGGCGATGCGCTCCCCGCCCTCTCCCTTAAAGGTGTAGTCGCAGGTGGACATGGTCAGCAGCAGATCGTCGGTGCGCACATCCACCTTGGTATTGAGGATGGACCGCTCCCGGATCTTGTTGACAAACTCCACCATTTCCTCGTCGCTGCCCTTGTCGATAAAGTTGTGGTAGAGGAAGTCGGGGTCGTCCTTTTTGCAGACCACCACACCGAAGATCTTGTACATCCCCTCGTAGTAGACGCTGTCGTAGCTTACCAGGGGGTGCTGGCGGTAGTATTCGATGGACTTATATTTCAGCAGCTCCCCAAACATCTGGCCGTCGTTCATGTTGTGGGCGTAGATGACGGTGTTGGTGCTGGGCTCCCGCTGGGCCACCCGGTAGTCCACAAAGGCCACGCCGTGCTGGTTGCTGGCCCGGGTAAAGTCCCGGCGCTCGTAAAAATCGTTGTCGATGGTCTGGACCACCGGCATATCCAGGTAGTCGGTGCCATCGATTTTGATCCACCCGGCGATGTCGTCGTTCTGGGCGTAAAGGGCGGCGAACTTATCCAGGTAGCCGCTGGGATAGCCGTCCACGTCCTCCGGGCGGATGTTGGAATTGCTGTAGGCCGACTGCTGGTCCTGAATGAGGCCCTTGTTCTTGTGGGATTCGGCATAGACGCTGCCGATGTAGACAATACACCCAATAAACACCACAAGGGAAAGCCCCAGCACCCCCAGACGGATGCTGTCGTTTTTGGAGAGCTTGCCATGTCGGATCTTCTGGAGCAGATTCATTTCCTTTGATTCCTTCTCACTTTGGTGGTTTGTATGTTCTCCGCCCCCGGGGGAGGCGGCCTTGCCCTTGGGAACCAGACCGGAAACAGCGGCCATCAGCCGGTCGGCCAGGGTGACGCTGCCCGGCACCGCCTGGGCCAGGGGAGTGCCCCCTGGCATGGCCTTGGGGTACCGCTGGAGGTAGAGCCGGAGCATATTCATGGCCTGGAGGCAGGCGGCGGAGCTGACCGCCTCGGCAGGGGAGTTGGGGGGGAGGGTGAGCTTTTTGGCCCAGACCTCCACGCCATCGGTGACAGCGGCATAGATGACCCCGGCCTTGGGGTCCCGGGGATCGGTGCAGCAGGTGACAGCCAGGCCCACCTTGGAGCGGCCCTTTTTCCGCACGGCGGCGGCCATGGCGGCGGCGACCCGGCGGCTGACCCCTCCGGCCTCGGTGAGAAGCTCCCGGGAGACGCCCAGGCGCTCCGCCTTGTCCTTGTCAGAGGCCAGGGTCATGCCCCCGGCCAGGACCTTGTCGTGGGGGCTGCCGGACTTTATCATCCCGGCAAGGTGTCCCCCGGTGCCGGCTTCGGCTGCGGAGACGGTGAGGCCATGCTTGTGGAGAAGCCGCCCCACCTGCTGGTTCAGGGGCTCCCCCTGGGTGCTGGTGACCAGGGCGCCCAGGCGGTCGGCAATGGTATCGGCCATTTGGTCACAGAGACCTTGGGCCCCCTGGCCGGTGGCGGTGATGTGGATCTCGCACTCGCCCCCCTGGCCCTGGAGGGCCACCCGGGGGTTCTGGGAATAAAGGAGGGAGCCCAGGAGGGTGCGGACGGGGGATTCCCCCAGCTCCACCGCCCAAAGGGTCCGCTGCGCGGAGGTGCTGCCCCCCAGGCCGGAGAGCAGCTGGCGCACCGAGGAGGAGAAGCAGGCGGTAAGCTCGCCGGGGACAGCGGGGAGGACCAGCATCAGCTGTTTTTTGGCGCTGATGGCGCAGCCCTGGACCAGGCCGGTGCTGTTCAGGATCCGGCGGCTGCCGGAGGGTGCAGCGGAGAAGGTCTCGGCCTCGGCGCGGGTAAGCTCCCGGCCCTGCTGGGCGGCGCGGCGGGCGATCTGGCGGGCCAGGGTGGCGTCGGTACGGGGTTCCAGGCGGAGGCCATCGCAGATGGCATCAGTAACGGCCTGGGCGGCGGCGGGTTCCGGGGCGGTAAGGACCAGGACCAGGTCGCCCTGGCGGGAGCCTTCCAGGAGCTGGGCGAAGACCTCGGCAGTTCTGGGGGGGACCAAGCGGATACTGCCCAGGGTGATACCCAGGGAAGCGAGTTCTCGGGAGAGGTACTCCCGGGAGGAGAGGAAGGCATTTTGGTAACGTGTTTGGTTGCCGACGCCGATGATTTCTGCTCTCATAATGGACAATAACCTCCGGGGAAAAATAATATATGCGCGTGCGGGTTAGCACCTGCCGGTGCAGGGCTGGGAGCAGGCGCTAGGGCAAGTACCGGGTAGCCTTTCTGTCACCGGACATCAGTCCGGTCCGGGTCCAGGGCGGACAGCGCCTGGTCGACCGCCGCAGCGGGCGAAACTCTCCGGCTAGAGGCAGTATCTTTCGACTAAGGCCGCGGCTAAAAACCTGGCGCTGTGAAAGGCACGAACCGTCTCCCCCGTATCCTTGTATTCTCGAAGTGACAAGCCGCGGCCGGAACGAGACTGGCCGATACCCAGCCGCGGGGAGCGCCTGGCGCTTTCGGTTTTGCTTGTCTTTCCTTCAAGACAGGCCCGCAGGGCCGCTTCTTGAACGTGTCTGCCTCTCGGTCCTAGGTACAGTGTTTTGGTTTGTGGTAGCGCCGTTTCCTTTGACTGCCACGCGATGGTCTGGCCCTTCGCATTCCTGTCTCGTTCTAAAGGCCATTTGCCTCGTTTCGCCTCCCCGGCGGGGGGTCACTTTCTGTTGCGACAGAAAGTAACCAAAGAACGC
>JAAWEO010000002.1 GCA_022794295.1 Angelakisella sp. | reverse complement strand
GCTGCCGCTTACCAGCGTCCGGGCTTTCGCGGCCGGAGGCTCGTTGGCCGGATAAGGTGATTTTCGCTGCGGCGAAAATCGGAGCCGCTTTGCGGCTAAGGCCTGCGGGCCAGGGATTTGGAACGGCTCTGGTGGGGGGAGGTTCGGGCGGTTGGGGCTTTTGTCTGTGACAGCTTAAAATTGGCATTGGCGTTGTCCCAAAAACGCTTTTGCACAGGGGTTACATCTGTTTGTCGTCTGTGGCTGGGTTGTCGAGCAGTTGTCCGTTTTCTCCAAAGCGGGAGCCGTGGCAGGGGCAGTCCCAGCTGTGTTCGGCGGGGTTGTAGTGCAGGGCGCAGCCCATATGGGGGCATCGGGGCACGGTGGGGGTCAGGAGGCCTATGGTGGATTCCAGAAGATTCGCCGCCAGCTGGGGGCGGAGAATGCTCCGGCTGGGGGCGAACACTGGGGCGTAGGGATTCTTCCTTTGGAGAACCAGGTCGGTAAGAAGCGTGGCCCCCACCATGGCGGAGGTCATCCCCCACTTGTTAAAGCCGGTGACCACGTAAAGCCCCCGGGTCCCCTGGGAATACTCCCCGATGTAGGGGACCCCATCCAGGGTCATACAATCCTGGGCGGCCCACCTGGCGGCCTCCTTGGCGGCGGGCCAATGCCTTCGGGCAAAAGCTTCCAGCTCCTGCCAGCCCCCTCCCTTTTTTCCGGTGCGGTGTCCGCCGCCCCCCAAAAGGAGCAGGCCATTCTCATTCCGAAAGGAGAGCCCCTTCTGGTCCTCGTCCACATACATCCCATCCAGCTCCGGGGCATTTTCCAGGGCCAGAACATAGGAGCGGCTTTGATACAGCTTCAGAAAATACCCGCCGTGTTTGTTCAAAATGGGAAAGTGAGTCGCCACAATGATCTTCTCCGCCGTTATGATCCCGCCGGTGGTTTTCGCCCGGCCCGGGGCCAGCTCCTGCACCTTGGTGTGCTCATAGATATTCCGCCCCCGGGCGATCCCCCCGAAAAACAAAAGGGGATGGAACTGCCCCTGGCGGGGAAACTGCACCGCCCCTGCCACCGGGAAAGGCAGGGGAACCGTTTCGGTAAACCGGGCGGGAAAGCCCAGCTTCCCCAGGGCGGCTGCCTCCCGCCGGAGCTTCTGCCTGTCCCTGCGGGAATAAACGTAGGCGTCCTTTTCCTGAAACTCACAGCCAATGGTTTGGCAGAGGCTGCGGTACCGCTTCAGGGCCTCCTGGTTGGCCTGGAGGTACAGGCTGGCCTTGGGAAGGCCAAACTCCTGTATTAGCTTTTCATAAATCAGACCATGCTGGGCGGTAACCTTTGCGGTGGTGTTTTTTGTTATGCCACCGCAGATGCGGTCTGCCTCCACCAGGGCATAGTCCACCCCCTCCTGTTCCAGAAAATAGGCACAAAGGAGCCCGGCCGCCCCGCCGCCAATAATGAGCACCTCGGTTTTCAGGTCCCCTTCCAGGGCCGGAAACCGGGGCAGCTCTGCTGTTTGGGTCCAGACAGAAGTCATCTTTTCATCACCTCGATGGAATTAGGGTATACCCCTTTCCTTTGATTATTCCATGGGCGGTACTGCCGATCTAAGAGCCTATTCAAGATCTTCAAGTATGCCGAAAGGGCAGGGATTTTTCTGCCCTGCAAGGCAAAAAATCGCAGGAATACTTGGTGTATTACAAGATTTTTTAACGCAGCAGGACAGGAAAAGACCTGCCCTGGCGGCGTGCGGGGAGATTTTGAATGGGCTCTAAAAGGATTGAACACCGCCAGTGTCGGTGATATACTTAGAATATGTCTATAATGGATAAGCTTTTGACCCACATCAGCTGATTCTTTAAAAAATACAGGAGGCACTTTATGGAACAAGCCGCCGCCCGTTTCCCGGATCACATAACGGTTCGGGGCGCCCGGGTGCACAATCTGAAAAACGTGGATGTGGACATCCCCCTGAACCGCATTGTGGGCATTGCAGGGGTTTCCGGGTCGGGGAAATCCTCCCTGGCCCTGGGCGTCCTTTATGCCGAGGGCTCCCGGCGCTACCTGGAGGCCCTTTCCACCTACACCCGGCGGCGGATGACCCAGGCCGCCCGGGCCCAGGTGGACGAGGTCCGGTATGTTCCGGCTGCCCTGGCCCTTCACCAGCGGCCCGGAGTTCCCGGCATCCGCAGCACCTTTGGCACTTCCACCGAGCTGCTGAACAGCCTGCGGCTCCTTTTTTCCCGGCTGGGGAGCCACCGGTGCCCCAACGGCCACAGCTGTCCCCCTGCCATGGACGTCGCGGCCGGACGGGAGCTGACCTGCCCGGTGTGCAAGGCCCGGTTTTACGGCCCCGAGGCGGAGGACCTGGCCTTTAACAGCCGGGGAGCCTGCCGGGAATGCAATGGCACCGGCGTTGTCCGGCAGGTGGATGAATCCACCCTGGTGCCCGATGAATCCCTGTCTATTGACGAGGGGGCGGTGGCCCCCTGGCAGACCCTGATGTGGTCCCTGATGAAGGATATCGCCCGGGAAATGGGGGTGCGCACCCACATCCCCTTTTCCCAGCTGACCCCGGAGGAACGGGAGCTCGTCTTCCACGGCCCGGCGGAAAAGCGGCATATCCTATACCACAACCGGAAGGCCAATACCGCCGGGGAGCTGGACTTTACCTATTACAACGCTGTTTACACGGTGGAAAACGCCCTTGCCAAGGTGAAGGACGAAAAAGGGATGAAGCGGGTGGAAAAATTCCTCACCCAGGGGCCCTGCCCCGCCTGCGGCGGCACCCGCCTTTCCCCGGCGGCCCGGGCCCCCAAGGTCCGGGGGATCTCCCTGGACGAGGCCTGCCGGATGCCCCTTTCCCGCCTCGCCGCCTGGGTCTCAGAGGTCCCTGCCTCCCTCCCGGAGGAGATGCGCCCCATGGCGGAAAGCATCTGCCTGGCCTTCCGGGACACTGCCCGTCGGCTGATGGACCTGGGGCTGGGGTACCTGACCCTGGACCGGACATCCTCTACCCTTTCCACCGGGGAGCGCCAGCGGATGCAGCTGGCCCGGGCGGTGCGCAACCGCACCACCGGGGTGCTGTATATTCTGGACGAGCCCTCCATCGGCCTGCACCCCTCCAACCTTCGGGGGCTCACCGGTGTGATGGAGGACCTGATCGCCGACGGAAACTCGGTGGTGCTGGTGGATCACGACACCCAGGTCCTCTCCCAGGCGGACTGGATCCTTGAACTGGGCCCGGGTGCCGGGGCCGGTGGCGGCAGCATCCTTGCCCAGGGGCGGCCGGAGGACCTGGCAAAGGACCCCTGCTCCCTAATAGGCCCTTATCTTACCGGCAGGCCCAAAAGCGAGCTTCGGCCCCGGACCGGCCGGGCGGAGCTGTTCTCCCTGGGGGAGATCACCATGACCACCGGACCCATCCACACGGTGAAGCCTTTGGCGGTCCGCCTTCCCAAGGGGCGCCTCACAGCGGTTACCGGGGTCTCCGGCTCCGGCAAAACGACCATGGTGCTGGAAAGCCTGATCCCCGGTCTTCAGGCCGCTTTCCGGGGGGTATCCCTGCCGGGCCATGTCCACAGCCTTTCGGCAGAGGGGCTCCGCCAGGTGAAGCTCATTGACGCCACCCCCATTGGCATCAATGTCCGCTCCACGGTGGCTACCTATGCCAATGTCCACGACGAGCTGCGGAAAATCTATGCCAAAACCCCAGACGCCAGGGAGCACGGCCGCAAGGCGGGGGATTTTTCCTACAACACCGGCTGCCTGCGCTGCTCTGCCTGTGACGGAACTGGGACCATCAGTCTGGATGTCCAGTTCCTCCCCGATGTGGACATTCCCTGCCCCGACTGCCACGGTGCCCGGTATGGGAAGGAGGCCTTCCAGATCCGGCGCCCCCGGAAGGACGGAGGCCCCGCCTGCTCCCTGCCGGAGCTGATGGCTATGAGCGTGGACGAGGCCATCACCGCCTGCGGCGACCTCCCCCTGGTGCGGGGGCGGCTTCAGGTGCTTCACAATGTGGGGCTTGGGTACCTCACCCTGGGGGAGGACACCCCCGCCCTTTCCGGCGGAGAAGCCCAGCGCCTTAAGCTGGCCAGTGAGCTGGGCCGCGGCCAGGAGGACACCGTCTTTGTCTTTGACGAGCCCACCATCGGCCTCCACCCCCTGGATGTGGAAACGCTGCTGGGGGTATTCCAGACCCTTATTTGCCACGGGGCCACAGTGGTGGTCATTGAGCACGACCTAGATGTTATCCGCAGTGCCGACTATATCATCGACATGGGCCCGGGCGGCGGCGAGGAAGGGGGCCGCATCGTGGCCGCCGGAACCCCGGAGGAGCTTCGGGACTGCCCGGAAAGCATCACTGGAAAATACCTTTAATCACAGGAACAGGGGCCCCTCCTGCTGGGAGAGGCCCCTGTTTTCTTTAGGGAAGGTCCTTTACCTTGCCGCCGCGGGGAGCCAGAGGGTAAACTGGGGCAGATAGGTGGTCAGCATCAGAACCAGGATCCCCAGCCCCAGCATGGGCAAAATGGCTTTCAGGGTTTTTTCCAGCTTTTCCTCTGCGATCATGTTGCCGATCATCAGGCACCCGCCCACAGGGGGCGTCACCAGGCCCAGGCAGAGGTTCAGGGCCATTACGACACCGAACTGGATGGGGGACATGCCGATCTGCTTCACAAGGGGCATCAGCAGGGGGGTCAGCATAACAATGGCGGCATTGCCCTCCATCAGCATCCCCACAACAAAGAGCAGCAGGTTTATCAGCAGCAGGATCACCACGCTGCTGCTGGTGATCCGTTCGAAAAAGTCCAGGATCATCGAGGGCAGCCCCGAGGTGACAACGATCCAGCTGGAGGCCTTGGAAACCCCCATAACAAACAGCAGGCTGGAGGTGGTCACCGCACTTCTTCCAAAGACGGTGAGGATGTTTTTCACCGAAAGGTCCTGATAGACGAAAAGGGACACCAAAAGGGCGTAGAGGACCGAGACCGCCGCCGCCTCGGTAGCGGTAAAGATTCCCAGAAAGATGCCCCCCAGGATCAGGACCGGCATAAACAGGGCCCAGGCGCTGTCCAGGGCGATCCTGGCAGCCTCCCTTGCGGGGACCTTTTCCCGGGCCGGGAAGCTGTGCCTTTTGGCGTAAACCAGCACATAACCGGCAAGGGCCAGGGCCAGAACAAGGCCGGGGATCACCGCCGCCAGAAAGAGATCGGCCACAGAGCTTTCGGTGGCGCTTCCGTAAACGATCAGGAAGATACTGGGCGGGATCAGGGGACCCATAGTGGCGGAAATGGAGGCCAGGGCTGCGGCAAAATCGGAGGGATATCCCTCCTCCTTCATCCCTGGGATGGTGATGCCTCCAATGGCGGAGGCAGTAGCCACCCCGGAACCGGAGATCGCGGAAAAGAGGGCGGAGGCCGCCACAGTGACCACCCCCAGGCTTCCCTTCACCGAACCGAACAGGGCGTTGGCAGTGTTCAGGATCTTCTGGGTGATGCTGCCGCTCATCAGGTTCCCTGCCAGAATAAAAAAGGGAATCGCCAGCAAGGGGATGGAATCCATGGCGGAATACATCCGCTGGGCTACCACCACCGTGGGAAATCCGGCAGCCATCAGGGCCCACAGGGTGGAAACCCCCAGGGCGAAGGCGATGGGGACCCCCAGAATGCTAAACACTAACAGGCCTAAAACAACGATCAATCCCGGGTTCATGGCTCACCTGCTTTCTTTCCGGTTACCCGAAGGTGAGCTTCCAGGGTCTTGAAAAATAGCTCCACCCCGAAAACCACCAGGAACACCCCTCCGAAGGGGACCGACAGATAAGGGATCCACATGGGCACATGGGCCCCCAGGGAGTACTGGCCCACCACCTGGCGGACCATGGGGATGCTAATGGGGACGATCACCGCCGCAAAGGCGATGCTAAGCAGAACGATCACCGACTGCCACAAATACCGGATGCTCTCCGGCAGCTTCAGCAGCAGAAAATCCACCTTCAGGTGGCTGTTGCGGCGCATACAGACGGGGGCGCCGACAAAGCAGACCCAGGCAAACAGGAATTTTACCACCTCCTCCGCCCAAACATTGGGACGGTGAAAGAGGTACCGCAGGACCACCTGATAGACCATAATACCGGTCATGGCGGCCAACAGCAGCCCCAGAATCATCAGGAACAGCTTTTCCAGCCGGTCTAAAAAGCGGGAATATGCTTTGAACAAGGCTTTCTACCTCCCTCCTTGGGGACGCTCTCTATCCCCTTAGAGCCTATTCAAGATCTCCAAGTATGCCGAATTTTCCTCCGCACTCTGGACGCGCCTGCGGGCGCAGTAACGAAGCAGGGCGGACTGCATCCACAGATGCGTCCATCGGCCAACCGCCCCGGGGGCGGCTCTTAGGCCGATGGAAAAAGACCTGCCCTGGCGGCGGGCGGGGAGATTCTGAATGGGCTCTTATGTCTCCGCGTACTTTTGGATGATATCGTAGATCTCCTGGAGATGGGGGTAGTCATCAATGAAATTTTCCACCTTAGGGTAGAAGGTTTCCAGATCCGGTTCGATGACCTCCACCCCTTTCTCCTGGAATTTCCGGAAGATCTCCTCCTCCTGTTCCCGGTAGATGCCATTGCGCCAGGCCGCTGCCTCGTCGGCTGCCTCTGTCAAAATATCCTGGATATCCTGGGGCAGGCTTTCGAAATACTTCTGGTCAAAGATGAACACGTCGGAGCCCATGGTGTGATTGGTTTTGATCAAATAGGGACAGACGTCGTAGAACGCATAGCTGTAGCACTCCAGGGCTGGGTTTTCCTGGGCTGCCACTGTCCCCTGCTGAAGGGCGGTGAAGGTCTCGGTCAGGGCCAGGGGGGTGGGGGAAGCGCCCAGGTCCTGCCACAGCTTGATGCTGGCGGAGTTGTTGGGGACCCGGATCTTAAGGCCGTTCAGCTCCTCCGCGGTGGTAAAGCGGACGGTGGAGGTGACCACCCGGCCTCCCCGGCGCTGGGGCCCCAGCAGCTTCATGCCCATTTCGCTGCCCAGGTCCTCCATGATCTTTTTTGCGTCGTCAGAGGCCCAAAAGCGTTCGCAGTGGTCATAGTCCTTCATGGTATAGGGGATGGCCTCAAAGGAGGCCTTGGGGGAGAACTTCTCCAGGGAGCCGATCCCTTCAATGACGATCTGGACCACCCCCAGGGAGAGCCCCTCAGAGGTCTCGCTCCAGTCCCCCAGGGTGCCGCCGGAATAGACCTGGATCTCAATGCGGCCCCCGGATTTCTCCCGGGCCAGGTCCGCGAATTTCAGACTCACCTCGTCCTTGATGCTGCCCACCGCATTGGCATTGGCCAGCTTCATGGTGTAGACCTGGTCCGGAGCAGGACCCTCCGGCGCCGTTCCGTTCCCGCCGGAGGGGGCCGGGCCGGGTGCCGGACTGTTGGATTGTCCACAGGCCCCTGCAAGCAGACAAAGGGCCGCTGCCAATAAGAACGCCATCCATTTTTTCATAGGGATTCTCCTTTCTTTTTTGCCGTTTCCCAAAAAGCTCCTTTGTACCCGGAATATACGCAAATGCTGTGCCAACCCCGCCGGGCCGGAGAATAACCGGCCCGGCGCCCCGGCCTTTTCCTGACTGCTGCGTTTTGCAGCGTTTTCTGCCGTATTCTGCACCATACCGGCGGGAGGCTTTGCCTGGCTCCCTGGGGCTCTATCCCTTGGCAGCTTCCCGGTCGAACTTGGGGCAGCCAAACCTGCGGGCGACCCAGGCAGTGAGAATGGGGGTAAGGATCGCTGTAACGACCACCGCGGCAGCGATCTGGGCTGTGGCGGATTCAACATAAGGCTCGATAGCCGGAACGGTAGCCGCGATCAGCGCCGGCGTTGCCGCTGCGTTCCCAGCTGCGGTGGAAATGGCCGCGCCATGGTAACCGGGCTGCCGGTTGATCAGGCGGTCCGCAAGGATGCAGATCCCGCCGGAGATCCCCACGGTCATCAGCCCCAGAACGATGCCCGACAAACCGGAGCCCAATATGGTCTTGAAGCTGATGCTGGCGCCCAGGCAGAAGGAGAAAAAGGGGACCAGCAGAATGATCCCCGGCTTGGTGAACCTGGCAATGTCTTCATCCAGGTTGCCCATTATGCAGCCGGCCACCAGGGGAACGATGGAGGCGACCAGGCTAAGCAGCGGGACATCGGCGGTACCGGCAGCACCGATGGCCACCATGGTAAGGAAGGGACCGTCGTTTATCCCCAGCAGCATACCTGCGGCAATATCTTCATCGTTTCCGTACTCGCTGGTAAGGGCCAGGCGCATTCCGCCGTTGGAGTTTGTAACGGCGCTGAAAATCGCCAGGGTACTGATCCCCATAAATCCGCCGGGCCCCCAAATGGCACCAACGGCCACCCCTGTGACAAAGCCGGCCAGGAACTTGGCTGCCAGCAAAACACCGCTGCGGGCAAGCAGCTTGGGGGCCACCTGAAATCTCAGCTGGGCGCCGCTGCAAAACAGCACAGCCGCAATCAGGGTATTTGCACCGCTGGCGGAAAAAAGCGCCGTAGTGGCCCCTCCAATCTTGAGAATGCCCGGCGCCGCAGTATTGACCGCCGCAGCCAGAAAGAAGGGAAGCACCATCATGCCTCCGGGAACCTTGCGAACAAATCTCATGATCTTCATTGCTGTTTTCCTCCTGCTTTCTTTCCATTCCGCCAAGGGTCAAAAGGTTCTGGAATAGGTGTACATCGCCAGCATTCCCCCCTGGTTTCTCTTTTCCGCAGCGGTCTGCTCACCGTTGGCCACCCTCTTGATCAGGCCGATGATCCGGTCCCCCACCTCCTTCAGCTCCACACCCTCCAGAATGACACCGGCATCGATGTCCATATCCCCGGGCATGGCGTGAAAAACGCGGCTGTTGCTGGCTACCTTTACCACCGGCATACAGGGGTGCCCAATGGGATTCCCTCTGCCGGTGCTGAAAATCGTGATCTGGGCGCCGCCTGCACACAGTCCGGTCATGGATTCGGTGTCATAGCCGGGGCCATCCATAATGATCAGCCCCTGCTCGGTCGGGATCTCGCCGTGGTCCACCACCTGGGCAACAGGGGAGTATCCCGCCTTTCGAATACAGCCCAAGGATTTTTCCTGAATGGTGCTTATGCCGCCCTCCATGTTGCCGGGGGAGATCACATAGGCCGCTTCTTCGCCCAGCACCTCCACGGCGTGGCGCTCGCCCGATTGGATCAGATCGCAGATCTGCCGGCAGATCTCGGGAGTGGCCCCCTGCCGGCCCAGAGAATCCTGGGTCCCGGTAAATTCGGTGGTCTCTGTTAAAATGGTGCGGCCTCCCTGGGCCACCAGCCAGTCGGACAGATACCCGATGGCGGGGTTGGCCGTAATGCCGGACAAGGCATCGGAACCGCCGCATTCCAGCCCCACAGTCAGCTTGGAATAGGGGAAATCTTGGGGGATCAGCCGGCTGGCCTCCTCCACCATTCTGCGGGCAAACCGGACCCCCTCCTCTTTTACCCTCAGGGTGCCGCCATCCTCCTGGATGACCCGGACAAAAACATTGGGGTTCTCCTTTCTGACCCGCTCTGCAATGGGACGCGCCGCAATCCCTTCGCAGCCAAGACCGATATAAAGCACTCCGTAGGTATTGGGGTTTTTCCCGATATTCTCTAATATGCGAATGTGCATGGGCCTTTCCGGCCGCTTTGCACAGCCTTCGCCATGGATCAGTGCCACCGTGCCGGGAACCTCGCGTTCGATCATCTGCGCCACACCTACCGCGCAGCTCACTGTGGGGATGATCAGCACATAGTTGCGAATGCCCACCTTTCCGTTGGGGCGCAGGTATCCTTTGAAGGTCTCCATCGCCATCTCCCCTTTCATCCTTTCATCAGTGCCGAAGCATCCACATTGTGCACATGGACATGCTCGCCCTTCTGGATATCCCCGGAGGCAAAGCCAATGGGGGCGCCGTACTTTATAACCGGCTGGTCCCTGGCAATATCCCGGGCCGCTACCTTGTGGTAGATGGGAATGGGGGTGATCACAATGATCTCACCCTCCGTGGTCCTCAGCCTCTCCCCCTCCGGAAGGGGCTCCAGCGCCACCAGCACATTGTCCTCTTTCTGAATCTTGATATATTTTGTCCTTGCCATCTGGGCCGTCTCTTTCTCCGGGAACTCCACCGGCCATTTTCCGGCGGCACCTGGGGCACAGGTGCTTCCGGTCTATGGAGCTTCCCGGCCGAGACAGTTCCCTCCTTTCATTCCTGTTTCAATTTTCTGGGATCAGAACCTATCAGTCACGGAGTTGGCAGGACCTTGATCACCCAAGGGCGGCCAGCTCCATTCCCCGGCAGACCGCAGCCCGATTCATCTCCAAAAGCTGGGGCTTTTTTCCCAGCTTCTTTTCCACCGCTGCCAGAAGCTCCTCCCTGGGGAAAACTTTGGCAATGCCGTTGTAGGCCCCCAGCATCACCATATTAGCCACCTTCGGGGAGCCCAGCCGTTCCGCTTCCGTCTCCACCGGAATAGGGACATACCTGGCTGCACAGCCCTCCGGCGGGGCCTGGCAGAGGTCGCCGTTTGCCAGAATCACTCCCCCCTCCCGGACCCGGTGGGCAAACTTTGCCAGGGAGGGCTGGTTCATGGCAATGAGAACATCGATCTGCCGGACAATGGGGGAACCGATGGCCCCGTCAGAAAGGGTGACGGTGCAGTTGGCGGTGCCGCCCCGCTGCTCCGGGCCGTAATGGGGCAGGAACAGTGCCTCCTTGCTGCAGCCGATGGCCGCGGCACAAAGGAGCTGCCCCATCATCATGACCCCCTGGCCGCCGAAGCCGGCAATGATCAGACGGTTTTCCATTCCTCTCCCCCCTCTCTCTCCTGATAGACACCCTCGGGAAAAACTGTTTCGCTGTGTTCCGCCATCCAGTCCAGACACTTCACCGGGGAAAGCCCCCAGTTGGTGGGGCAGATGGAGAGCAGCTCCACAAAGGCGAAGCCCTCCCCTTTCAGCTGGAGCTCCAGCCCTTTCCGGAGCCCCTCCTTGGCCCGGAGGATCCCGGCGGGGGTCCGCAGGGAAAACCGGGCAATGTAGGCGGGGGCCTTCAGCTGGGAAAGGATCTCGCACATCCCCATGGGGTACCCGTCGGTCCCGGGGTCCCGGCCCAGAGGGGTGGTGGTGGTTTTTTGACCGATGAGGGTGGTGGGGGCCATCTGCCCCCCGGTCATGCCGTAGGTGCTGTTGTTGATGAACACGGTCAGAAACCGCTCCCCCCGGTTGGCGGCGTGGACGATCTCGGACAGGCCGATGGCCCCCAGGTCACCATCCCCCTGGTATGTAAAGACGACCTTCTCCGGGGCACACCGGGAAAAGCCGGTAGCCACTGCCGGGGCCCGCCCGTGGGCGGCGCAGACCACATCAAAGGTAAAGACGTTTTTGCTCATGGCCCCGCAGCCCACCGGGAGGATCCCCACTGTCCGGTCCGCAATGCCGTATTCCTCCACCAGCTCGGCGATCAGCTTGGAGATCAGGCCGTGCATACAGCCAGGGCAATACCGGGTGGGCGCTGCTGCCAAGGTCCCCGGCCGCTGATAAACCTTTTCCATTTTCATCCCTCCTTCCTATACAGGGCCCGCACCCCGTCCGCAATGTCCTCGGCGGTAAAAAGGACCCCGCCGGAGTGCAGAACAGTGGAAATGGGGGCCCGGTTTGCCACCCCTACCCGGACATCCTCAATGACCTGGCAGGGGATGGACATCTCGGCGCAGAGGACCTGCCTTACCCTGCTATAGTCCAGCCGGTCAAAGGCGGCGTAGGGGAAGGGGTATAGGGTGATGGGCCGGATAAGCCCCGCCCGGATCCCCTCCTTCCGGACCATGGCAATGGCGGTTTTGGCAATGCGGGCGGTGACCCCGTAGGCGGCGATCACTATCTGGGCATCCTCCACCTGGTACTCCTCCCAAAGGACCTCCTCCCGCTCCCATTTTTCGTAGAGAGCCGCCTTCTGGCGGTTAAATTCCTCCTGGGTCTCGTCGGGGGTCAGCAGGGAGGTGACCACCAGCCGCTTCTCCCCTGCCGCCTCCGCGGCGAAAAACCGCAGCTTCATGGGGGCGGCTTCCTTCATCTCCGGCAGGGTCACCGCCTCCATCATGGCGCCGATGCAGCCATCGGCACAGACCAGCACCGGGGACTGGTATTCCTCCGCCTTGCGGAAGGCCAGGCCGGTGCAGTCCACCGCCTCCTGAACGGTGGCCGGGGCGTAGACCAGCATCCGGAAGCCCCCGTGGCCCGGGGCCTTGGCGGCCTGTAAATAGTCCATCTGGGCTGCCTGGATGGAGCCCAGCCCCGGCCCGCCCCGGGTGACGTTGACAATAACCGCCGGCAGCTCCGCCCCGGCCAGGTAAGAGATCCCCTCCGACTTCAGGCTGATCCCCGGGCTGGAGGAGGAGGTCATGGCCCGGACCCCTGCGGCGGCGGCCCCGTAAACCATGTTTACCGAGGCAATCTCGCTCTCCCCCTGGACAAAGTGCCCTGAGACCTCCGGCAGCCGCCGGGCCATATACTCCGGGATCTCGTTCTGGGGGGTGATGGGGTATCCTGCAAAAAACCGGCAGCCGGCCCGCACCGCGGCTTCGGCGATGGCCTCGTTGCCCTTCATAAAAACACGCTCCAAGCTGTTCGCCTCCTTGTGTTATCGGTAGACCTCAATGGCCGCCTCCGGGCAGACAACGGCACAAAGCCTGCACCCGATGCAGCCCTTGGTCCCGTCCACCTCCGCGGCGTGGTAGCCCATGGCGTTGATTCCCTTGCCGTAACGAATCACGCCCTTTTTACAGGTGGTGATGCAAAGACCGCAGGCCTTGCAGTATTCCGCCTCAATGGTGATCCCAGCCAAACCTTTTCCCTCCTTTCTCAGCTTAGATCCAACAGCCCCGATATTCTGGGGCGGATGTACAGAAGCCTCTTTCCCGGCAGGCTCACCTGCCCCCGAAGGCTCTCCGGCAGCATGGCCGTTTCCCAGACAAGACCCAGGGGCTCCAGCAGCCGGGTGAGGCGCTCTGTCCCCTCCCGGGCGGCCTCCTTGCCCCCCTCCCTGCCCCGCCAGGGGTTACAGAGGATGCGGACCCGCTCCGGCTCCACTCCTGCCCAGGCCAGTGTGCCCAAAAGCTCCTTCCACAGGCTTTGGGAGGTCTGCCCCGTCCACCGGAAGGGGTTCATGGGAACCAGGACCCGAGTGGTCTCCTTCCCCAGCAGCTCCCGGAGCTGCCCCAGGGTCCTGGCCCCGTTCCCGCCGCCCCCCACATCCAGGATCACCTGGCGGGAGGGGTCGGCCAAGGCCTCCGCCACCCCGCCGGGCATCAGGGGGGCGTCCAGAAATTCCTCCCCGTGGATCACCCGGATGCCCTGGCTTTCCAGGGCCGGTGCCGCGTCACGCAGGCGGAACAGGGTCTTGGTCTGGTCCATGTCAAAGATCAGGAGCCTTTCCGGGACCTCTGCCCGGAGGGCCAGAGCCAGGGCCAGCTCGGTCTTGCCGCTTCCCGCTTCCCCCAGAATCAGGGTGTTCCGTTTATCTGTCAACACCCCTCCCCCTCCCTGGCAAAGTAGGTGATGGTGCCATCTGCAATCACCGAGACCCGGGTGCCGGGGCCATAGTCCTTTTCCAGCAGGGCCAGGGTCTCCTCCCAGGTCTGGGTGTACACCTGCTTGTCCACATCCCCAAAGAGGGGGGCGCTGCCCAGGTCGGGATAGGGCATATTGCAAAGGATCCGCCGCACCTGGGGGCGGCTGCGGAAGATCCTGCCGCACATCCGTCCGCCGCTGTTTTTACCGAAGTACCCAAAGACGTAGTGGGGGATCTGCCCCAGGCTGGTGTGGTCCACCAGGACAATGTCGCCCCCCTCGGGGGAAAGTCCCATACAGGCCAGGCTGACGGCGATGTTGGCCTCGCTGGCCTTGGCGTTGGCGTTGACAATGACGATGTCCTTATCCACCGGGCGCTTTGTCCGGTATAACCGTCGGGCGGCGGGAACCCCGGCGTAGTAGGCCTGGATAGGATCCCCGGCGTAAAGGTCCACCGGCTCCAGGCGGGTGTTGTAGATGCAGTCCACCTTGAAAAACTCCCCCACCATCCGGGTCATCTCCTCAATCTCTGTGCGCATCCCGTCCATCCCCAGGTCCCCCATCCTCTCGGTGCTGTTCAGCCGGTGCTCCCGGAGGAACTCCACGGCGGTGGTGTGGTTTTGGACAATGGTCTCAATGGAAGCCATACCGGGGAAAAGGAGCTTGCCGCCTCCGCCAAAGGCATTGAACACATGGGGAGTCAGGGCTCCCAGACCGATCTTCAGGTCGCATTCCATCAGCTCCCGGTTGATCTTCACCTCTACCCCCCGGCCGGTGGTGCCGATGGGGACACAGTTGTCAAAGCAGTTGTGGTTGTAGACCCTATACCGGCGGCAGATCTCCTCCCCCAGCTTTTGGACGAACTGCTGGCGGGTGTGGGCCCCGTGGGTCCCCAGGGCGCAGAGGAACCGGATCTGTTCCCTTTGGAGCCCCGCGGCGTGGAGCTCCTCCAGCACCGCCTCTGCCATGACCTGGGTGGGGGTGCCCCGGGTGATGTCGTCAAAGACAATGGCTGCCTCCTTCCGGCCCCTTGCCAGCTCCCTTAGGGGAGCCATTCCATAGGGGGCGTTCAGCCGCTCCCGGATCTGCTCCTTGGTCAGCGGGGGCAGATCATCCCCAGGGATGCCGTGGAGCTCCACCTCCCAGTGATCCGGCAGACGGATGGCAACAGGTTGGAAGCCCTGCCAGGCATTTTGCTGCAATGTGATTTCCATCGCTCCTTCTCCTTTCTACTCCTCCAGGACCGCCCCATGGGCCACCGGCCCCACCAGGGCAGCATACCGCCGGAGATACCCCTTGGGGATCTCTCTTTTGGGGGGAACCAGCTCCCGCCTGCGCCGCTCCAACTCCTCCCCGGCTACATCCAGGGTGATCCACCGCTCCGGAATGCTGTACCGGATCCGGTCCCCGGTTTTGACCAGGGCGATGGGCCCTCCCAGAGCCGCCTCTGGGGAGATGTGGCCGAAGGAAGCCCCGCCGCTCACCCCGGAGAACCGTCCGTCAGTGAGAAGGGCCACCTCTTTCCCCAGACCCATGCCCAGCAGAAGGCCGGTCAGGTGGACCATCTCCCGCATTCCCGGACCACCCTTGGG
Organism: Angelakisella sp.; assembly: GCA_022794295.1. Classification (GTDB taxonomy): domain Bacteria; phylum Bacillota; class Clostridia; order Oscillospirales; family Ruminococcaceae; genus Angelakisella. The sequence continues at coordinate 42,759 of JAAWEO010000002.1, read as the reverse complement.
CCCCTCGTACCGGACCACGATAAGGTCCCCTTTTTGGATCCCCCCTTCCCGGAGAGCGGCGGCGGTGGCCTCCTCGGAATCGAAGACCCTGGCGATCCCTTCAAAGGTAAACATCTCCGGAGGACAGGCAGCGGTTTTGATAACACACCCCTGGGGGGCAATATTTCCGTAGAGCACCGCCAGCCCCCCTTCCTTGAGATAGGGGCGGTCCAGAGGGCGGATCACCTCCGGGTCACCGGCCCGGGCGTCCTTGATGACATCCCCCAAGGCTTCCCCGGTGACGGTGAGGGCAGAACCATCCACAAATCCTCCCTCCATACCGGCGCGGAGCAGGGCGCTCATTCCCCCGGCCCGGTGGAAATCGGTGAGATAGCGGCTCCCTGAGGGGGAGAGATGGCAGAGGTTGGGGATCCGTCTGCTGGCCTCGTCAAACTCCCGAAGGGAGAGGGGGATGCCCAGCTCCCGGGCGATGGCCGGCAGGTGCAGGGTGGTGTTGGTGGAGCAGCCGATCATCAGATCCGCCGCAATGGCATTGGCAAAGGCGGCAGGGGTCATGATCTGCGAGGGCCTCCGGTCCGCCAGCACCATCTCCACGATCCGCTCCCCGGAATCCTTAGCCAGGCGGAGCCGCCCGGAGTGGACCGCCGGTATCGTCCCGTTCCCCGGCAGAGCCATCCCCAGGGCCTCGGTAAGGCAGCCCATGGAGTTGGCGGTGAACATCCCGGCACAGCTGCCGCAGCCGGGACAGGCCTCCTCCTCGATGGCCGGCAGGGCGGTTTCCGGCAGCTCCCCCTTGACCACCTTCCCCCGGATCCGCCCCAGGGCGGCCAGGTCCAGGTCCTCCTCCCCCAGCCGCCCAGGGAGCATGGGACCACTGTTTACCACAATGGCGGGGAGGTCCAGGCGGGCGGCAGCCATCAGCATCCCGGGGGTGATCTTGTCACAGCCGGTGACCAGCACCAGTCCATCCAGGCGGTGGGCCTGGGCCATGGTCTCAATGGAATCGGCGATCAACTCCCGGCTGGGGAGGGACCAGCGCATCCCCTCGTGCCCGGCGCAGTATCCGTCACACACCCCAATGGTGGTGCAAGCCAGGGGGGTCCCCCCTGCCCGCCAGATCCCTTCCTCCACCGCCCGGGTCAGCTTGTCCATCCCCATATGCCCCGGAAAGGCCGGGCTGTAGGCGTTGATGACCCCGATGAAGGGCCGGTCAATATCCCCCTGGCGGTACCCCGCCCCCTTTAGCAAGGCCCGGGTGGAGATGCGGTGGATGCCGCGTTTCATGGTGTCGCTTCGCATGGGCTGTCTCCTCCTTTTTTCGTTTATCCCTTGATCCCGTACCGCTCGATCTTCCGCAGCAGGGTGCTCCGGTCCATCCCCAGGCGGCGGGCGGCCCGGGTGCGGTTGCCGTTTTCCTCCAAAAGGGCCTCGGCAATGGCCCTGCGCTCCAGTTCTTCTATAGTCTGGCCCCCGTGGGCGCGGCTCTCGTGCTTTTGCTGGCGGTAGTACAGGTCCTGAAGCACCGGGATAATGGCCTCCCGCCGGGCCACCCCCTCCCGGGTCAGGGCCACAATCTTCTCCAGGGTGTTTCGCAGCTCCCGGACGTTGCCGGGCCAGTTGTATTCCCGGAGCACCTGGAGGATCTCCCCGTCCACCCCGCTCACCCGGCACCCCAGCCTGCGATCCAGCTCCCCAATGAGAGACTCCACCAAAAGGGGGATGTCTTCCCTCCGCTTGCGCAGGGCGGGCAGGTGGATGTTCAGGATGCTGAGGCGGAAGTACAGGTCGTTGCGGAACTTCCCGTCCAGCACCGCCTCGTAAAGGTCCTGGTTGGTAGCGGCGATGACCCGAACATCGATGGGGATGACCTTCTCCCCTCCCACCCGGCGCACCTCCTTTTCCTGGAGGACCCGGAGAAGCAGGGCCTGCATCCGCTTGTCGATCTCTCCGATCTCGTCCAGAAAGATGGTCCCCTTGTGGGCCAGCTCGAAAAGACCGGCGCTGCCTCCCCGCCGGGCCCCGGTAAAGGCCCCGTCCACATAGCCGAACAGCTCGCTTTCCAGCAGGGAGCCCGGTAGGGCGGAGCAGTTCACCGCCACAAAGGGCTCTCCCTGCCGGGGGCTGGCGTTGTGGATGGACTGGGCCAGGATCTCCTTGCCGGTGCCGGTCTCCCCGGTGATCAGAATGGTGGAATCCAGCTGGCAGAAGGTCCGGGCCAGTTTTTTGGTTTGGCCCAGGCTGTGGCTCTCCCCGATCAGGTCGTCAAAGGTGTAGTGGGCGGTCAGCCCCTTTTGGGCCAGCTGGGAGCGCATCCTGCGGCCCGATTCCTCAATATCCTGGATCTTCTGGAAGGTGGAGATGGCCCCCAGCACCTCCTTCCCCGCCCGGAGAGGGATGTTGGTCACCACCAGCTCCCGGCTTTTGATCACCCGGTTTCGCTCCTCCTGGCCGCTTTTCACCGTCTCCTCCAGGTGCAGCTCCGGCATCACCCGGGAAATGGGCTGCCCCTGGGAAAGATCATCCAGCCCCAGCATCCGCCGTGCCCTGGAGTTATAAAGGGTGATCCGTCCGGCGCTGTCCACGGCAATCAAGCCATTGGGGGAAAAGTCGATGATGGTATGGAGCATCTCCTTCTGCTGCTTTTCCACCTGGATGGCCTGGCAGACATCCAGGGCCCGTTCAATGGAGGCAGTGACCGCCTCCTCGGAGCAAGCCACCATCTCGTAGGCAACGGAGTAGGGGGCCAGAAGGCGGAGGTTCTGGTTGTCGTACTGCCCCCAGCCCCCGCTGATGATCACCCGATACCCTTCCTTCGCCGCCTCCAGGATTTTTTCCTGAAGCTCCGCGATGCTCCCCGCAATGTACCCTGCCACCGGGATCCCCAGCAGCTTCCCTACCCGTTCCACCTTGTGGACAAAGGCGGAGCACTCCACGGCCGCAACGGTCTGTTCGCTTCCCACATACTTCTGCATGGTCTCCAGCACATCCAGGTCGGTGATATCCAGCTCCACCACCTGGATCTGGGGAAAGCGGCGCCGGATCTCGTTGGCCAGGGTCCCCCGGGTAATAACGATTTCCTTGCCGGAGGCCACCTGTTCCTCCACCCGGGTCAAAATAGACTTTGTGTAGCTTTGGTCCTGCCTGCGGATGACACTGATAATGTCAATGTCCAGTCCTCTCTTTTTCAGCTCCCGCCGGTAAAAGGGCTCCATCTGTCGAAAGGGCGCTACGATCAGGGCGTTTTTCATTTGCCGGTCCTCCTTGTTCTTTCTGTTGATCCGGCACCTGCCACAGGGCGGTACCCTCCCTTTGTTTTCGGCAAGAGCACTTTGGGCGGCTGCTCTGAGCCTATTCAAGATCTCCAAGTATGCCGAAAGGGCAGGGATTTTTCTGTTCTGCAAGGCAAAAAATCGCAGGAATACTTGCTGTATTTCAAGATTTTTTAACGCAGCAGGACGGGAAAAGGCCGGCCCTGGCGGCGTGCAGGGAGATTTTGAATGGGCTCTTAGCTTTTTTTCAAGCTTCGCTGATACTCCGCCATTGCCAGCTCCATAAGCTCGGACTCCCCCCGGCGGTCCAGCTCCGGGGTGTAGGGGTGTGCTGTTTCCTCCCCCCGGAGCACCCGGAGGGCCCCTTGGCTCAGGGCCTCCAGCTCGTCCTCCCCCGGCAGGACCACCACCTCCCCCAAAAAGCGGATGCGGGGGATCAGCCAGGAGAGGAACATCTGGGACCAGGCGATGGCACCGGTGAGGACGATCTGGTCCACCTGCCCCTCCAGGACGGCAGCCAGCTCCCCCACTCCCTTGGAGGTTTGGCAGGCCATGGTCTCATATACCAGCCGGGCCATTATATCCCCTGCCAGGATCCGGCGCTCTACCTCCCGGGCATCGTTGGTTCCCAGCAATGCGACCAATCCCCCCTGCCCCCGGGTCTGGCGGATCAGCTCCTCCGGTCCCAGTCCCCGGGCAGCGGCATAGCGGAGAAGTGGGGTGACCGGGAGCCTCCCCGCCCTTTCCGGGGAAAAAGGGCCCTCGGAATCCAGAACCACATCCACCATCCGCCCCCTGCGGTGGGCGGACATGGTGATGCCGCCCCCCATATGGACCACGATCTGGTTCAGCTCCCGGCAGGAGCGCCCCGCCTCCCTGGCGGCCCGGATAGCCATCGCCCGCATGTTCAGGGCATGGCAGCGGCTGAGGCGGATCACCTCCCGGCAGCCGGTCAGGAGGGCCAGGGGTTCCAGCTCGCTTACGGTGACCCCGTCATAGACATAGGCAGGGATGCCCAGGGGCTTTGCCACCCGGTATGCCAGCACCCCGCCCAGGTTGGAGGCATGCTGCCCCAGGGGGCGGTTGAGAAGCCGGTCCACCATCAGCTCGTTGACCTGGTAGGCGCCGCTTTCCACCGGGACGATCACCCCGCCCCGCCCCACCGCCGCAGCCAGCTTCCCATAGGGCTTCAGGGTGGAGAGAAACTCCTCCACCGTCCGGGCCCGGAGCTCCAGCTGGGCGGAGATGGTCTTATAGGGGGCCAATTCCGCCGCGGTGTAATCCACCTGCTTTCTTGCAATCTGTTCGGTGCCCCGGTATACCCCCAGCTTCATGGAGGTGGAACCGGGATTGATCGCCAGGATCAGCTCTTTTTCCATCAGGATCTCTCCTTTCCGCCCGATGCCATTGCCGCCGCCAGCCTGATGGCAGTTACCTTGCTCCGCACCGGGGAGGAGCGGGAGGGAATGACGATGGGCACTGCCGCCCCCAGGACCACTGCGGCGGTGGTCCCCCCGGCGCTGTAGGACAGGGCCTTCACCAGCAGGTTTCCCGCCGCAATGCCGGGCACCACCAAAAGGTCGGCATCCCCAGCCACCGGGCTTCGGAATCCCTTGATCTCTGCCGCCTCCCTTACCACAGCCAAATCATAGGAGATAGGCCCCTCCAGGATACCGCCGGGGAATTCTCCCCTTTGTCCGGCTTCCTTCAGCCGGGCTGCGTCCACCGTCTCCGGCATTTTGGGGTTCTCCTTCTCCACCGCCGCCAGCACTGCCACCTTGACCTCCTTCTGGCCCACCCCCCGGTAAAAGTCCAGGGCGTTGCGGATGGCCGCCTTCTTCTGCTCCTGGGTGGGGTAGGTAAGAAGGGCGCAGTCGGTAAGGCCCAAAAGCTTGTGGTAGCTGGGGAGCTCCATCAGGGTGAGGTGGGAAAGGACCCCGTCCCGGCAAAGGCCGTTTTCCTTTCGGACTAACCGGCCCATAACAAGGGCGGTCTCCACCAGGCCCTTCACGATCAGCCCGGCCTGGCCCAGACGGACAAGGCGGATCGCTTCGGCCACCGCTTCCTCCGGGGTGGCGGCGGGGATTACGGCAGGGCAGCCGGCAAGCCCCAGTCCCTTCCACCGGGTCTCCACAGAGCCGGGAGGACCGATAAAGACGGGCTCGATGCTGCCCCCTTGCCACGCCGCAGCTGCCGCCTCCACGGTGTGGTCATCCTCCCCCCAAATAATGGCAGCCCGCTGGCGGGGGCGCCCTTTTACCGAATCAAAAAGCTGCTGAAAATTTCGAAAGCTCATGGCACTGCTCCTTTGTAATAACGGGTAGAGGATCGTCTCCGATGTCCTCACACAGATATTCAGCAAGGCTTGTGCCAACATGTCGAAATGGGTATTATTTTTTCGTCAGATGGCTTTTCCTGCGGCCGCCGGACACAAAGCTGCGCCCTGGAAGGAGGCGCAGCAATAAGAATTCATTCTATCTACGACTGGGAAAAAAGCAATCGCTTGAGGTCAGTGTGCAAAATGCAGCAGAGATTGTGGTGTTTTGCACTCCTGGCGAAAATCAGACAAAGAAAAAACACCAGCGTCTTTTTATCGAACACCGGTGTTTTTTGATTTTCTGACGGTTACAGGGCCTGTACTGAGCAAAGAAAAGTTTTGTGCCTTTCGAGCATTTTGGGTGCAGCCCGGGCGGACTACATCCCCAGATGCGTCCGCATTAGGGAGACTTTCAGGTCCCATTCAAAATCTTCCCGCACGTCGCACGGGTAGGCCTTTTCCCGCCCTGCTACGTTAAAAAATCTTGAAATACGGCAAGTATTACTGCGATTTTCTGCCTTGCAGGGCGACTGCGCCCACAGGCACGTCCAAAGCACAACCGCCGTAGGCGGCTCTTAACGCGAAGGAAAAATCCTTGTCCTTTCGGCATACTTGGAGATCTTGAATAGGTTTTTAGCTCCTAGTTATTCGAACCAACTGGTACGTACCTGTTCTTTTATTATAAAGAGAAGTTTCCTGAAATGCAAGAGTTTTTTGACAAATCGTTAAAAATATACATATATTATGTAGTTTTTTGTGCAGTTTTATTCTACTGTTTTGTTGGAAGCGCAAAAAAGCAGAGACCCTCAGCTAGCCATCCAGCTTTTGGTCTCTGCCCTTTGTTCTTTTTCTGAATTAAATTTTAGTTCCTTGTCACCGCCTTAAAAACCAGTCCCTTTTCTGGCGTAATACTGATTGTATATTCTACTGCTTCATTTCCAAAATAAGAGGTTCTTTTCTTCCGGAGCCCAGGGGTTCCCTCCTCACAGCACAGCTCCTCCGCCTCCTCCCTGGTGAGGCGGCAGATCTCGAAGGACTCCAGGGTGTGGGTAACCGGGGTGCGGTACCACCGGGAAATGATCTCGTGAAGGGATGCCTTTTCCAGGTCCTGGCGGACGAAGCCCTCAAAACGGCTGTATGGCAGATAGGTGGTCTCCAGCAGCAAGGGGACCCCGTCTGCCAGGTGAAGGCGGATAAACTTATAGGCGTAATCCTTTTCTGTCAGCCCCAGCACCGGGGCCAGCTGGGGGTAGCAGCGGATGATTCGGAAGAATCGGATCCTGGTCTCCGCCTCCCGGCCTGCGGCGTTCATCTCCTCTTTAAAGTCCAGAAAGCTGCCCAGCTGGTGGGAGCTTCCCGGCAGCTCCACAAAGGTGCCCCGGCCGTGCTCCCGGCGCAAATACCCCAGCTTGGCCAGGCGGTCAAAGGCCTGGCGCACAGTGGCTCTGGAGATATCGTAGCTTTCCATAAAGCTGCGCTCCGAGGGGAGTATGGTATTGATGGGCAGCTCCCCCGTCTGCACCAGGGCAACAATGCCGTCTGCCAGCTGTCGGTAAAGGGGCACCTCCCCTTCTTTGTTCAGCCTGATATCCACCTTCCATACCTCCCGGCCTGTCCAGTCCCTCCGGCGGCCCCTTCCTGCATCCTCCCGGCAAAGGGGTGCCCCGGTTTTCTTCTGCTTTATTTTACCGCTCTTTTCCCTTTTTGTCTACGATTCACAGGTACCTTATCCCGCCGGATGTCCTCCGGTTTTCCCCGAAGCCCGCTGCAGCGGCTGTTGAAGCTCCCCGAGCGCATACTGTTGACCCGATTTTCCGGTCAACAAGCTTTCTCCGAATGGCGCGCCCAAGGATCCTCAACGGGCACCTCCGGGGCGGGGGTGCTCTTGCAAATTGCTTTTGAATCTGCTATGATACAAAGTGCCCAGGGAACCATTTACCACCAGAAAAGAAAGGAACTGTGTATGAAACCATTCGGGAAACTTGTTCTTGTCCTCTAACCGGGAGGTTCGGGACAAGAAAACCAATCTCCCGGTATAAAATATCTTTTTTATACCAGGAGGACTAACCCTTGAAACGAGAAACAAAAAAACGATCCTTTGAAAAAGGCTACTACAAAACCAACCCTTGCAAGGAGGTCTTTTCCTGCAAGGTCTGTGGATGGCTGGTGACCCCGGAGGGGGCCGGGAGCAGTCACCGGAACCACTGCCCCAACTGCCTTTCCAGTCTCCACCTGGACAACGAGCCCGGGGACCGGCAGGCAGACTGCGGCGGGATTATGGAGCCGGTGGCGGTATGGGTGCGCAAGGGCGGGGAGTGGGCCGTGATTCACCGGTGCCGCCGGTGCGGAGCCCTCAGCTCCAACCGGGTGGCAGGGGATGACAACCCCCTGAAGCTCCTGTCCATCGCCCTGGCCCCCTTGGCCTCGCCCCCCTTTCCGGTGGAGCACATCCAGGAGCTTGCCCGCCTGATGGGCGGCGGATAAACCGCATTGGGCATCTGTTTTCCTCCAGCACAAGGCCCGCCTTCTGCCAAACGGCAGGGGGCGGGCCTTTCTGTTCCCGTTTAGTTTCCTTCCACCTCAGAACAAAGGATGGTGAGCATTGCCGCAATACAAAGCGCCCCCAAAAGGCCTCCGCTTCCCGGGGCCAGCACCGGCCGGCCGGTCATGGCGGGGGCGGCGGCAAACCGTCCCCAAAGGACCGGAGCCGCCAGCAAAAAGGTAAGGGCGCCGTGGACCAGACGGGACCGGAGAAACAGCCCAGCCTCTACCCCGCTTTTCTCGAAGCAGGCGATCACCTGGCAGATCACCGAAAGGGAGGAGAAGGAGAGGACAAAGGGCAGCACCAGGGCCCCCTGCCCCGGCGGAAGACCTTGGGCCAGAGCGCAGCCCCCGCCGATCTCCAAAAGACCGGTGAGAAGGCAGACCGCCCCCGGCGGGGTAAGGATCCCCCCGGTCATGCAGGAAAGCCTTCCGCTCCAGGCCGTAAGCAGCCCCCAGTCGCCCAGCAGCTGGGATACCGCGGAAAACACCAGCACAAAGGCACAGATGGAGAGCATCCCTGCCGTGGCAGAGGACACCGCCCCCACAAACCCGGCGGCAGGAGAAAGACTGCCCCTTCGCCCGCCCCGGCCACGGATCCGCCAGGAAAACCCCCGGCAAAGGATGCGCCCGGTCAGCAGCCCTGCCGCCAGCTGGCATCCGAACAGGAACAAGCCCCATCCCGGGGAGCCCAGTACCCCTGCCCCCACCACCGCCACCAGAAAGGCCGGGCCGCTGTTGACGCAAAAGGTGAGGGCCCGTCCCGCCTCCTCCCGGGTGAGGCTTCCCTGGTCCACCAGCCCTGCCAGCACACGGGCACCGGCGGGATATCCCCCGATCCAGCTCATAAGGATGGCCGGGGCCAGCTCCCGGGGACAGCGGTAAAGGTGCTTCGCGATCCCCCCCAGGGGGTGCTCCAGCATCCGCCCCAGCTTGGTGCGGGCAATAAAATCCGAAAGGATCAGAAAGGGAAACAGGGATGGGATCATCACCGAGGCACAAACCGCCAGGCCCCGGCGGATGCCCTCCCCTACCGAAGCGGAGCAGAACAGCAGCGCCAAAGCCGCCCCGGTGCAGCCCGCCGCCAGCAGCCATTTCCCCAAAGCCTTTTTCAAGGATGGCACCCCCTTCCCTTTATCCTTATGTGGACAGCGGCAAAAATTTTCCCTTCTGAAATCTGCCGCCCCCCGCATAGAATGACACCGGGGTGATCGCATGGCACAAAGGAAAAAGCCGGCAAAGCAGACGGTCCCTGCCCGGAGGCCGGGGGGCGGGAAGAAGCCCTTTCTGCTGACCAAAGGGCTGGAGGAACCCGCCGCCGCCTTTCTTTCCCAGGTGCGGGTGGAGCTTCTGGGGAACCACCAGGCTATTGTAGATGGCTGTCGGGGGATCATTGAATATTCGGACAGCTGTATCCGCCTTTCCACCACCCGGCTTATCCTGAAGTTCACCGGAACGGGGCTGGAGATCCGTGCCCTGACCGATTCCAGCGCCATTGTGGAGGGGACCATCCTCTCTTTAGAGTATAGCTAAGAGAGGGGGGCAGTAACATGCCAGTCATCAGTATCATCCGGTTTTTCCGGGGGACCGTCAGGTTTTCTATCCGGGATGGCTTTCTGGAGCGGTTCATCAACCTTTGCGCCCAGAACCGGGTGCCGGTCTGGAACGGCCGCCGGGAGGGGAACCGGTACTCGGCCTGCACCACCCTGGCCGGGAGCCGGCGCCTGCCGGAGCTGGCCCAAAAGGCGGGGGTCATTTTGGAGCCGGGGCAGCAGGGGGGCGTGCCGGTGCTCCTTCGCCGTTACCACAAGCGCACCGGGCTGTTTGCCGGTACGGCCCTGGTGCTGGTGGGAATGATGATTCTGGGAAGCTTCATCTGGCAGGTGGAGGTGGAAGGCCTCCAAACCATTTCGGAGGCGGAGGTCCGCGCCGCCCTGGAGGAGCTGGGGGTACACAAGGGGGTTCTCCGCCGGGATATCGACGCCCGGGAGGTGGAGCGCCGGCTCCTTATCCGTCTGGATAAGGCCGCCTGGGTGGCGGTGAACCTGCGGGGCAGCCGGGCCGTGGTGGAGATCATGGAGCGGGTGGTCCCCCCGGAGCGCATCGACGATGACATCCCCCACAATGTCGTAGCCAAAAAGCCGGGGTTTATCACCTATCTGGAGGTATATAACGGCCAGCCCACTGTAAAGGTAGGGGACTCGGTGGATGTGGGGGAGATTTTAGTCAGCGGCATTATGGAGGACAAAAAGGGCCGCAGCCGCACCGTTCATGCCCGGGGGAAGATAGTGGCCCAAAGCCGGGAGGAGCTGCGGGTGGAGGTGCCCTACACCCAGCAAAGCTACACCATCCGGGGGGTTATGAACCGGCGGTATCTCAACATCCTGTCGGTACAGCTGCCCCTCTTTTGGGGGAGACCCCTGGAGGGCCCCTACAAGGTCCAGCAGGCAGTTTACGATATCCCGGTGGTAAGCCGTTTGGCCCCCATCACCTGGAGCAAGGAGAGCTACCTTCTGCTAAACGAAACCAGCACCCAGATCAGCCCTGACGAGGCCCGGGAAAAGGCCCAGCGGGAGCTGGAGGCCCTGGAGCAGCGGGAGCTGGAGGGGATGACCATCCTACAGCGGGAGCTGAACGGCCAGGAGCTTTCGGACCGCTTTCTTCTGGAAGGGGTATACCTTTGCGAGGAGGACATTGGGACGGAGAAGGAAATCCTTACGGAGCAGCAGCCTGGAAGTCACTGACCACACACCGCCGGGGCAGCCTGGCTGGTCACAAACAGAGAAAAAGCAGGACCTCCCTTGTCTTGGAGGGCCTGCTTTTCTGCTTGTTTTCAGAGTATTGATGAAAACAGGGAGCTGCCGCCTAAATGGTGATCCTTTCAAAATCGGAGGCCGGATGCTTGCACAGGGGGCAGATATAGTCCGCCGGGAGCTCCTCGCCCTCGTAGACATAACCGCAGATGACACAGCGCCAGGCGGTTTTTCCGGCGGGCTTGGCGGCTGCCTGGGGCTTTGGCTTAATGGCCTTGTGGTAATAGGCGTAGGTGGCAGAGGGGGTATCGGAAAGGACCTCCATATCCTCCAGGCCGGCGATGAAAAGGGTATGGGTCCCCAGGTCCACCGTCTGCTCCACTTTGGCACTTAGGCAGGCATTGACACCGTCGGTGACAACATAGAGGCCGTTGGCGCTCCGGCGGCAATGGGCATATCCGGCGAACTTATCGGTATCCCGGCCGGACTGGAAGCCGAAGTGACGGAAGGTGTCAAAGCTGGCGGCCTCGCTGAGGACGGAAAGGTTAAACTTCCCGCTTTCCAGCGTCAGATCGTGGGTAAAATTCGCCTTGTTGACGGTAATGCTGATGCGGTTGGGGGTATCGGTGACCTGCCCCGCTGTATTGATAATACAGCCGCTCTCCCGGCCTCCTGCGGCGGCGGTGAGAACGAACAGGCCATAGCTGAGCTTAAACAGTGCTTGCATATCCATAAAAAAACCTCCTGCTGAAATCATCGGTTTCTGATATAACTATAGTCTTTCCATTGTGGCTTGTCAAGGCGAAAGCTGGCAGCTTCGAATTCTTCTGTGTCCCGCTGCGGCGGGGGAAACCGCTTTGCAGCCGCCCGCGGGCCGGGGGATCCATTGGAACCGGGGGGATCGGAAGCTATGTACCGCTGCGGTCAGGGCACAACCTAACAATCAAACTCATCCTCTCCCTGCCGCCGCACCGGTTCCTCCCTGCTTCTCAAAATCCGCAGCCCCAAAATCACCAGGGCCAGGGCGGCAAAAAGGAGGCCCATAATTTGCGGGGAGCTGGCCCGGCGCCAAAGGGACGTGGTTCTTTGGGGCAGATCTTTCTCGGTCACCCGGCGGGGCAGGATCCCCGGCAGGTCTGCCATTGGGGTCTCCTCCTTGGGTGCTTCCACTGTTTCCTGCTTTCTGGTCTTTTGGGTGCTTCCGCTTTTGCTGGGGGACTTGGGCTTGGAGGAAGGAGCGGCAGAGCTGGAAGGCGCCGGCTGCCGGGGCGAGCTCTCCGGCGGTTCCTCCTCCGGGAAGGCCGGGCCTTCTTCCGGGTCCTCCTGGGGTCCCCATTCAAAGGCCTCCTCCTGGTCTTCTTCTTCCCAGAACTCCCAAACAGGGCCGGGCTCCTCCTCCCCGGAACCGTTCCAGGAGGCGTTCCAATCCTCCTCCCAGTCCTGCCAGCCCTCTCCCTCCTCCTCGAAGTCAAAGGGGAGCTCTTCTTCCTCATGAAAAATCGGGGGCAGGATCCCTTCCTCCTCCTGGAAAACAGGCAGAGGGAGGCTGTCCTCTCCCCAGGCGGTAACCGGGGTCAGAGCTGCTATCCCCAGGACAAAAGCAGGCAGAAGGAGCCGGGTGGCAGTCTTTTCCAAAAGGAGCTTCTGTTTCATCATTCACCAGCGTTCTTTGTGGAAAAAAATTCCTTTTCTTTTATTTTACTCTCTTTTTCGCCAAATCACAAGGAACAGGGGGAAAATTCGTGAATTGTGCCGAAAAAGGGGGCGGTATTTTGACATACCGGCTCTTTTTTGAGGGTGGGAACAGAGATTGGGCAATATACTTTTGGGCCGCCTGGGGGCGGCCTTTAGAGAGTCGAATGGACCGGCCATAAGGCCGGTCCATTCGAAGGAGTCTGAGGTTGCAAAACACCCCACTGGGGTGTATTTGCAGGTTGGTTGGGTGCAGGGCGAGCAGGCTCTTACTTTCTTTTTTTCTTTCAAAAAGAAAGTAAGCAAAGAAAAATGCGCCCTCCGGTAAGATGCGGGGGTGTTTCGCCCTCTGCGGAGGGCGACCAGGGCGCCGCCCTGGACCTGCCACCCTTTGAAAAGGGCGGCCCTAAACTTTAGACCCTACGAGAGCTTGTGCAAGGCGATAGCGGCTGCCTGGAGCCTTAGATTGGCAGGAGCTTCCCCATCCAGTCCGTCAAAGGCCGGGGAATCGCTTCGCCCTGTGCTCGTTCGGACTCCAGGCACCCACTACCCCCTTCGCACACCGTTAAGCCGCGCAGCGGCGGGTAGGGCCTGAGGGGCTGTTAGCGGCTATCAAGCCGCCGGAGCTCCATATCACCTATTTTCCGGTCGGTGATAACATAGCTCCCCAGCTGGGAGGGCTGGAAGCTTAGGGTCTCCCCCTCCGGATCATATTGGCTGCGCAGGTAATACAGCCGGTCCCCCAAACAGCGGTAAAGGTAGAATTCTTCCCCGTAGCTGTCAGTCAGGTCGGAAACATCAATGACCAGTGTCCCCGGCGTCTGGAAATCCGGGTTCCCCGGGAAGGACAGGAACCGGAACTCCTGCTCCGGGTACTTTTCCAGAACCTCCGGCACCACGGCAGCAGTGCTGTACAGGTTCTGCTCCTCCAGGCCGCTGACATCCACTGTATACTCCCATCCCGGCCCCGCCAGGGTCACATCTTCTCCCTCGTTTTTTTCTGACAGGGTTTTAAAATGTCCGGCGGTAAGCACCGGCGCGGCGTTGCTTACCCGCACTGCCTCCCCGGCCGGCAGGTCATCCAGCGCCTTCATGGCAGGGGAACCGATCTCAAAACGAACGGTATCCCGGCCCAGCTCCTTGCCGGTGTCCTCCTCCTGGAGGCGGACCAGGATCTCCGCCTGGGCGAGCTTGGTATCATAGATGGGCTTGGTATTTACGGTCAGGTAGTAGCGCCCCTTCTCCATCTCGATCCTGGGGGGCAGGATGAACTCCTCCCCGGACTGGATAGCCAGGGAGAACCGCTTTCCTTCCCCCTCCTCCTTGCGCAGGTGGCTGGGCACCTCGTCCTCATACCGGATCATCAGGGGAAAGCGGTATTCCTCCCCGGGGCGCAGCCCCTCCTGCCGGGCATCCGCAAGGCGCACCGAAAGCTCTGCCCCAAAAGCTGCCTGGGCCGATGCCGCCAAAATCACCACTGCCAAAACCAGAGAAAGGATCTTTTTCATAATGGTTCCTCCTGTATCTTTAAAAGAGCCTGCTGCGGCTCTCCCTTCCAGATGAAGGGGCCCCGCCCCGCGTTTTGCGAAGCGGAGCCCCAGGGTTTTCCCGGTCTGAACAGACCTTTGCTTTACTTGGACTTTCTCAGAGACACCGCGGCAGCGGAGACCAGAGAGGCCAGGGCCAGGGCGGTGGCCACGCCAGTGACATCGTTTGCACCGGTGTCAGGGTTGTTGCCGCCGGTTTCGTTGTTGGTGCCGGAGCTGGAGCCGCCGGTGGTCCCGGTGGGGCTCTTCAGTGCCTGGTCAGAGATGACATAGCTCCCCAGGGCGCGGGTCTTCAGGACCCAGGCCCCATCATCCTCGCTCCACTTGGCGGCAGAGCGGTTCAGGCGGCCGTTGCGCATCTCGTAGATGATCTGGTCCTCCTCCACGCCGTAGAAGTTTACGGTAGCGGTGGAGTTAAAGGTAGGAGTCCCCTCGAAGGTCAAAAAGTCGATGACCGCGTCGCTGTCGGGGTTGGCAGTAAGGACGCTCTTAATGGCATCGCTGTTGCTGTACAGGTAGTAGACCTCGTCGTCGTAAACACGGACGCTGATGTCGGTGTCGCCGGCGGAGAAGCTCAGGGTGCCGTAGCCCTTGCCCGCGTCATCAATGCGGTACAGGGTGCCGGAATCGATGGTGGGAACCTCCACATCGCCGTTGACGTCCACAGTAAGATCCATCACGTCAAAGCCCACGGTGGCGTTGATGGACAGGGTGGCGTACCGGGTCTTTCCTTTTTCCCGAAGCTTGATGGTACCCTCCAGGGTCTTTTCCTTGGTGGTCTTATAGTCGGGCTTCAGGGCCACCACCAGCACCTCGTCGTCGTTATCGATGGTGACAGAGGAGACCAGGTCCCGTCCCTGCTCCCACTTGACGCTGGAAACGGAATAGTTATCGGTGTTGATCGCCTTCAGCTCCCCTTCCCAGCGGTCCTCGTTGCCGTTAAAGCGGATCTTCTTGCCGGGGTTAAAGTCGGCAGCCACTGCCATAACAGACAGCATTGCCACCGCCAGGATCATCGCAAAAATCTTTTTCATCTGCGGATTTCCTCCATTTGATTTCTTCTCAGAAGCCGGATTGGCTCCTGCAATTACAGTATATTACAAACTGTAACTATAATCAGTGGAATTTGTAACCGCTTTTCAACCATTCTCTGGCATTTCTTCCAATCCTTTGGGGAAAGGCTGCCTTTTTTCCAGCTCTCCCCTGCCGCATCCGCCGGGGACTTCCAGCAGCGGCAGATTTTTGCTCTGTTTTTCCGCTTTATTCCCAATAGAAAAACCGGGCGCCATGCCAAAAGCACAGCGCCCGGTTTTTTTCGGTCAGGATCAGGTGAGGTTGTCAAAATTCCCCCGGATCAGTTCCTCCGCCCCGGCGATCTCGGCGGACAGGTCTTTATCTGTATTCCCCACAATCAGCAGGAAAACATAGTTCCCAATGGTGACCACCTTGCCGGCCTTGGCCTTATCCAGCTGGGCGGGAAGATACTGCTCAAAGGTCTGGATCACCGTATCCCTCTGGCTCTCCAGGGCCTTCTGGACCGTCTCCACCTTGTCCGGCTTGGCCTTGATCCCGATCAGGTTATCGGAGGAGACCATTACCATGGTAATGTACCCGGCATATTCCTCCACATCGTCGGCCGAGATTCCCAGCAGGTCGGTGAGAACGGTTTCATCTACCGCGGCAGACATAGCCACAGGGTAGCTCTCGTTCACCTGGTCGATCACCTGCTGAAGGGTAACTCCCTCCTTCAGGGTGGGCACAGGGGGCTCCTTGGAGCCGCCGCAGGCGGTCATCGCCAAGAGAAGGGCAGCCGCCAGAGCGGCGGAAAAAATTCGTTTCAGCATCATAACATTTGCTTCCTTTCTTACTTGTGATAATGGACTTCATAGCAATAGTGTACCTTTTTTCTCAGTTTATTGCATCCCCCGGAAAAAATTTCCCAAAAGGGCTTTCTTTTTTCTGTTTCCGGGGGTACAATGGAGCCAATCAAAATGAAAGGAAGCGTTAGAAATGGGAAAGGTGCTTGTGGTTGTTGATTTTCAGAAGGACTTTGTCGACGGTGCCTTGGGCTTTCCGGGCGCGAAAGCACTGGAGGAGGGCATTGCGGCCCTGGTAGAGGAATATGTGAAAAAGGACTGGCCGGTGGTCTTTACCCTGGATACCCACGGTCCGGATTACCTCTCCACCCGGGAGGGGAAGCACCTGCCGGTAAGCCACTGCCAAAAATCCTCCCAGGGGTGGCGGCTTTATGGCAAGCTGGAGCGGTATATGGAGGAGGACCACCCCCACGTTTACCTGGCTCCCAAATTTGCCTTTGGGGCACAGAACTACAGCTTTCTGGGGGAGTACCAGCCCACCGAAATCACCTTAGCGGGGGTGGTCACCAATATGTGCGTTATCGCCAACGCGGTGATCCTCCAAACTGCCTTCCCCAATGCGGAGGTGGTCATTGACGGGCGGCTTTGCGGCAGCTTTGACCCCATCCTGCACGGCAAGGCCCTGGATGTAATGGAAGGGATGCAGATGAAGGTGCTGCGCTAAACTGATCCTGTCCCGAAGGAGGCTTGCCCCTATGTCTGTTCCCCGTCACGAGGCCCTCCCCACCGCCCTTCTGCTGGCCGCGGTGGGGGGCTTTTTGGATACCTACACCTATTTTACCCGGGGCGGCGTTTTTGCCAATGCGCAAACCGGGAATATGGTACTGTTCAGCATTGCCGCCGCCCGCGGGGAACTCCTCCGGGCGGCCTATTATCTGATCCCTATTGCCGCCTTTGCCCTGGGGGTGCTGGTCACCGAAGGCCTGCGGGCCCGGGGAGAAGGGGCTCCTCCGGGGCGGTGGCAGCGCACCGTACTCCTTCTGGAAGCCGGTATCCTGGGGGTAGTGGGGCTTCTGCCCGCCTCCTTCCCCGACCCGGCTGTGAATGTCACTATCTCCTTTTTATGCTCCATGCAGGTAAACAGCTTTCGCCAGCTGGAGGGCCTGCCCTATGCCACCACCATGTGCACCGGCAATCTTCGATCCGGCTCCGGTCAGCTGTGGCGGTTTCTGTTTCTCAGGGACCGGGAGGCCGGGCAAAAGGCCCTCCGGTACCTTTGGGTGATCCTGGTCTTTTGTTTGGGGGCCGGCGTGGGGGTCCCTTTGGCCGCCTGTCTGGGCGGCACCTCGGTGTGGTTTTGTTCCCTGGGGCTTCTGGCTGTGTGGGCCTGGCTGGGAACCGGTTAACCGGCAGCCAGCTATTTTTCGGAAAAACCGCAAGAATGATGAAACATGCCCCGACCTGTTTTGGTACAATAAGCAGGAAAGGGGGAAATCATGAACGGCCAGAATATTAAGAAAGCAGCGGCAGTGATCTCCTACATTGAAGCGCATCTCAATGAAAAATTGGATCTGGACACTGTTGCAAACGCTCTTTGCTATTCCAAGTACCACCTGCACCGAATATTTACCGACACAGTCGGGATGACACCCCACCATTATATCCGGCGCCGCCAGCTGACCGAGGCGGCAAAGCTGCTGGTATTTTCCGAAAAGCCGGTAATGGAGATCGCCCTGATCGCCGGCTACGAAAGCCAGCAGGCGTTCGCCTCCGTCTTTAAATCCATGTATAAGCAAACACCCATAGAATACCGGCAGCACGCGGCCTTTTACCCCTTGCAGCTGGAGCTGCCGTTAAAGGAAACTCCAACCGCTCCGGACGAGATCGGGTGGGAAATCTCCTATGGGGTGCCGGAGGATATCCCCCGCTGGATGGATTTTGCTGCCCTTGTTGCTGACCGGTTCCCCTGCCTTGAGGAAGGCTCCCATCTGGAACAGGTCAGGCAGCATATCCGGCGGCAGCAGGCCCTGGTCATACGGGATGGTCCAGCCATCATTGGAGCCGCTGCATTTTCCTGCCAGACCGGGAGCATCGACTTTCTGGCGGTGCATCCGCAATACCGGCGCTATGGGACGGCAAAGGCTCTTGTGGACTTTCTGATGTGCGGTCTCTTTACCGGCCGTGAAATCAGCATCACAACCTTCCGCCAGGGGGACAAGGCCGATCCCGGCCAGCGGGAGGAATATCTGGGGCTGGGCTTTGTCCAGGGGGAGCTTCTTACCGAATTTGGCTATCCCACCCAGCGGCTCATTTTGCCGTCAAAACAGGAGAAAGGCGACTATGAATGATTATATGTTAACAGAAAATTGGAGCGCAGGATCACTCCTGCGCTTTGCATTTCCCACCATCGCCATGATGATTTTTATGGGGCTGTACACCCTTGTGGACACCATTTTCGTGGCGCAGTTTGTAAATACAGATGCCCTTTCTGCCATGAACATTGTCTGTCCCGTTGTCAATATAATCGTGGGGCTGGGGACAATGTTTGCAGCAGGCGCAAACGCGATCGTTTCTCGAAAAATGGGGGCGGGCAAGGTCCAGGAGGCAAAGGAGGACTTCACCCTGCTTGTTCTGACCGGTGCGGTCATGGGATTTCTGATCCTTTTGGGCGGACTGATGGGTACCAAACATATTGTTTCCGCCCTTGGGGCAAGCGGCCTGCTTTTTCCCTATTGCAGCGATTACCTTACGGTGCTGTTTTTCTTTGTTCCCGCAAACATACTACAGATCTTATTTTCGAACCTTTTTGTAACGGCGGGAAAACCGGGCCTTGGTCTTGGCCTGTCTGTTCTGGCGGGTGTGGCCAATATTATTTTGGACTACATCTTTCTTGTCCCCTGTGGCCTGGGGATCCGTGGGGCCGCTTTGGGGACAGGCTTCGGCTATCTGATCCCTACGGCTGCCGGGCTGGTCTACTTTGCAGGCCGCAAAAAGGGGCTGTCCTTTACAAGGCCAAAGCTGAACTGGGCTGTGATCAGGGAGAGCTGCTTCAACGGCTCCTCCGAGATGGTGGGCCAGCTGGCAGCAGCCGTTACAACATTCCTGTTTAACCGCACCATGATGAATTTGCTGGGGGAAAACGGCGTTGCAGCTATCACCATTGTCATTTACTCCCAATTTCTGCTGAACACGCTGTTTATCGGCTACTCCATAGGAGTTGCGCCTGTGATCGGGTTTTGCTACGGAAACAACGATGACGTCCAGCAGAAGCGGGTCTTTTCCATCAGTATGGGATTTCTTGCGGCGGTATCCATTTTGACCTTTGCGGTCTCCAGGTTGGGCGGACCTTATCTTGCGCAGCTGTTTGCAGATGATTCATCCCCGGTCTGCCAAATTGCGGCAGAAGGCTTTGCGGTTTTTTCATTTAGTTTTCTTTTCTGCGGCCTAAACATTTTTACCTCCGCCATGTTTACCGCCTTGTCAAACGGAACCGTATCGGCAGTTCTTTCCCTGCTGCGGACCTTCGGTCTCTTAACAGCCGGTATCCTCTTATTGCCCCGTATTTGGGGGATCACAGGGGTATGGCTGGCTGTACCTGCTGCGGAGGGGATCATGTTCGCCGTATCTGCCGCCTGTCTTTTCCACTACCGGAACCGGTATTCCTACTAAAACCACCGGCCTGGCGGTTTTTCTGCCCTCCGAATGGCCTCCCCGCCGCTATGGGCTGTCAGGAAGGTATACTGTGGGGAGAAACAGGCTCTCATGGTATTCACAATGCCAGGCTCGTCGTCTAAGGAAAGCCTCCTTTGGAAAAGCGAAAATGAAAAGACCAGGAGCACAATACTCCTGGTCTTTTTGTCAAATCAGTGAAAAACCGGCTTTTCCATTACGAGACTGCAAAAAGTTGCGGTTACCCGGAAACAAGCATCACCCAAAAGTGCTTCCATCTGGACTCACTGTCGTAGTAGTAACCAAGCCCGATTTTTGTAGCATTACTTTTCAGGATATTTGCCTTGTGACCAGAGGAGTCCATCCACCCGCTAACGGCGGCTTCGGCACTTTTGGGGGAGGCATAGATGTTTTCTGCGCGCATACTGAGCTCCCAGCCATAGTCATCAAAGACGGTGGACCATTTCCGTCCATCGGGGCGGGTATGCTCATATCTGCTTGCAATTTCCTCCGCCCGAACTGCCGCCATACTCATGATGTCATCATCGATCGTCAGCTCCGCCAGCCCAGCCTTGGTCCGCTCGGCATTGATCAGGCGGATGGCCTCATAAACATCACAGGCGTCTTCGTCAGGTTCGGGTTCGGGTTCAGGTTCTTCCTCGGGTTGGCTCTCGGATGGCTGCTCGGGCTCGCCGGAAGGGGCGTCGTCCTTGTCCTCATAGCCGGTATCCTCTGTTGCTCCCACTTCCTCCAGCCAGCCCCAAATAGCAGCACCGATATCATAAGAGTCTGCGCCCGAGCTAGTACCGGGCTGTGCAGAGGAAGCCGGGGCAGAGGCGGAAGATCCCCCGGCAGAGGAAGCTGGGGCTGCGGGGGCTGCCGTCTGAGAACTGGCGCCGGTATCGCTGGCGGTGTCCTCGGGGATGGCGGGCTCGGTCACCTCCACGGCGGCGGCAACCGCACCGTTGTCGTCCTTGCTGTATTCAGCAGTCACCTTGTCGCCCGCCTTGACCTCAAGGCCCTCAATATCCTTGGTGAGCAGGACAAGCTCGGTTTCATCCTCCAGGACAAGAAGCATCATGCTGGCAGTGGCTTCCTTCACGATGCCGGTAACGGTCACAAAAACCGGAGCGGCCTTGGTAACATCCACCTTGCCGGCCACAGCGGAGCCGGGGGCACCGGTATATTCCACCTTCACAGTATCGCCCGGGTTGACCTTCAGGTCAGAGATACCGGCGGTATCCAGGGCGAATTCCGTTCCGTCAGCCAGAGTCACAACGATCTTCCCGGGGGATGCCTCCTTCACAACGCCTTCCACAAAGGTGGGGGGCGGGGGCTCGCTGACAGACACCGGGGCAGGCTCGGGCTCACTGACAGGCGGCGCGGCGGTGGTGCCGCAGCCGGTAAGCAGAGCAAACACCATGGACAGCACAAGGGCAATCACTCGTTTCATGCTTTATCTCCTCCTTTTCAGCCGGAAGTTCATATCCTCCAGTTCAAAAGACGTCAGGTTTGAGGTACTTATAAAGAACGGGCAGCTTGTGGACCAGCCTTTCATTTCGTAAATTGAAAAAGGTAATTAGCGAGTTATTTTCTATAAGTATGACCCAGTGGTATTTTTCTCGGTTACTTCTCCATAGCTGTAGCCTGCACCGGTTAAGCTGTTATTTCAAGGGGCCATTTACCAAGGGGATTTCACCAAAGGATAAATCCCCTGGTTAAAATAATCTTTTAATCTGGCTGTTGCCCATTGTGGGCCTTCCATTGACATTCAGTAAACTCCATGTTAGTAAAAATAGCTTTAAACGAAGAATCCTCCGGTGAACAGGCATAGATGCCAAACCTGACAGTACCGCTCCCCTTGTTCATATGGCAAATGCGCATTTGGCTATAATGAATGCCATCTTCAGAGCACTCAATACAATAATCGTCTTCACGGCGGCTGAAACGATACCACATGGATTTGATTGCAGCAGAAATAGGAGTAGTTGCCCAGTCAGAATACCCATTGTTTGTTACAACACTGCCTAAATGCTGGAAATTCTCATTCTCATATTCGACAGAGCCTTTCAGCCAATTTTCACTATCCAAATACATAACAATACCACATTGGTCAAATCTGTGGCAGCTTTCAGAAAAATCAGTTTTAACAATAAAACTGAAAAAGCTTTCATCCGTTTCCATTTGAAGTACTGGTGCGTTATCATTTTGAAAATGATAATAGGTCCTTTGCCACAGGTCGGTGTTTGGAACGGTGACAATCTCCACTTTTGTGCTGTCAATATGACATTGCTTTGGCTCTCGTGTCCACTTAAACCTTGTCATATCCATCTTATTTCCCCCCCACTTTTGATTTCGCAAAATTAACATGGGTAAAGTATACCACTTTCACAAACGACATTCAATCCGTCTTTTTTGCCCTGATAGAAATAGCAAACCTACTCGGGGTACAGCTGGAGCTGTTCCATGAGCAGCTCTTTTCCCCCTCCTGGCAGCTGCCCACTGTCAGGGCCAGTTTGTGTCCAGCCTCCAGAACAGGAAGGGTGTGTTCCATGACCTCGTCACACTGCCCCTGCTTCATCTTGCCGCGGGCTTCGTCCAGAAAGAGCCTTGTCTATAAAGCCCGGCAAACCATCCACTCCTGTTTTACACTTTTGTAGAAAAACATCGCATGTATTTGTATAAATAGGATAATTTTTTTGATAAATTAAATTATTTTCTGCAGGCTGTTGACATTTTCTCTGATTTAGTGTTTAATTATAATTAACATTCCGGGTGTGTTTGAGGCTTACCCTCACTGCAGGGGGGAGAGCCGGAAGGTGTCCAGTAATTGGTTAAGAGAAGGGAATGACACATTATGCTAGATATCCTGATTAAAAATGCGCGCATCATTGATGGCAGCGGAGAACCCTCCTGCCAGGGCAGTGTAGGGATCAAGGACGGCAAGCTGGTAATGGCGGCCGGCACCGAGGAGGCTGCCCAGACCATCGATGCTGCCGGGCGGTGCCTGTCCCCGGGCTTTATTGACGCCCACACCCACGGCGACCTTATCC
This sequence comes from Angelakisella sp., assembly GCA_022794295.1. GTDB lineage: Bacteria > Bacillota > Clostridia > Oscillospirales > Ruminococcaceae > Angelakisella. Next base: position 20,101 of record JAAWEO010000002.1, on the reverse strand, counting down.
TTGGGTCCGAGGACGCCCACCTGTTTAAGTCTAACCAGGGTGTCACTACCGAGGTGACCGGACAGTGCGGCCTTTCCATGTCCCCTGTCATGCCGGAAAACCTGGCCGCAGTCCAGACACTGCTGTCTATGGGGACCACCTTCTTCCCCGAGGATATGAAGAACTGGAAGAGCTACAGCCGCTTCCTGGAGTACGCCGAAAAGCAGCCCCTTACTGCCAATGTGAAAACCTATATCGGTCACAGCACCCTCCGCATTGCCGTTATGGGTATGGCAAACCGCCCCGCCGAACCCAAGGAGCTGGACACCATGAAGGGGATCCTCCGGGAGGCGATGGAAGCGGGAGCAGCAGGCTTTTCCACCGGCCTGATCTACACCCCCAGCTGCTATGCCAAGGAGGATGAGATCATCGAGCTGGCCAAGGTCATTGCCCCCTTTAACGGCATCTATGCAAGCCATATGCGGGACGAGGCAAACTTTATCGTGGATGCTGTCAAGGAGACCATCAAGGTGGGCCGGGAGGCTGGTGTCCGGGTGGATATCTCCCACCACAAGATGCTGGGCAAGCAGAACTGGGGCAAGCAGAAGGAGACCCTCCGCCTGATCCACGAGGCCAACGACGAAGGGATCAGCGTTATCTGCGACCAGTACCCCTACACCCGGAACATGACCACCCTGAACGCCTGTATGCCCCCCTGGCACTTCTCCGAGGGCTTTACCTCCATGACCGCCAAGCTGGCCGATCCCGCCTTCCGCAGACAGCTGCAAAAGGAGATGGAGGACCCCGCCACCGCCTATGACAACTACTACCTGAATGCCGGAGGCTGGGATGGCGTCTATGTCTATTCCTCTGCCAAGACACCGGAGGCCGAGGGGCGTTCCATCGCTGAATATGCCCAGCTCACCGGCAAGGATGTCTGGACCGCATTCTTTGATCTGTGCATGGAAAACAACTGCTCCACTGGCGGCGTTTACAGCAGCATGTGCGATGAAGACGTCTGCGAGATCATCCGTGATCCCTACTGCATTGTGGGCAGCGACGCCCTTACCCGCACCTGGAAGGAAAAAGGCCATCCCCGTGCCTGCGCCACCGCTCCCCATGTTATCACCTACTTTGTTAAGGAGAAGGGCATCCTCACCCTGGAGCAAGCGGTACATAAGATGACCGGCCTTTCCGCCCACTACCTGCATATCAAGGGCAAGGGACTGATCCGGGAGGGGTACGATGCCGACCTGGTGCTCTTTGACTATGACCGGCTCCGGGACACCGCCACCTACACCAACTCCAACAGCATTACCGAGGGCATTGACTACGTTATCGTAGGCGGCGAGATCGTCTGGCAGGACCAGAAGCTCACCGGGCGCTGTCCCGGGCGCATCCTCCGCCACAATGGCTGAGAGCCCTTTCGGCATACTTTGGAGATCCTGAATAGGCTCTAACCGTCCCGGGATGATTCCCCACAGCTGCTATTTTCCATACAGAAAGGGAGGTACAAAATGTCTCCGCTGATTGCTTTTTTGATTATCTTTGTTATCCTTCTTATCGCCCTGATCAAGTTTAAGGTCACCCCCTCGGTCGGCCTCTTTACTGCCGCCATTATCTTTGGCCTTATGGTGGGTATGCCGGTGAACGATGTCCTTGGCACACTTCCTGCCGGTTTTGGCAACATGATGACAAGCATCGGCTTGCTGATCGTGTTCGGCAGTATCTTCGGCGACTTTTTGGGCGAATCCGGCGCCACCGAGGAGTTAGCCAAGGGGATGGTCCGCCTCTTTGGCAAAAAGAATGATCTGCTGGCCCTGAACCTGGTGGGCTTTATCCTCTCCATCCCCATCTACTTCGGCTGCGCTTACATCATGACCGCCCCCCTGGTGGTCGCCCTGCAAAAAATCAGCAAAAAACATATGAAGGCCTATGTCATCGCCATTTTTACCGGGCTGATGCTGACCCACAGCTGTGTCGCCCCCACCCCCGGCCCTCTGGCTGTTGCCGGCCAAGCCGGAGCCAATATCGGCTGGTTCATCATTTGGGGCCTGGTGGTCTGCCTCCCCGCCTCCCTGCTCATTGGCTGGGTGTACGCCAACCTGGTAGCCTCCGCCGAGGAGAAGAAGGCCATCCACGATGGGATGCAGGAGATCCTTGCAGACGACGACCTGCTGGCCCCTGACCCCAGCAAGCCCTCTGCCCTGAAAAGCTTCCTGCTGGTGATCTTCCCCATCGCCCTGATCGTTTTCGCTTCTATCTTCTCCATCTTTGTCAAGGAAGGCCCTGTCTACACTGTGGTAAACTTCTTCGGGAACTCCAACATTGCCCTCTTTATCGCCATGCTGGTCACCGGCTTTACCCTGAGGAAATATATGCCCGGCAAGACCGTGATGGGCTTCATCGATGAATCCGCCAACCGGGTGGGCAACATCCTGCTGATCGTTGGTGCCGGCGGGTGCTTTGCCGCCATGCTGGGTGCCACCACCATGAGCGCCGACCTGGTGGAGATCATGTCTGCCACCAATATGCCGGTCATCCTCCTGGGCTTCCTGCTTGCCTTCTGCATCCGTGCCGCTGTTGGTTCCGCCACAGCCGCCATGCTTACCTCTATCGCCATTGCGGGGCCTGTATGCGTGGCCGCCGGCCTCTCCCCGATCATCGCCGGTCTGTCCGTCTGCCTGGGCGCCCATAGTGCCACCTTCCCCACCGATGTCACCTTCTGGTTCCCCTCCACCTACAACGGTCTGAACACCAGGGACTGCCTGATGACCACCACCGTCCCCTGCATCCTCTCCGGCATCATCGGTATGGTCATCCTTGCCGTGCTCAACGCCTTCTCCGGCGTTCTGCCTGGGATGTTCTAAAGAGTCCCTCTATCTGTATCCCAAAATGAAGAAAAAGGATCTTTTGCTATGGATTTAAATTTGCAGATTTGTGGAAGAACATTGGCGGAATGGATTGTGCAATTTCCCATTCTGGAGGACATTGGTGCCTTGAAGGAGGTAACCTGGGCCAATCCGGCCAAAAAGCCCACCGCCACGGCCCTTGCCGGATGTCCCCTGACCATGGCGGATATCCAGGATGCCAGTGACCGGCTGGAGCGGTTTGCCGACTACTTCCAGACTGTTTTCCCAGAGACCCAGGCCTACGGCGGTATACTGGAATCCCCGGTGCAGGCTATCCCCGCCATGAAAAAGCTGCTGGAGGAGGAGGCAGGCACCGCCATCCCCGGAAACCTTTTGGTGAAGCTGGACAGCCACCTGCCTATCTCCGGCTCGATTAAAGCCCGGGGCGGCATTTACGAGGTGCTGAAAACTGCCGAGGACATTGCCCTGGAGCACGGTCTTCTTCGGAAGGGCGACCCCTACCGTGTCTTTGATACCCCTCCCTTCCACGAATTGTTCTCCAAGTATTCCATTGCTGTGGGCTCCACCGGTAACCTGGGGTTGTCCATTGGCATCATGAGCGCCAAGCTGGGGTTCCAGGTCACTGTCCATATGTCCGCCGATGCCCGGCAGTGGAAGAAGGATTTGCTCCGAAGCAAGGGCGTTACGGTAATGGAGTACCCCTCCGATTACAGTGTGGCCGTTGCTCAGGGCCGGAAAGAGGCCGAGGGAAACCCCTACTGTCACTTTGTGGATGACGAGAACTCCCAGACCCTATTTTTAGGCTACTCGGTAGCCGCCCTCCGGCTGAAGAAACAGCTGGAGGAGGCCGGTGTCGCTGTGGACAAGGAGCATCCCCTCTTTGTCTACCTCCCCTGCGGGGTAGGCGGAGGCCCTGGCGGCGTCGCTTTTGGGATCAAGCTGGTGTTTGGCGATGCTGCGCACTGCTTTTTCGCTGAGCCGACCCATTCCTGCTGTATGCTTTTGGGGCTGGCTACCGGCCTGAACAGCGAGATCTGCGTCCAGGACCTGGGGATCGACAACAAGACGATCGCCGACGGCCTTGCGGTTGGAAGGGCCTCCAGCTTTGTGGGCCGGGTTCTGTCCCCCTTCCTCAGCGGCTGCTACAGCCTGGAGGACCAGCGGATGTACCGGATGCTTGCCCAGCTGACCGACACCCAGGGCTTGCGGCTGGAACCCAGTGCCTTAGCCGGAATGTACGGCCCGGTGCTGCTGGCTAAATCCCCTGTCTTTTCCGGCTACCTTGCCCAAAACAGCATTGCCCCCGCCCAGCTGTCCCAAAGCACACAGCTGGTTTGGGCAACCGGCGGCAGCATGGTCCCCCCGGACGAAATGGACCGCTACTATGCCAAGGGGAAGGCCCTGATCGAAGCCTAAAGATTTGTTTCCTTGATGCCCCGGACAGTGTTCGCTGCCCGGGGCCTTTTTTTGCCAAAAGAGGCTTTCCCTTTTTCTAAACCTATGGTATAATGAATAGGCTTTGCAGCTCATAGGATCGCTTAAAAACAGGAGATCTGCGGCTTTTTATACAGAAAAGTACAATGAAGCAGCCCTTTTTTACGGCGGCGAAGCCGGGGCTGTATTTGGAGGGCGTTATTTTGGAGGAATTGAATCTGGGGAAAATGATACAAAGCATTCGGGGGGAGAAAGGGCTGTCCATCCGGAAGGTGGCTACCCTGGCAGGCATCACCCCCTCCATGCTCAGTCAGATTGAAAATAAGCAGGCGAACCCCTCCATTAACACGCTGAGGGCCATCGCCCAGGTACTGGAGGTACCGCTGTACACCTTTTTTCAGGAGCGGCCCATGGAAAGCCTGGTGGTCCATCCGGAGGAGCGGCGAACCATCGGCTCCAAAAACGAGCCGGAGGTCCAGTACGAGCTGCTGACCCCTGATACCAAGGGCGACATCGAGTTTTGTATTATGGTCATCCCCCCGTACCTCAGCTCCTTTCGAGATATTGGCAGCCATGCCGGCGAGGAGGTGGCTTACATGCTTTCCGGGGAATCGGTGGAGCTGGAGCTGGAGGGGCACACCCTGACCATGACTCCCGGGGACAGTGTCCGCATCCCGGCGGGCTCCCGCCACGCCTGGCATAATCGCACCGGAATCACCACCCAGGTCATTTTCGCTATTACACCGCCATCTTTTTAGTGGACATCCTACACTACAGAAAAGTGCCGGAGTGCTGTCACCGCACCCCGGCACTTTTTCTGTTTTATTGGTGGGCTTCCTAATATGGACTTGTTGCCAGCGTGTTGCCAGAGGAAATCACTCCGGGCCCGGCTGCCACCTGTGCGGGAGAATGTTTTATCCTCACGGAGGTATTATCAAATGGTTATCAAAAGAGGGATTGGAAGTTTGTAGAATCGCTTAAAAAGCCAATCGACAGAGACTGGAAACTCACTCCCACTCGATGGGGTGATGGTGGCTTGTACTATATATCGTGGTACTTGATAATATACAAGGCCAATATATAGCGCTATTATCCCAATTATCTGGATTTTTGAGCTCGCTGGTGGTCATTTGGTGGTCACCCTGCACGGCTCATAAAATATCACCCCGCAATACGATATTTCTGCTTCTTACTGCACTTTTTCTTTGAGCAGCATACCCTGTTTGACCATATCCCGAAGGCTTAAAATAGCAGCGGCCTGTGACACCTTCCATTTTGCTTCCGCATCTTTATAGATAATAACTCCCTGCTTTTCAGCCAAACTCAAGAAAATCTTATGACGTTCATCCATGATTGTTTATTACTTCTGTATCAGCTCTTGCATTTGCTGCGGCTCTATTTTTCTCCTAAATAAAATTAATTTCAACTGGAGCGTGTATAACAAAACCTTTTCGATGTTGGCGGCTATTATATACTAAGCACTTGTTTTTGTTTCTCACAAGAAAGCCGACTTAAAGCTCCCACTGCTTTATCTGTGGAAATTTCAACATAAAATGAAAACAGCCTCCCTGTAGCAAAGCTACAGGGAGGCGATAGGGTAAAACCCGGTCATGCAAAAAGAACAATGCAAAGTCTTTCTGTGATATTCTTTCCTTTATTGATGAGGGCGCAGATTTGCCTTTGCGGAGAGCAATTCCTGGCTTTTACGGATTTTTAGAACGGTGCAGCTGTTCGCTTGGCGCTGCGTTCCCTCAAAAGCTCCTTGCCACCTCAATAATGTGCTCTGCCGAAAGCCCAAACTGCCGCAGCAGCTCCTGGGCGGGGCCGGAATGTCCAAATTGGTCGTTGACCCCGATGCGGCGAACCGGAACTGGGCACTGTTCGCTGAGAAGGGAGCTTACCGCCTCTCCCAGGCCGCCGATGACAGAATGCTCTTCACAGGTGATGACCTTTCCGCATTCCCTGGCAGCGCTCAAAATCAGCTCCTCATCCAGGGGCTTAATGGTGCACAGGTTGATGACCCGGGCGGAAATTCCCTGCTGATGAAGCTGCCTTCCTGCCTCCAGCGCTTCCCATGCCATCAGTCCGGTGGCGATGATGGCAATATCGCTGCCCTCCAGCAGCACTTCCCCCTTGCCGATCCGGAACCGAAAGTCCTCCTCCTTGTGGAACACCGGAACGGGCAGGCGACCGAAGCGGAGGTAGACCGGTCCCTGATACTCGTAGGCCGCCTTCACCGCCGCCTTTGCCTCCACATCATCGGAGGGACACAGCACCACCATCCCCGGGATGGAGCGCATCAGGGCGAAATCCTCACAGCATTGGTGGGAAGCTCCGTCCTCCCCTACCGAAATGCCGCCGTGGGTGGCCCCGATCTTGACATTGAGACGGGGATAGCCGATGGAGTTGCGGATCTGCTCAAAGGCCCGCCCTGCGGCGAACATGGCGAAGGAGGAGGCGAAGGGCACCAGCCCCATGGCCGCCGCCCCGGCAGCCACCGCCATCATGTTTCCTTCGGCGATACCGCAGTCGAAGTGCCGGTCGGGAAAGGCCTTGCGGAAAACACCGGTCTTGGTGGCTCCGGCCAGGTCGGCGTCAAAGACGATTAGGTCCTCATGTTCTGCCCCCAGTTCAGCAAGGGCCGCACCATAGCTGTCCCGGGTTGCGGTTTTTTTCATATCCGCCATCTTACCTCGCCTCCACTTCTGCCAGACAGGCCTTTATTTCCGCAACTGCGGCTTCATACTCCTGGTCATTAGGGGCCTTGCCGTGCCATCCCGCTTGGTTTTCCATAAAGCTGACGCCCTTCCCTTTGATGGTTTTCATCACGATGCCGGTAGGGACCCCTTTGGTAGCCCGGGCCTTAGCAAAGGCCGCCTTCAGCTGGTCAAAGTCGTGGCCGTCGATCTCCGCCACCTCCCAGCCGAAGGCCCGGAACTTATCCCCGATGGGATAGGGGCTCATCACCTGGTCCACCGGTCCGTCAATCTGAAGGCCGTTGTTATCAATGACGGTGCAGAGGTTATCCAAGTGATAGTGATGGGCGAACATCATTGCCTCCCATACCTGGCCCTCCTGGATCTCTCCGTCACCCAGCAAGGCATAGATCCGGCAGTTCTTCCCCATCCGCTTGGCCGCCAGAGCCATCCCCGCCGCGGCGGAAATCCCCTGTCCCAGGGAGCCGGTGGACATATCCACCCCCGGAACCGTGTTCATGTTGGGATGTCCCTGGAGTTCGCTGTCAAGATGCCGTAGCGTGGAGAGCCTTTCTTCCGGGAAGAAACCCCGGTAAGCAAGGGCTGCATAGAGTCCCGGCGCGGTGTGCCCCTTGGAGAGAACGAAACGGTCCCGGTCCTCCCATTTTGGATTCTTAGGGTCGATCCGCAGCTCCTTGAAATACAGGTAGGTGAACAGCTCCGCCGCCGAAAGGCTGCCGCCGGGGTGGCCGGACTTGGCCCCATGAGTCCCCTGAAGAATCCCCAGCCGCACCTTACAGGCCGTAGCCATAAGGAATTTTCTTTCCGAATCAGTCATAATGGTCCTTCTTTCCAAAACGATATACGGTTTTGCTCCGCCAGACCTCCCCAGCGGGCAGCGCTGCACTGGGGAAATCCGGGAGGTTCGGCGAGTTTGGATAATACTGTGTCTCCAGGCAAAAGGCCCCGTGGCGGGGATAGACCGCCCCGCCCTTGCCCTTGGGACAGCCATCCAGGAAATTGCCGGTGTAGAACTGGATGCCCGGCAGAGTGGTCAGTACCTCCATATCGATGCCAGTGCCGGGGGAGAAAGCCTGCGCGGCGAGGCGCAGCGTCCCGTCCCAGTTGTCGATAGCCCAGTTGTGGTCATACTCCCGCTCCCCCAGCGGCCGGAGCTGCCGCAGGTCCATAGGGGTCCCCTCCACCGGGTCGATAGCCCCGGTGGGGATGGCTCCGGCATCCACCGGCGTGTAGCGGCTGTTGGGCAGCCGGAACTGCTGTTCCTTGATGTCTCCGCTGTTATGCCCCGAAAGGTTCCAGTAGGCGTGGTTGGTAAGATTGCAGAGGGTGCTCCTGTCGCTGACGGCCTGGTAATCAATGGACAGGGCACTGTCTTGGAGGGTATAGGTTACGGCAACCTCCAGGTTTCCCGGGTAGCCCTCCTGGCCATCGGGGCTTTGCAGCGCCAGCGTCAGGGCGCTGTCCGAGGCGGCCTTCACCGTCCAAACCTGCTTGTCAAAGCCTGTCATGCCGCCATGGAGGTGATTGGGGCTTTCGTTGGCCGCCAGGCGGTACTCCTGTCCCCCCAGGATAAAGCGGCTGCCGCCGATGCGGTTGGCGTATCGTCCAATCAGGGCCCCGATATACTTATCCTGCCCCCGATAATCTTCAAGGGTATCGAAGCCCAAAAGGATGTCCACCGGCTTCCCCTCCCGGTCGGGAACAAGGAGAGAGCGCAGTGCCCCGCCGTAGGTGATGATGCTGCAGGACAGGTCCCCGTCCCGGAGGGTGTATTCCTCCACCAAGGTGCTGTCAGGCATTTTACCAAAGAGTTTTCCGGTCATTCTTTCTGCCTCCTCAGCCCTGTCCATAGTAGGCCCCGGGGCCGTGCTTTCTTAGGTAGTGCTTATCCAGAAGCTCCTGCTGCATGGGGCCCTTGCCCGGCTCCAGCATCAGGGCATGGAAGTCCATAAAGGCCACCTCCTCCAGCACCACCGCGTTGTGGACGGCGTTCATGGGGTCGGTGCCCCAGGCGAAGGGCCCGTGGCTGTGGACCAGCACCGCAGGGACCTGGGCCGGGTCGATGCCCCGTTGGCGGAAGGTCTCGATGATGACATTCCCCGTCTCCAGCTCGTAGCTGCCGGCGATCTCGGCGGGGGTCATCTGCCGGGTGCAGGGGATCTCCCCATAGAAGTAGTCCCCCTGGGTGGTACCCATGGCCGGGATACCCCGCCCCGCCTGGGCGAAGCTGGTGGCCCAGCGGCTGTGGGTGTGGACGATGCCCCCCAGGGCGGGGAAGGCCCGGTAGAGGGCCAGGTGGGTGTCGGTGTCGGAGGAGGGCTTCCACTTCCCCTCCGCCCGCTCCCCGGTCTCCAGGTCCACCACCACCATGTCGTCGGCGGTCATGGCGTCGTACTCCACCCCGGAGGGCTTGATGACCATCAGGCCCCGCGCCCGGTCGATGCCCGAGACGTTCCCCCAGGTAAATGTGACCAGACCGTGCTTCGGCAGGAGGAGGTTGGCCTCCAGTACCTGCTGTTTCAGTATTTCCAGCATAGTGACCACTCCTTTCGCAAAGAGGAGCGCGGCGTTCCTTCCAAAAGCACCGCGCCCTATGTTCTTACTTCAGTTTCCAGGCCAGGTCGGAGAGGAACAGGTCATGCTCCAGGCTTTCCACCGTGGTGTCCTTTGTAATGTGGACAAACTCAATGTCCATCATGGCGCACCAGTCCTTCATCTGCTGGGCGGTGACGTCGTAGCTGAGGACGGTGTGGTGGGCGCCCCCGGCAGTGATCCAGCACTCCACCCCGGCGGTGAGGGAGGGCTCCGCCTGCCACATTACCCGGGCCACCGGCAGGTTGGGCATGGGCAGGATGGGCTTAACACAATGGATGTCCTGGCAAATCAGCCGCAGCCGTCCCCCCATATCGATGAGACTGACCACAATGGCGTCTCCCGCCTTCCCCTCAAAGACCAGACGGGCGGGGTCCTTTTCGTTCATGCCGATGCCCAGGTGATGGGTCTCGATGCGGGGACGCCCGGCGGCGCAGCAGGGGCAGACCTCCAGCATATGGGCCCCCAGGCTGTACTCTGCCCCGGGAACAAGGTTGTAGGTGTAGTCCTCCATAAAAAGGGAAACGCCGTTGCCGTTTTCCCCCATGGCCTTCATGATGGCGGTCATAGCGGCCACCTTCCAGTCCCCCTCGCCGCCGTAGCCGTAGCCCTGGGCCATCAGGTGCTGGGAAGCAAGGCCGGGGAGCTGCTCCATGCCGTACAGATCCTGGAAGGTGTTGGAAAAGGCCTTGCAGCCCTCCCGGTCCAGCATCCGCTTCATGGCGATCTCCTCCCGGGCCTGGTAGCGGATGGCCTCCAGATTATCGGTAGCGATGTCGTAATTCTCCCGGTAGGTCTCCATCAGGGCATCGATCTCTGCCTCGGTGACGGCGTTCATCTCCTTCACCAGGTCGCCGACGGCCCAGGTGTTCACCTGCCAGCCCAGCTTTGTCTGGACCTCCACCTTGTCGCCCTCGGTGACAGCCACCTCCCGCATATTGTCCCCGAAGCGCATCACCCGGAGCTCCCTGGAGACAGCCGCGCCGATGGCGGCCTTCATCCAATCCCCCAGGCGTTCCCGAACCGTTTTGTCCTGCCAGTGGCCGGCAATGACCTTCCGGGGCATCCGCAGCCGGGCGGCGATGAAGCCGTGTTCCCGGTCCCCGTGGGCGGCCTGGTTCAGGTTCATAAAGTCCATATCGATCTCTTCGTTGGGGATCTCCCGGTTGTACTGGGTGGCCAGGTGGCAGTAGGGCTTCTGGAGTCCGGCTAGGCCGTTGATCCACATCTTGGAGGGGCTGAAGGTGTGGCACCAGGTAATGATTCCGGCGCAGCTGTCATCGTAGTTGGCTTCCTTTACCACCTGGGCAATCTCCTGGTTGCTCTTGGCAGTGACCTTGTACACCAGGGGATAAGGCAGCTCCCGGGAAAGCTCCTTGGCCATCTCCGCTGCCCGGGCGGCCACCGTCTCCAGCACCTCCGGGCCGTAGAGCAGCTGGCTTCCTACCACAAACCAAAACGAATACTCTCTCATACAATATTCCTCCTCTACAAGTTCTCTACAGCGGCGCGCTCCACCGCCAGCAGGGCCTGATACCGCCGGATATAGGCGTCAAAGCCCTGGGCCATAGCGGTATCCGGCTGAATGGTATTGCCCGAAACTCCAGCGAACACCCGCTTTTCCAGAAAATCCTCCAGGCTTTCCCCCTCCCCCTTTAGAAGGAGAAAGGCGGCCAGCAGGGCCATGCCATAGGGCCCGCCCTCTCCGGCGGTTTTCATACAGGTCACAGGGGCTCCGCAGGCGGCGGCCATATAGCTCTGCCCCACCACCGGGGTCTTAAAGAGTCCGCCGTGACCGGTAAGCCGGTGGATGCGGACCCCCTCCTCCGATAGGATATCCATGCCGATCTTCAGGGTGGCCATGGTGGAGTAAAGCTGTGCACGGAAGAAATTGGCAAGGGTAAAGCGGCTTTCCGGTGTCCGGGCCACCAGGGGCCGCCCGGCATCCATATGGGTGACGCCTTCCCCGGCTAGGTAGTTGCAGACCATCACCCCGCCGCAGTCCGGGTCCCCCTCCAGGCTTTTTTCATATAGCTTGGTGTACAACTCCCCGGCGTCCGGCTTTGCCCCAAAGAGGGCCGCGGCCTCCCCCAGGACGCTGACCCAGGCGTTGGTATCGCCTGTGCAGTTGTTGCAGTGGACCATAGCCACCGGCGCGCCGGTGGGGGTAGTCACCAAATCGATCTCCTCATGGACCTTTTCCAAAGGATGCTCCAGCACCACCATGGAAAAGATGGAGGTTCCCGCCGAGATGTTCCCGGTACAGGGCGCCACCGCATTCGTGGCGGTCATGCCGGTACCCGCGTCCCCCTCCGGGGGGGCAAAGGGGATCCCGGCGGGAAGAAGGCCCTCCAGAAGGGCGGAGCCCTCCGGGGTGAGGTTTCCGGCAGGCTCCCCGGCAGGCAGCACCCGGGGCAGCAGCTCCCGGAGGCTCCAGGGGAGCTTCCGCTGGGCGACGAGAAGGTCAAACTTCTTCATCATGGCAGCGTCGTAGTCCAAAGCCGCGCTGTCAATGGGGAAGATACCGCTGGCCTCCCCCACTCCCACGGCGTTGACGCCGGTAAGGGCATGGTGGACATACCCGGCCAGGGTGGTAATGTGGGCAATGCGGCCGATGTGTTCCTCCCCGTTGAGGATGGCTTGGTAAAGGTGGGCGATGGACCACCTCTGCGGGATGTTGAAGCCAAAAAGGGCGGTAAGCTCTTCCGCCGCGGGGCCGGTGATGGTGTTCTGCCAGGTGCGGAAGGGCACCAGCAGGTTCCAGTCCGCGTCAAAGGCCAGGTAGCCGTGCATCATGGCGGAGATACCGGCGGCCACTGTCTCCCGCTCCTGCACATGAACAAGGGCGTCCCGGAGCCCTGCCCAAACCTCCTTCAGAGGATAGGTCCAGATGCCGTCCTCATACCGGGCGGCCCAAGTGTAGTCCCCGGCGGAAACCGGGGCGAAGTCCTCCCCCACCGTTACCGCCTTGATCCGCGTGGAGCCGAACTCGATGCCAAGATAGGTTTTCATCCTCTCCCCCCCTCCCTTACTGTTTGCTTTTGTTCTTGCGGAGCAGCACCACGCTCTGGATCACCAGGAAGAGGCAGAGCATGGCGGCCACGGTGATGTTGGACCACCAGGCTTCGTCAAAGCCCAAAGAGGAAACGATCCGTTTAATGGTATTCAGGCTGAGCACCCCGAAAAGGGAACCCACCACATTGCCCACGCCGCCGGTAAGCAGCGTTCCGCCGATGATGGAGGAGGCGATGGCGTTCATCTCGTCCCCGGCGGCGTTGGCCACATCGCCGCTGCCCACATGGAGGAAGTAAAGGATGCCCCCAAGCCCTGCCATCAGGCTGCACAGCACATGGGCCAGGAATTTGGTCTGGCGCACATTGATGCCCAGCATATTGGCGCTTTGGTTGTTGCCCCCTACGGCGTAGAAGCTGCGGCCCAGCTTGGTCCAGCGAAGAAGCCAGAACAAGAGGAGGACAACCATTAGGGCAATAACCACCCCTACCTCTATGTAAGCGGGGACATACTGGCCCAGCTTGTTGTTTGAGCCGAGGCCGGGGACAATGATCCGCAGCTCCTTGATGGCCAAAAAGCTCTCGTTGGTCACACGCACCGGCTCTTTGCTGACAATGGTGGTCATTCCCTTGGCAAAGAACATCCCGGCCAGGGAGATGATAAAGGGCTGGATGCCCAGGTGGGCCACCAGAAAGCCCTGGACCACCCCGTACAAAAGACCGATGCCCAGGCCAATCAGAATGACGGTGAAGATGTTCCCCCCCTGCCGTTCCAGGTTTACGGCGCAGGTCATACAGACCAGGCAGGTGACGGCCCCCACGCTGATGTCAATGCCCCCGGTGATCATCACCAGGCTCATGCCGCAGGCCAGAACAATTAGGGAGGCGTTGTTGTTGAGAATGTTGAGGAAATTCTGAGGCTTGGTGAAGCTGCCGCCCAAAAAGATGATGGCGGACAGATACAGGAGGAAGAACACCACCACGGTAATGGCGAGAAGCAGATTGGTGTCGCTAAGGGAGGTCCGCCCCTTGAGCCTTCCCTGGTTGTCAACCGCGATTCCTTTTGGCATTTCAGGTCGCCTCCTTTGCAGCTTTGGCAGGCGCTTTTTTCAGGCTTACCAGTTTTTCCCGGACCACAGGGGAGCTGAACACCACCAGCAGGATGACCACCACCGCTTTGTAGGCGGGGAGGGCGGTGGAGGGGACCTCGTACTTGTAGAGGGTGGTGGTGAGGAACTGAATGATGTAGGCGCCCAGGATAGAGCCGTAGATGTTGAACCTGCCGCCGGAAAGGGCGTTGCCCCCCAGGGCCACCGCCAGGATGGCGTCCATCTCAATGTTTTCCGCAATGCGGGAGTAGTTGATGGAACCGCTACGGCTGACCCGCATAAAACCGGCTACCGCCACGCAGACCCCCAGAATAACATAGGTGAGCAGCTTTACCTTTTGGGGGTCGATACCGTTGAGCCGGGAGGAGTGGGGGTTGATGCCCACCGATTGGGTATAGAGCCCCAGGTTGGTGAATTTCAGGATCAGCCAGAAGAGGGCGATCATAAAGGCGGTGATAAAGATGGGGGTGGGCACCGGGATTCCGGGAAGGAAGGTCCCCGCGTATTTGAAGGCCAGATCGTTGATAATCGGTAACTGGTTGTTATTGATCCAGGCCGCGATGGAACGCCCGGCGGTAAACATAATCAGGGTGGCCACCATGGGCTGGATGTTGAGATAGGCCACCAAGGCGCCGTTAAAGGCCCCGAAGCACATGGTGACGCCGATACCGATAAGGACCGCCAGAACAAGGGGCATCTGCATGGTGTCCGCCGAAGCCTGACCGCCGCAGACCATCCGAAGGATCACGCTGCCGGCAATGGCCATGGTGGCCCCCACGCTGATGTCCTGCCCGCCGGAGGAGGCTGTAACCAGTGTCATGCCGATGGCCAGCAGCACCAGCTCCGAGGCGTTATCCAGCACCGAGATGATGTGGCCGCTGAGGACCGGGTTGCCCAGGCTGTTTTCCCGGATGGAGACTGCAAAGAAGGAAGGATCGGCTATAAGGTTGAACAGCACCAGCAGAGCCAGGGCGGCAAAGGGGATAAAGAGCTGCTGCCGGGTCAGGCGCTTAAAAAGGCTTTCTTCCGGGCGCTTGGGTTTGTTCACGGGGGTTGTCATTTCTCGTCACCTCCTGCAATAGTCGCCATCACCTTGGTTTGGTTCAAATCCTCTCCGTCCAATTCTCCCACCGCTTTCCGGTCCCGCATCACGATAAGCCGGGTGCAGGTACGGAGCATTTCATCGATCTCCGAGGAGATAAAGGTGACGCTTTTTCCTTCTCCCGCCAGCTTCAGGATCAGCTTTTGGATCTCGATCTTGGTACCGATGTCAATGCCCCGGGTAGGTTCGTCCAGGATCAGGTATTTGGGATTGGTGAGGAGCCAGCGGGCCAAAATCACCTTTTGCTGATTGCCGCCGGAAAGGGCCTTTATCGGCGTATCCGCCGAGGCGGTTTTAATCTCCAGGAGCTTTATGTATTCGTCGGCAAATTTTTCCGCCTGCGCCCGGGAGAAGGGCTTGAAGAAGCCCTTCATCACCTGGAGGGCCAGGATGATATTTTCCCGCACCGAAAGATCCCCGACGATACCGTCCTGCTTGCGGTCCTCCGGCAGGTAGCCGATGCCCTGCTTCATGGCGTCCAGCGGTTTTTTGATCCGCACCTCTTTTCCCTCTACCTTGACGGTGCCTCCGGCGGTGTGGTCCGCCCCGAAGATGGCCCGGACACACTCGCTGCGGCCGGAGCCCAGCAGGCCGGTAAAGCCGTTGACCTCCCCCTTGTGGATGGCAAAGTCAAAGGGCTTGATGCCGGCGGTACTGGCCAGCTGGCTGGCCTCAAACACCGGGGTGCCGGTGTCCACCCGCTGGGATTCGTCCCCCTTTTGGATCGCTGCCATGTCGTCCAGCTCTTTGCCCAGCATTTTGGAGACAAGCTGAACCCGGGGCAGGTCTTCGATGACATATTCCCCCACCAGCTGGCCGCCCCGCAAGACGGTGATGCGGTCACAGACCTCGTAAACCTGTTCCAGGAAATGGGTGACAAAGATGATCCCCACCCCCTTGGCCCGCAGGTCCCGCATCAAACCAAAGAGCTTCTGAACCTCCTGATCGTCCAGGGAGGATGTGGGTTCATCCAGGATGAGGACCTTACACTCCATATCCACCGCCCGGGCAATGGCCACCATCTGCTGGACAGCGATGGAGCAGGCCCCCAGCTGTTGGGTGGGGCTGGCCGGGATCCCGAGATCGGAAAGAAGCTTTTCCGCCCCGTGGTTCATAGCCTTCCAGTTGGTCATCATCCCCTTGGTGCGGCCGATGTACATATTCTCCGCCACCGTCAGATTGGGGCAAAGGGTGATCTCCTGGTAAACGGTGCTGATGCCCACATTCTGGGCATCCTGGGGCGAGCGGATCAGGGCAGGCCCTTCCACCCCTTTGATATGGACTTCTCCGCCGTCTTTGGGGTAAACACCGGTAAGGACCTTGATAAGGGTGGATTTTCCTGCGCCGTTCTCCCCCATTAGGGCGTGGATCTCTCCTTCCCGCAGGGTGAAGTCCACACCCTGGAGGGCGCGCACACCGGGAAAATATTTACAGATTCCACGCATTTCCAAAACTGCGCCTTGCTGCATTCAAAATACGCCTCCTGTCTTTTATAATGGGACAGGCGGCACGGCCCTTTTTGCCGTGCCGCCTGCCTGCTGGAATCTATCAAGCTGTCTGAGAGAAAGACGGGATAGATGTCATAGGAAGAGGATCAGGTGCCGTATTTGTCCACATCGGCCTGGGTAAGGGTGTCGCAGTCAAAGCCCTGCTCGGGGGTGTAGATAATCTTCTGAGCGGGGGCCTTGCCGGCTACCAGGTCCTTGATGATCTGGTCCACGGTGTCGGCCTGGAGGGGATTGCAGAGGCCCATGTAATTCCAGCGGCCAGCCAGGACCTCTTCAAAGGCCCACTTGTCGCTGTCAAAGCCCATGACGATGACATCCTGGCCCTTGCCGTGCTTGATGCCCTTGGCGTCCAGAGCGGCAACAGCGCCCCGGGCCATGCCGTTGTTCTCGGCATAGATGACATTGAATTTCTTGTCGATGACCGACTCAACAATGGTCTTGGCAGTGGCCTCGTCCCAGTCGGCGGTCTGCTGGATAACATAGTTCCAGTTGTCCTCGGCGGCGACCTTCTCGTCCAGGGCGCCGGTACGGCCCAGCTGAGCATCGGAACCCATGTGACCCTGGATGTGGATGATGTTGTACTCGCTGAGCCCCTGGGCGGCCAGCCAGTCAACGGCGGTCTTGCCCTCGGCGGGCATATCGGAGACAACGGCGGCGACATACATACTCTCATCGGCTTCCAGCATACGGTCGAAGAGGATGACCTGGGTGCCGGCGGCCTGGGCGTCCTTCAGAACGGTGTCCCAGCCGGTGGTGGAGGCAGGGGAGAGAAGGAGGAAGTCCACCTCGTCCTGGACCATCTGCTGGGCAGTGGCGATCTGCTGGGCGGCATCATTGTTGTTGTAGAAGGTAGCCTTGTAGCCATTCGCCTCGGTGAAGGTGGCCCGCATGGCGGCATCGTTGGCGGTGCGGTAGCCGGACTCGTTGGGGTCATTGTTGATGACGCCAACCGTGATCAGCTCATTACCGGCAGGGGCGGGAGCGGGAGCGGGGGTGGAAGAACCGGCATCGCTGCTGGGGGTGGGCGCCGGGGCAGGCGCCGGAGCCGGAGAACCGCCGCAGGCGGCCAGAGACAGGACCAGAACAGCAGTCAGGAGAACGCTAAGGATCTTTTTCATGTTGAGTTCCTCACTTTCCGAAGTTTTGTGTTCGTTTTTCCTGAGATGAAGGATCTGAGCTGTCTCCAGTATAGCAGTTGCTTTTCCTATCGTCAACAATTTGTATCAAATTCGTTTCTTTTCTCTGAAATATACAGAACAAATTTTGAGTACAAATTTAGAAAAAGAAAACAAGTTAAAGAATAAGTGCTTTTTTACATAAAACAGCTTTTCTTTTTTCCTATAATTTTAGCAAAGTTGACCGTACAACAGGAGGCTTTTACGCTGAGAAACCTCGTCTCTGGCTTTCGTCGTTTTGACCAAGAACTTTTCTGAAAAGAAAAACTTTTTGAATGCCGCACAAATTATGTAGGAAAAACCGTGGTTATGGCTTCTTTTTCCAGGCCTGTTTTTAGGGGTGTATCTTCCCAGGCCAGGTTATGCCTTGCGGGGAGCCCCAAAAAGCAGACAAATTCCCCGGTGTTGTATCCTGGCCCGGAATATGCTACAATACAAATATCACACACCCAACCTTATTCTGGAGGAGGAGTACGACCCCATGGCCCCCAAATACTGCTTCGTTGCAGACACCCTGCGTCTGGAAATCGCCAACGGCCAGTACAGCGACAGCCAGATGCTCCCCACCGAGCAGCAGCTTTGCCATCGGTTCCAGAGCAGCCGCCAGACCGTCCGCCGGGCGCTTTCCGTGCTGGAGGAAGAAAAGCTCATCACCCGCCGCCAGGGCAGCGGTTCCCGCCTCCGGGAGCCCTCCCGGGAAGAAGCTCTTTCCGACCGCTCCATTGTGGTGATGACCACCTACATAAGCGACTACATCTTTCCAAGGCTTCTCCAAGGGATGGAGGGGGTGCTGACCGCCCACGGAAGCGCTCCCCTCCTTTACGCCACCCAAAACCAGGTGGCCACCGAGCGGAAAATCCTCCAGACCCTTCTGATCCGGAAGGGTTTGGACGGTATTTTGGTGGAGGGGAGCAAGACTGCCCTGCCCAATCCCAACCTGGACCTTTACCACAAGCTCCTGGACCAGGGAGTCCGGCTGGTCTTCCTCAACGGCTCCTACCCGGAGCTTTCCTATATCCCCTCGGTCCTGGCCGATGATTGCGGCGGCGGGCGGCTTTTGGCGGAGCATCTGCACAAAAAGGGGCACCAGCACATTGGCGGCATCTTCAAAAGCGATGACCGTCAGGGGATCTTACGGTACGCCGGTTTTGTCCAGGCCCTCCGGGATCTCTCCCTCCCTATGGAGGACAGCCAGCTGTTCTGGTACAACACCGAATCCCGGAAGTCCTTCCACTCCGATGCTTTTGTAGACGCCGTGCTGGAAAGCCTCCGGGGCTGTTCCGCCCTTGTCTGCTACAACGACGAGATTGCCCTGCGGGTAGTGACCCGCCTGCGGCGGAAAGGGGTGGCTGTCCCCGGGGAGGTGGCGGTAGTCAGCTTCGACAACAGCCAGTACAGCGAATTGGCTCCGGTACGGATCACCTCCCTTTCCCACGGAGAGCAGAACTTGGGGGAACTGGCCGCCACCCTGCTGCTCCGCACCTTACAGGAGGAACAATGCCAGTCCCAGGTGGTACCTTGGGTGCTGGTGGAGAAGGAGAGCGGGTAAGAGGGGAGACCTTTAGCGTCCTTACAGAGGATACTGTCCTATGTGAAAGATCATGAACAGGAGTTTATCAAAACCGCCAACGGGCGCAGCGCGGACGTGAAGAGGTAAGATGACGCCCTCTGAAAAAAGGTTATTTCCACTCAATCGTCCCGTAGGCTTCGGCGTCGGGAAAAGAGGTTGGTCGTCCTTATCTTTCCAAATTCGCCCAAAGCCAATGTAAACACTATAATACTATAAATGTTAATTTGGGCTATGATTTTATTACGGACATGCTGGTTTTAGAATTTGCCTTGGATACTCAGCAAATTGATACATATAGAGCAGACAACTGGCTAAATCGTGCCGCACAATCTTTGGCAGAAGCGTTACGATTGGCCGCAAGCAAAGAGTTGGATGTGGAATTTACAGAACTTGTTACAGGATTCCGTCTAAGAAATAATTCAAATGGGTTCTTTGTAGACCTCTATCTCTATGATAATTTATCCAGTGGTGCTGGCTATGCTGTGGCCGTATCCAAAGAAATTGGAACTCTGCTAAAGGAAACAGAAACAATATTAAAAAGTTGCAGCTGTGAGTCTGTGTGCCACAGTTGTTTGAAGCATTACAGAAACCAATTTGTCCACGGAATGTTGGATCGATTTGCAGCACTGGATCTGCTAAATTGGGGCGTCCACGGTCAACTCGCCCCTAAACTTCCCCTTGAAATGCAGAAAGATTATTTGAATCCATTGTGCCGCATTTTAGAAGATTCCGGATACACAATACGGGTGGAATCGACAGGAATAATCATATCCAACCAATACCAAAAGCAAAAGGTTATTATTTATCCAGCAACGTGGGTTGAACCTTCTAACGCAGGTGAAATTTATCTCAGTGATGCCAGCTTAAAATATGCAAAGCCATATGCGTTGCAAAAAATAATAGATTCTTTTTGAGGACGAAAACTACTCATTTTGTAGATGATGAGGCTGCCATGCTTCTCATTGGGGACCTTCATCACAGCATCTTCCCCACGCTGGATCACGATCATCCGGTTGTTGTCCTTCTCGATG
>JAAWEO010000058.1 GCA_022794295.1 Angelakisella sp. | reverse complement strand
GTAACCAAAGAACGCCCAGGGATTCTCCCTGGACCCGGGGAACCGGCCAAAGGCTCCGGCCTTGGGCGGTTGACCCACGGGCCGCCTGATCTCACCCACAGGTCGAGGTCCGTTGTAGACAGTACCTTGATCTATTACCAGCGTGTTCCTACTGATGGCGCCAGGCGGCTGGGCTAGGTGGCACCTCGGATTTATGCTCCCGCTTACCAGCGTCCGGGCTTTTGCGGCCGGAGGCTCGTTGGCCGGATAAGGTGATTTTCGCTGCGGCGAAAATCGGTGCCCTTCGGGCTAAGGCCGCTTCGCGGCTATGGCCTGCGGGCCGGGTTGGGTACGGCTTTGGTGTCTCCGGCGGAGCCGCTTCGCGGCTAAGGACTGCGGGCGGGGGGTGGTTCTTTGGGTGGGGTGCTTTATTTTTTTTCTGTTTGTCAATCGATTCCCAAACGCAATTTTAACGTTTTTTCGACGGGAAAACAACAAACAAACTGTGAACAAAACATTTTTCTTTTTTAAGATTTTTCTTTCGCTGGCGGTCATATGGAATAGTTTCCAGAAAAAAGGAAAGCCGCCGGTGGGCGGCGGGGGGAGGTGGATCGTTAAGGTCCGGCTATTTGGTTTTTTCCCCAAGGGGGATGGGACCAAAAGGAGAAAAATGCAGGGTGTGCCTTGTGTACACCGGGTATTTTTGGCGCTGCGGGCCTTTCTGCTTGGAGGAAAAGGGGGCGCCGGAGCTTTTAGGGGGTGTTTTCGGGTTCTTTCAGGATAAAAACAGGGATGGGCGGGTCATTTTTTCGGTTGGGAAAGGTAAGGACCAGGACATTATACTGTTTGTCGTCCAGGCCTTCCAGCCAGCAAAGGACGGCGTCACGCTCTCTGTAGCCGTTTTCTTTACCGTAATAGATGCAAAGGGAGAGGACGCCTCCGGGGCGGAGGAGCTTCAGGGACTGGTTCAGGGCCCGGAGGGTGCTCTCCTCCTTTGTGTGAAGGGTATGGTCTCCCCCGGGGAGCCACCCCAGATTAAAGGCGATACAGGCCGCCGTGCCGGGGGAAGCGGTTTCCTCGATGCGGGCATGGTCTAGCAGGCGGGTCTCCACCCAGGAGGCGACTCCGGCTTCCTCTGCCAGGCGGCGGGTGGCCTCCAGGGCCTGGGGCTGGATATCAAGGGCGATCACCCTTCCTGCCGGTCCGGTGAGCTTTGCCAGGAGCACAGTATCCCTGCCCTTTCCGGCGGTGGCATCGATGCAGAGATCCCCGGGCCGGACCTGCCGGGTCATAAAATCGTGGGTGAGCCGGAGGCTGTTCCAGCCCATTACCGGTCTTCCCCCGCCAGGGCGGCGGACCATTCGGCCTCCCTGAAGCCGGTGAGGACAAAGCCCTCCCCCACAAGGACAGGGCGCTTTACCAGCATTCCGTCGGTGGCCAGAAGGACCAGCTGTTCCTCCAAAGACATCTCCGGCAGCTTTTGGGCCAGCCCCAGCTGGCGGTACTTCTGGCCGCTGGTATTCCACAGGCGCTTAAGGGGGAGCTTTTCTGCCCAGGCGGCAAGCTCCTCCTTCTTTGGATTCTCCTCCAGGATATGGCGGCTTTGGAACTCCACCCCCTGGGCCTCCAGCCATTTTCTGGCCTTCTGGCAGGTGGTGCATTTGGGATATTCAATCAAGGTGAGCATCTGTTATTCTCCTTTTTTCATTCCTCTATCAGCAGGGTGAAGCGGCGGACCCTCTTTCCGTCCCGCTCCACCTCCTCGTTCCACATGGCGGCAGGGCGCACCCAATAGCCCTGTTCCCCGTAAAGGGCCTGATAGACCACCAGCTCCTCCTCTGTCTCGGAGTGGCGGGCGGTAAACAGGACCCGGTAGCGGCTGCCTTTAAAGTGGCGGTAAATGCCCGGGCGGATCTCCTGGGACATGGGCGGTCCCTCCTTTTCTGCTTGGATCTGTCTGCTTATTATAATATGGGGGCGGGAAGTTGTAAAGAGGCGTTGACGAAAGGGATGGGCAAGCCTATAATAAAGTTAGGAGCTCTGCCCCGGAGGGCCGGACGCCAGCGGTCTGCTCCTTCGGGGAGCGATCGATCTGACCAGAGCCAGGGCAGCCTTTTACAGTTTCTCTTTTCCCGCTTTCCCCAATCTATCTACGGCTTTTCCACCATCCAGGGGGATCGGGGATACCAGGGCTTTCTCCGGACCCGAGCCACAGCAAAAAACGAGAAGGAAGTGAAAGAATGAAGGAGTTTTCCATCTTTGACATCATTGGGCCCAACATGATCGGACCCTCCAGCTCCCACACAGCGGGAGCGCTGCGCATTGCACAGCTGGCCCGGGGGATGATCTCCGGGGAGATCGTTCGGGCAGACTTTACCCTTTACGGCTCCTTTGCCCGGACCTACCGGGGCCACGGCACCGACCGGGCCCTTATTGCCGGGGTTCTGGGGTTTGGCACCGAGGACAGCCGCATTCGGGATTCCTTCCAGTGGGCCGAGAAAATGGGCCTGGCCTGGAGCTTCACCACCGATACCCAGAACAAGGACTGCCACCCCAACACCGCCGACATCCTCCTGACCAACCGGGAGGGGGAGCGGTCCCTGGTTACCGGGGTAAGCGTGGGCGGCGGCGCCGCTGTGATCAAGCGGATCAACGGGGTGGATATCGACCTGACCGGGGAGTATTACACCATCCTGGTGCGGCAGAAGGACACCCCGGGTGTGGTGGCAGCCATTTCCAGCACCCTGGCGGACAACCACATCAACATTGCGTTTATGCGCCTTTACCGAGAGAGCAAGGGGAGCCTGGCCTATACCATCATCGAGGCGGACGAGGCCATTCCCGCCGAAGCGGTGGCCCAGATCCAAAGCCACCCCTCTATCCAAAGCGCACTTCTTATCCCAAAGATCGGTGCATAGGAGGGAACAGGACATGAAAGTCAATTTTACTACCGCTGCGGAGCTGCTTGCCATCTGTAAAGAGGAGATCATCTCCCCCGGGGAGGCGATGCTTCGCCGGGAGGAAGGGCTTACCGGGGCAAGCCGGGCCGAGATCCGGGACCGCCTGAGCTGCTCCCTGGAGATCATGAGGGCGGCGGCCCAAACCGCCCTATCCGCCCCTCAAAAGACTATGGGCGGGCTGATTGGCGGGGAGGCCATCTCCCTGGACCGGCGCCGGAAAATAAACCAATCGGTTTACGGTGATACCATGGCCCGGTCGGTGGCCATTGCCATGGGCACCCTGGAGGTCAACGCCTCCATGGGCCTGATTGTTGCCGCCCCTACTGCGGGGTCCTGCGGGGTCCTGCCCGGGGCCCTCCTGGGCCAGGCGGAGGTCTTTGGCTTTTCCAACGAGGAACTGATTGACGGACTTCTCACCGCCTCGGCGGTGGGGTATCTGATCGCCCGAAACGCCACTGTAGCCGGGGCGGAGGGCGGCTGCCAGGCCGAGGTGGGCGCCGCCAGCGCCATGGCCGCCGCCGCGGTGACGGGGCTGCATGGAGGCAGTCCGGAACAGTGCCTGTGGGCGGCGGGAACCGCCCTGGTGAATCTTATGGGCCTGGTCTGCGACCCCATTGGCGGCCTGGTGGAATCCCCTTGCCAGGGGCGCAACGGCATCGGTGTGGCGGGGGCCCTGGTGGCCGCCGAGACCGCTCTGGCCGGGGTCCCCTCCCCTGCCCCCCTGGACGAGGTCATTGCCGCCATGTACGCCGTGGGGCGCGCCCTGCCCAGCGAACTGCGGGAGACCGCCATGGGCGGCATCGCCATTGCACCTACCGCCTGTAAACGCTGTGCCGGCGGATGCAAATAGCTTTCAGAAACTTATACAAACCATCCCAGACAGACAAATGGCGAGGGATGCTTTTCCAGGGCATTCCCCAAGGAAAGCAGCAAAGAATCAAAACCACCTGTTGAACGGGTGGTTTTGATTCTTTCTGTTACAGCGGCCAAACGAAGGGACACCTAGGGCTTATCTCTAATAGCTGCCAGTATCTCCATGGCACTCTTTGGTATCTTCCACCTTTGCCATATTGACAATGCGGCTGGTCCCAAGGCGGCTGGCCCCCAGCTCCACAAAATGATAGGCGTCCGCAAAGGAGGAGATCCCGCCTGCGGCCTTGATCTTAACATTCGGCCCCACATGGGCGGCAAAGAGCTCAATATCCTCAAATGCAGCCCCGCCGGTGGAAAAGCCGGTAGAGGTTTTGATAAAATCTGCCCCGGATTCTGTGACGATATGACACATCCGGAGCTTTTCCTCCCTGGTCAGCAGGCAGGTTTCGATGATCACTTTAAGAACCGCGTTTTTGCAGACCTCGCGGAGCTCTTTTATTTCCTGCAAAACCGCCTGGTCATCTCCAGCCCGCAGCCAGCCCAGGTTGATCACCATATCGATCTCTCCGGCGCCGTTGGTCAACGCCTCCCGGGCCTCATACATTTTCGCGGCGGTAGTGCAATTCCCGTTGGGGAAGCCCACCACGGTACAAATGCACATCCGTCCGCCTACATATTCAGCGGCCTGCTTGACATAGCAGGGAGGGATGCACACCGACGCAGTGCCAAAGGCCATGGCATCATCACAGATCTGACGGATCTCCTCCCAGGTGGCGGTCTGCTTCAGCAGGGTGTGGTCTACCTTTTGATAAAGCTCTGTTCTATTCATATCCTTGCACTTGCTCCTTTTCTTTGTAATTCAAAGGGCCCATTCAAAATCTTCCCGCACACCGCCAGGGCAGGTCTTTTTCCAACAGCCTAGGTTGTGTCCAAATCGCAGCCTAGGGCGTGTCCCAAAAGTCGAAGTGCCCGGATTTTTCGCAGGGGGAGGGAGATTGCAAGGAAAAAAGCGCAAGGAATACTGTATGTATTCCGAGCATTTTCGACGCAGCCAAGCGCCCTTCCCCTGTAGAAAAAGATGGGGGCGGCGACTTTAGGGACACGCCCTAAGCACAAAGGAAAAACTCCCTGCCCTTTCGGTATGCTTGGAAATCTTGAATAGGCTATAAAAGGCTATTCATTGCAAAACAGACCGCGGCAACATCTATTGTGCTGTTCAGCTGATCAGATCACCGCCGCACCCACTTGCCGAAGATGGTTTTCTTAAAGCGCAGAAGGGCCTCCTGGGCGGGGGGATAATTGCCGGCCTTCTGGAGAAGGGCCACTCCCTTGGCGATATCCTCCGGGACACCCATCCCGTCGGCGTAGATCAGCCCCAGGCCGTAGCTCTTGCGGTTGCTGGAGTAGTTGGCTTCTTCAAAGAGCATCCGGGCGCGGGCCGGGTCCTGCTGGCAGCCATAGCCGAACAGGTAGCAGAGACCCAGCATATCGTTGCCCCAGGTATTGCCGTTTTTCCGGGCCAGCTCAAAGAGCTGCACTGCACGGGCACGGTCCTGGGGAATGCCATCCTTCCCCTCAAAGAGCATCTCCCCGGCGATGTTGGCACAGCCAATGGCCCCGGGATCGGCCAGACCCTTTTCGCAGCACTCCAAAGCAAAGCGCAGGTCCCGCTGGACCACCTTGCCCTGCTGGTAGGCCTGGGCGGGGTAGTACCAGGCGGAAAGCTGACCCTTCTTGGCAGCGGCAATAGCCAGGTCGATGCCCTCCTTTTCCCGGCCCTGGGTCTTGGTGAGGGTCTTGGCATACCGCTCCATCCAGTCGGGATAGCCCAGCTCCGCGCCAAGGCGCTCCACCTCCAGGGCCTTCTCCTTCTGGGGCTCCACCAAGCCCTCCTCCCCGTTGTTGTAAAGGTTATAAAGGTTCAGTCCGGCAAAGCCCATGCCGCCCCGGAAGGCCTTCTCGAACCAGGGGATGCAGCCCAGGGTGCAGTCCCGGAGGTACCGGGCAAAGCCATCCTTGGCGGGGAAGGTTTCGGGACCCTTTCCCTCGATGCGGACAATGTCCAGCCAGAAGTAGGTATTGCCGATCATGTTCTGGGCAAAGAGACACCCGGCCTCCGCCTTCTCCCGGACCACATTCCAGGCCTCCTGGAGATTGGCAAAGGGCATGGCCTCCTCCATCTCCGGGGTGAGCATCCCGCACCGCATGGCCCCCAGGACGCCCATGGCGCTCCCCTGGCGGATGCTCTGGCGGACGTAATACTCGACACCGTCGTCGTCCTCCGGGTAGGGGTGATACTTCCAGCTGTACTGGGGCCCGGAAAGGCACCGGCTGGCGATGTAGGAGGCATCCCCGTCCCCTGCCGCCGCCGCGGACTGCAAGGCCGCCAGGGCGGCCTTGGCCCGGTCGTTGTCGTAGCAGTAGTAGATATCTTCCAGGGCCTTATCCACTACGTCACTGAAATACTTTCCCATCTGAAACTGTCTCCTTTGCTTTTTATTCATCAGGGGAATCGCTCCCCGGGTTTACTTCTTTCCGCCCTTGTTGCCGCCGAGGCGGGCCTCCAGCCGTTCCTTGGAGCGCATCCGCTCCGCCTCCTCGCTGGTGGATGCCACCGCCTCCACCGGATACCAATAGCTCTCCCGGAAATTCGGGGCCTTCCCTTCCAGCACCAGGGCGGAGAGAAGCTCCAGGCACTTTTCCCGAGTGCGGCCCGAGGCTATGTAGCCCTTCATTTTGGGGCCGCCCTCCGGCTTTTTCAGCAGGAGGATCAGGTCATATCCCCGCTCCACCCGCACACAGTTCAGGGCGAACAGCTCCCGGTCCGCCACAGTGATGGGGGCCTCCAGGCGGAACTGATCGCCAGGGCCCAGCTTATCCAGCTGTTCCTCCAAAACCGCCCGGGTCACCGGGGTAATGCGCCTTTGGTCATCCAGGTAGTCAGTTAGGGTAAACTGCTCCTCCATACTACAAATTCTCCTTTTCCTTGATTTCTTGGGCCAGCTGTGTCACAAAGAGATAGGCGGGATCGGTGTCCCTGATCGTTTCGTACACCTGGCGCCCGTACCCCATCCCGGCGAGCAGCCTGGTATCGGTATGGTCATGGCTTCCTCCTGCAAATGGTGTTAGAAAGAACCAGGATGACCACCACGACCCCCACGGTCACGGCGCCGAACACCTTGGCGAAAGCCGCCGGGAGCACATCCTTCCAGATGGTCATAACGGCCAGTAGAGCGGTGATCACCGCCATGCCGCCCCCTGTGACCCGGCAGAGGCGCTTTGGGTCATAGCCCTTTTTCTCCTCCGGGGAGGCGGTGTTGTACCCGGCGATCAGCCAGGAGCCCTTTCCCAGAAGCTGCAGCAGGGAAAGAACCCCAAACAGAACGGTGATCAGAGGCAGCAGCCAGTCGGGTCCGTTGGAGATATCCTTCAGGGTCACGGGGCCGCCTCCTTATTTCTTCTTGGCCTTCTTTTCCTCTTTTTCCAGCTTTTCCCGGCGCTTTTCCCACTCCTTGGTGACCTCTTTCCACCGTTCAAAGCCCTGGGGAAGCTTCCCGTCCAGGCAGCTCACAAACCAGTCCGCAGCCTGCCTGCCGGTGGTTTTTTCCCGGTAGGTGCGGAAGGCCCCGTTCTTGGGCAGGGCGATCTGAATGGTCACCCGGGCGTCCTCCTTGGTTCCGGCATCCAGAAAGACCAGGCGGGGCGGCAGCCACAGGATGGCCTGCCGGTACTTCCCATCCACAATATTCTGGGCAGCCAGCTCCACATCCCGGCGGGAGAACCGCTCGAACTTTCTGCTTGCGCCGGTGGCCTCGGTGATGCTCAGGTAGGGGGCGGTCTGCTCGCCGCCCTCCTGCTCCTGGGCCGCTTGTACCTGGATGTACTGCCAACCCCCGGCAAACAGGTCGGGGGCCTGGCGGGTCTCCAGCAGGCGGGTCATGATGCTCAGGGCCTCCTGCTTTTCAATTCCCAGGCGGCCAAAGCCCCGGTGCTGCTCGTTTTCCCCGGTGGTTTTCAGAATGGCGATCAGCCAAAGCTGCCCATTTCCCTGGCAGGTGCAGTTAAGGGCGGTGAGAACCTCGGTGATGCCGGGGGCGATCCCTCCCATCCCCGCCGGAATGGGGACTGTGGCGTTGAGGATAAACTGCTGGCCGGGGCCCAGGGCCTCCATCTGCCGGGCCAGAAGCTCCCGGGTGACCCGGGAGGTACGCTGTCCGTCGATGCCGGTGACAAAGAAGCCGGAGACCTCCCCCACAGGGGCTGGGGTGGACCGTTCCTCCCGCTTGGCCCGGCGAAGGCGGAAGTCGTGTTCCCGGCGGTCCCAATCGTCCTGGGGCAGGCCGATCACCTGGAGGTAGTCGGCATATCCCCCAAATTCCGCATCAGGGGCCCGCAGGCGCAGGCACTGGACGGCAGCATCCAGGTCCCGGTAGTCCATCAGATCGGTGATCTGGCGCTGCTGGCGGTGATCCACGATCAGCAGCTGGATGACCCGCCGGTTGCCGCCGTTGGTGCGGTGGTGGATCTCATTGCGGCGGTACACCCCCCGGATGTTGGGAATATAGCTGGCTTCATCCCCCAGCACCCACTCCCGGCCGATGCCCACCTTATCGAACCAGTTGGCCCCGGCAGCCAGATCCCGGTCCACCATGGCAAAAAGCTCCTGCCAGTGGGGAGCTGCCTCCGGGTTGGGCAGCTGGGACCGGATGGACCGGGCCAGGGTGCTCTCCCCCGGCTTCATGCTGTCCCGAAGGGCAATGTAGATGGTCACTCCCCCCAAAAACAGAAGGACCGGGCAGGCCAGGCAGCCCACTACCAGCTTTATGTATTCCATATAGTCCCAGCCAGCCTTGTCCCCTTGCAGCTCCATATAGCTGAAGGCCCCCACACAGATCCCGAAAAAGAAAAACAGCAGCCCCCAAAGGGCATTGGCTCCCTGTCCCTTGGCCCGGTCCAGGCAATAGGTATGGGGCTGCCGGCTGACAGGGGTGTTTTTGTTGGTGGTCAGCATGACCAATCCCTCCCACAGGGTCCCCGCCCTTCCCCGGGGAGAGGACCGAATATTCCAGTAATTGCTACTGTTTATTATAGTATGGTTTTGGGGGATTTTCAATATCCTGACAGCAGGGATTTGTCCGTCATTTGGGATTTTCGCTCTCCTTCCTCCCCGGCAGCGGAGGGCTCCAGAAGGCAGGCCACAAGATCCCCCAGTTCCCGGCAGGCCTCCGGAGACCGGGCGTGAATCTTTTCCAGCTTTACCGCCACACTCCTTACCTCTTCCCACCTTGCAGGATCCATCTGCTGATCCCTCCAATTATTTCTTTGAAAACAATATATCATTCTTTGAAATCATTGTCAAGTCAGCTGTAGATTTCCTGTTTACTTTGAAAGCAAAATATGCTATATTCTTTATCATAACAGGAAAAAGAATGGGAGGGAACGGCCTTGGAAGTACACGAACGGCTGCGGTATCTCCGTGAACAGCTGGGCCTTACCACCCGGGCCTTTGGCGCCGGCATCCACCTTTCGGGCAGCACCATCACCAACCTGGAAAAAGGGCTGCGAAAGCTCACCCTGCGCACGGCGGAGGACATCTGCCGGCAGTACCACGTCCGCCGCGATTGGCTTTTACAGGGCGAAGGACCGGTCTTTGCCGACCCCACTGACGGGCTGGAGCTCAGCGAAGAGGTGCGGCAGCTCGCCCTGCAATACAGCCGTTTAAGCGACCGAGACCGTCAACTGATCCGAGGCCTAATCGATTCCCTTACTGAAAAACTTTATTCTCAGACCCTACCCCGGCGGCCTGATGGCCGCTGACAGACCCTACCCGCCGCTGCGCGGCTTAACACTGTGCGAAAGGAATAGTAGTGCCTGGAGTCCTAACGAGCACAGGGCGAAGCGATTCCCCGGCCTTTGACGAGCTGGATGGGGGTGGCTCCTGTCAGCCCAAGTCTCCAGGCAGTCGCTATCGTCCCGCACACACTCCCGTAGGGTCTAAAGTTTGGGGCCGCCCTTTTCAAAGGGCTGGGCGTAGCCCACGTGCCCGAAGGGCTCGGGTCCAGGGCGGCGCCCTGGTCGCTCCCCGCACTGCGCCCGCAGGCGCGTTTCGGAGCGCAACCGAGCGTAGCGAGGCTCTTAGCGCGGAGATCGGGCGAAACTCCCCCGCATCTTACCGGAGGGCGCATTTCTGCCGCCGTAGCGGCGTCTCGGAGCGCAACTGCCCCGAAGGGGCAGCTCTTAGCGCGGAGAGGCTTTGCTTACTTTCTTTTTGAAAGAAAAAAAGAAAGTTGGCCGTA
>JAAWEO010000057.1 GCA_022794295.1 Angelakisella sp. | reverse complement strand
ATGTCGCGCTGGTTTTTCACGCTGTTGCTATCGTCAAGCCCCCGGTTGATTTTCTGTAAATCCTCTCGGGAAAGCCGGATGTAGCCGCCCATTTTCCAGGGCCGGGCTGTATAGGTAGGGGTCAAAGTTTGCTGATACCCTCTGTTTTTTGTTCGTGCCATTGTTCCTCCTTCCCTATCACATTACACTTATATTATAACTCTGTTCCGGGGTATCAGCAAGGATGCCGCCGGGCATGAAAAGAGGGCGGCACTGTGAAAAGTACCGCCCCGACTTTGGGACATTTTGTCCCAAAGAGGTAGCCATATCACCATTTACTTCCAATGAAAAAGACAGCAGATAAAACGCCCGCTGCCTTTCTTGAAAAGTAGCTGCCCATTAGGCATTAAATCAATCCTCAGTTGAAAGTCCACAAACTACCACTTTATCTTTATTGTTGTAACTAACGGTAAGGACTTTCCCTTCTATTTTCCATATATCCTCATTTGAGTTGATAATATCTGGTTCTTGCCATACAGTTCTTAGTTGGGTTTTATGGTATCCGATTAACAATTCGTTTACCTCGGCCTCTTCCATTTTTACTATCGAAGAAAGAGATGGGAGATTATCACTATTCTTTTGGTTGTAATATCCATAAAACCATACCAATGCTGTCAGTGCTATTACAACTAAAATTGATACAAGAATAGCTCTTTTTTTCATCTATTGTCCCCCTACAAACAGAAATTTGCCGATATACTGTTTACTGAGAAATTAAGTATAACACATTTTTCCATCGCTGTCCAGTCACCCGTCTTCGGGACATTTTGTCCACAACTATTTTCAGAATCAATAACGCCGGATTGGCTAAAGAGGAAAGTCAATGAATGCATTAGAGAGTGCAATCTTTTAGATTATATTCGAACAGACCCGTTTGATGGTATGCCCAAGAAACTTGCTAGTGATGTTGCGACTTTTCTAACCGTGATGGATGAATACCTGAAGGATGCGGTTCTACTCCAAAATGATAAGCTTTTCAAGAAAATACAACGATTCTGTTGTAATGTAAGATGCTATAACCGGTATCTCGCCAGACACATGAGTCCAATGGATTCCACATATTACGATATATTTGAAACCGAACCGCAAAAACTTGATACTATAAAAAAAGAAATTGAATTATACAGGACGAGCATTGATGAATACTATTCTAAAATAAATCCTGAATGTACTATGTTTTGAATCTTACCCAATCACCCAAAACGGTCCCCCGGCAGCATCCAAACTGCTGGCTTCACTGAACACGATCCCGGCGTCCCATTCCTGCTGGCTTTTGGTGAGGCTCACTGGGTTGGCCACCAGCAGTTTCCCCTCGGTGGTGACGCCCCGCAGCACGATGAAGTGGCCGCTGGTGGTGAAGTGCCCCAGCCCCATGATGGCCACCACCAGCTTTCCCTCCGCCAGAGCGTCTACCACCTCTTGAAATCCGTCCCGGCCGGGGCAGGAGACCGAAAGGCCAAAGTGGGCGGCCCCCTCCGGGATGAGGGTGCGATAGCTTCCGTCCCCCTCGCAGCAGTAGCCGTTTTCATAGGCCCAGTCCGCCATCTCCTTGGGGTCCATCCTTCGATCAGTCAGGGTGGAGACCACCATAGCCAATGCGGTAGGGCCACAGCCGGCGTAGCCGATGGTCTGAGTCTTGCCGTAAGGCTCGTTACACCACCGCCGGTCCATCTGGTTCCAGTAGACCACCTCCCGGTGGCCATCGGCGAAAGAAATATCCCCGATAGCCGCTCCCGGCAAGTCACCGGTGTAGTCCGGGGAGGACAGGTCGATGGCCTGGGATTCGGCGAGGTTGTTGTGGAGAAATTCCGCCCACCGGATATGGAAGGGGTCAAATCTTAGCTTTGTCATCAGGGCCTGGGGGCCGATGTCACACAGGCTGATATGGATGCGGTGGAGCGGGTCATCCTCGTCCTCGTCGCTGCTAGTGTAGTAGACCTCCACCCAGTAAGAATAGGCAAGGTTCTGGCGGACCATCTCCCGGATGCTGCTTTCCGAAATCTTGAAAAGGTCCTGGTCGTGGTGGGCGGAGGAGATAGCTGTCAGCCAGCTGCGATTGGTGTTGCCCAGGTCCTCCGTCACCACCACATCATCATACCCGGCGGACAGGTTGGAGATGATGTCATCCGCCTCCAGGCGGGTGTAAAGGTCAAAGTTTTCGTACAGCCCGCCGACAAAAGCGGCCTGTTGGTTCATCGCTATTACCTCGTCGTCCTCAACTGAAGGGAACCGGAAGTTGGGATTCACCAGGGACAAAAAGAGAAAGAACGGCAGAAGCACCACCAGAAGGAACAGGCACCCGGCGATTTTCAAAAGCTGGGGCAGAAAGGATTCCGCAGCGGCGATGGCGGCCCCATAAAGGCCGCCTTTTATCGCCCCATTTAGAATGGTGGCAACGGAATGACTTATCCCAGCCAGCTTGGCCAGGGAAAAACCTTGGTTCTTGTCGTTCACGGTTTACCACCTCGCTCTTGGTTCAAAGGGGGCCGGCTGGGGCGATCCTGCGGCGCCGTTTCCCTGGGGACGGTTTTCCTGCCGGGAGCGGGTTGGGGAGCTTCTTTTACGGGCGGGGGCTGGGACGGAACGCCTTTCCTGCCGGTGCTGTGGGGTGCGGCCTGCGCTTCAGGCGAAGTGGCGGTTTGGGGCACGCTGTCCCTGCGGGGGCTGGGCGGCTGACCTCCGGCAGCCGGTTTGGATGCTGGGAGAACTGCTTCCGCTATCGGTATCCCCGGCCCGTTCCTGCGGGTGTTTTGTGGGGGTTCGGCGGCAGGTGGGACAGACTTTGGCGATCCGCTGTTCCTGCGGGAGGCTGGTAAGGCCTCCCCGGAGCCGGGGGCCGGGGTCTGCCGGGGCGGATCGTTCCTGTGGGCAGTTGGTGGTGCTTCGCCGGAAGCGGTGGCAGAAGCCCGCTGGGGCAGGTCTTTTCTGCGGGATGCTGGCGATGATTCGCCAGCGCCGGAGGTGGAGCCGTTTCTACGGGTGTTATGGGCCAGGGGCCTTTCCTGCGAAGGTGTCCCGCTCCTTTGGATGGGCGGTCTGGTGAGCGCAGGACTTTGCCCTTCCTTTCCACCTTGGACAGCACCACCCACAGGAGTCCCGCCCTGCCGCTGGAGCTGGCTGCTGTGAAGTGTGGTTTTGGTGTCTGCCCCAGGGGAAGCTGCTGCATTTTGAAGCGCAGAAAGATTTTTCCCCGCTGGTTGAGTGAGTTGGTCCTGGGTCCTCTGGCCCTGTGGGGGAACGGCGTCAGGACCTTTGCGGTTAAGCGGCGGTCTGACAGGAGGGGATGGTGGAGCTTTTGTGGAAGTAGCTGCCGACGGTTTTGGTCCGCCGTGCTTGGCTTCCAAAGCCGGCTGTCTGCTGCCTTGCGGACGTTTGCCCTGCCCCTTGGCGGGGGAACGGTCTGCGGACCGCTGCGGGGCGGTGGAAGGGGCAGACTGCCCAGCCGCCGCTGCCTGGCTTTGAGCTGTAGCGGAAACCGCCTCGGTTTGGGAAAGGCGATCGCTCCTCCGGGCGGGGGGCTGGCCGGGATCACCCCCAGACCTGGGCGGCGGGCCAGGCCGGGGAGAGTGTCCCGCACCCCCGGCCTTTCCGGCGGCTCCGCCCTTTCCGCCTTTGCCTTGACCGCCCATAGTGGCGGCCACCGTTCTGCCCATCCCCCGCACCGCCGCCATGGTGACCATCAGTGGGATGCCGCGTCCAAGGGGATCCCCGGTCCGGGCGGGATTCAACCCAATGCGGCAGATCAAATCATCTACCTTTCGGGCCACCCTGGCGATGGCTACCACAAAGAGCAGCCAGGGCAGGACTCCGGCCCCGCTGGGGATGGCAGACATGGCGGACAGCAGCAGCTTCAGAAAAACCACATTCATCAGCATCATCACGCACATGGAGCCGTACATCCTGACCCAGCCCTTGAAAATGTCCTCGGTGCTTTTGCTGCCGCCCATCCCGAAGGCCAAAGGCGCCATAATGGTAAGGGTGGCGAGGATCACATACCGCTCGGCGATCTCAAAGAAAAAGCGGATGATCTGAAAGATAAGGATAAGGCCGATGACGACCACCACCAGCCAAGTGCTGTCCCCAAAACCAAAGTGACTGCCTGTGGGAATGTTGATGGCGATACTGTCCGGCATTCCCAAAAGGTCCATCACCCGGCTGGTGAGGGTCAAGCCGATGCCACAGATCTGGCGATTGACCATCAATAAAAAGGAAAAGACAAAGGTGCGTGCAAAAAGGATCTGAGGGTCCTCTGCTTCAAAGCCCAGCCCTGATACCATGGCCCGCATCGCCTGAAAGGTCAGGTTCCCAATCAACAGCGCCCACCCGGCAGCCATCATAATTTGGATAATGTCAGTTACCACCGGAACATGGATCTCGAAGTAGGCAAGGTCCATGTTAAACACCTCGATCAGAGCGCCGGATAGATTTTCGACCCCCTCCAAAATCAGTTGATAGACCCAAAGGACCAACCCTTTGAGGAGTCCTTCCAACATAAATATCATCTGCCTTTCCTTATCAAATCTTTACGATGTGGAGGATGCGACCCCCGGATCGAGGGTGGCAAGTCCCTGGAATAAAGGCAGCACATAGCTGAGAAAGGCCCCAATGCCGTTGATGACCGCCCAAGCCACCCATATGCGCCGGAGCCAGTCCCAAGCCTGGTCCACCTTGTGCTGGTTGTTGCTCATCTTGGCCCCGATGACCGCCACTGCCGACATCAGCCCCGCCAGAACCGTGCTGATCCCGGCGATATGCTCATACACATCCACGATAATGCGATTGGCCACCGTCCACATATCGTCTACGGCAAAGGCGGTAGCGGACAGGGAGAGGGCCAAAAGGAAAGCCATCATAATAAAAAAATAGTACCGCCCCAGGCTGGGGCCGATACGGTAAAAAAATCTTTTCATGGATACCTCCCACGGAAAAGGGCCAGGCGGATGATTCGCCCGGCCCTTTTGGGCTATTTGTTTTTAGAAACCGGTCTGGGGAAACTTGGTCTTTTTGCTGGAGAAGATGACGGTCACCCAGCTGTCCTTGCCGATGGTCCACTCCCCATGCCGCTGGCCCCCGGCATCGGTGCGGTTGGTAAAGCGGTAGCCACTGGGGAGATTTCCGTTGACCGTACAGGTAATGGAGGGGGTCTCCACCTCCCGGAAGCCGGCCTGCACCGTCCCAAAGTGGAAGCGAAAGGCGGTGACATACTCCCCGGCCTTCAGTCGAAGGGCAGAGCGGCCGCAATCCAGCTCCTGGCTGGCCTTACTGTTCAGTCCATCCTCCAGCACCTGCCAGTTGTCGTCCTTATTGGTCTGGTACTCCACCGAGTAGGTGAGGTGTTCGTCCCAGGTCCCGGTGCGGATGGTCCGCAGGCGCAGGGCATCGGTGGGCAGATCATCCCTCCAGTAGAAGTCATCCAGGGGAACAGTGGAGGTGTTGGCGATGTCCTTGAAGTCATATCTGACAATCTTTTGCAGATGACAATTAGTGAAAACCGAAAAATCCAAGACCTTTCTTTTTTGGAAAAAGCCTCGCATCTGCAAATACTTAATTTATACAAT
Organism: Angelakisella sp.; assembly: GCA_022794295.1. Lineage (GTDB taxonomy): Bacteria > Bacillota > Clostridia > Oscillospirales > Ruminococcaceae > Angelakisella. Next base: position 4,596 of record JAAWEO010000057.1, on the reverse strand, counting down.
CTGTCGAGAATCACAACACTACCGCTTTCAAAATTGCCGCATCTCTCCGTTCTGCATATCAGTGGATTGCATAAGTTGACCGATATGGAGTCTTTAGCTCAATCCAATGTTCAATATTTGAATATTAAGCTTTCTGCTGACAAGGTTTCTGCTACTCGTATGGCAGATGTTTTGCTACGGATGCCTTCACTAAGAGCGTTGAACATTGGCCCCTTTAATCGAGTACAGTGTAAAAAAACTCCTATTATTCGCAGGCAATTTGAAAAAGCTGGACAAAGCGATATTATAACTCTTTTTTCCTTAGCTACTCTTTTGAAAGAGGTCGAGGGCGCAGGGGCAGAGTTACCGCGAGCCCTACCGTCAGTTGCCGAAGTAGTGCATAAATGGGAGATTGACGAAAATACAAAATAGGGCGGCGGAGACCTTCGGCTCCTCGCTGAGGACGACCACCGAGGGCACCGGCGGCTCTCCTGCGGGTTCAGTGGCGTAGGCGATCGTCCCCAGGGTGCAGAACATGACTGCCGCCAGCAGGGCGGTGATGATGCGTTTCATGTTGGGTCACTCCTTCCAAGTTTTATGGACAAAGACGGTCAGTGCAAAAAGGACCAGCGACAAAGCCAGCCCTGTCCGCAGGCGGTGAGAGGTCATCCTACCACCTCCTTTCCGGTATATTCCACCAGAGAAGCCTCCCCCTGCTTCAGCCGGTCCAGCATCCGCAGGGAGGTCTCCAGGGTCTGCATGGTGTTGCGGTCCTGTTTCTTCACCATAGGGTGCAGAAGGATGATATTCCCATCCCCGTCCAGGGTGAAGATGACCCGCACCATGATCCTCATGCGGGCGCGGTATTCGTAAAGAGCGGCATATCTCTCCAGGGAGAAATGCTTCACATGGGGTTCGGTCCGATACTCTGGGATGGCGGCAAGGTTGCCAATGCCCTGGACCAGTTTGGTCCGCAGCTTGGGTTCCATCACCGACAGGAAGCGCAGGAAGGGGGATTCTCCATCAGGGGAGATGTACAGGAATACTTTTTTCATGGCTGTTTCCTCCAATAAAAAAGCACCTGGCGGCGAGCCAAGTGTTCAAATTTAGAAGTATTTCTTGTCCGGTGCTGTTTTAACTTCTTCAAAAAGCGTCGATATATGTAAAGTTTTTGTAAGTTATATGCAAAAACTTTACATCACGTCTTATTTGTTGTATAATAAGGTCAATCAGAAGGGAGGGTGCGCTATGATCGAGCGAAAGGAATATTTGGAAAACCTGCTTCGTTTTCGGGACAAACAACTGATCAAGGTCATCACCGGCATCCGACGGTGCGGAAAATCCACCCTATTCGAGCTTTACCAGGAGCGGCTTCTAAATGACGGCGTGGCCCCTGAACAGATCATCGCCTACAATCTTGAAGCCGGAGAATATGCGGACATCGAGGACAATAAAGCCCTGTTTCGGCTGGTAGCGGACCATCTGCTCCCGGACAAAATGAACTACATCTTTTTGGATGAGGTCCAGCGTGTTTCTGATTTTCAAAAGGCTGTAGATGCGCTTTTCATCAAGAAAAACTGTGATGTCTATATCACCGGCTCCAATGCCCACCTTCTCTCCGGGGAGCTTGCTACCCTTTTGTCTGGGCGTTATGTCGAAATCAAAATGCTGCCCCTATCCTTTAAGGAATTTTTGTCCGCCTATCCGGCTGACAGCAATATCGACCGGTTATACCAGGACTACATCCACAACAGCTCTTTCCCCTACGCCCTGGAACTGAAGCGCCCCAGAGAGATCCGGCAGTATCTGGAAGGTATCTACGATTCTATTGTTCTGAAGGATATTGTTGCCCGCCGCAGCATCTCAGATGTGGAGATGCTGAAAAGCGTCACACGCTTCTTGTTTGATAACATCGGTAATCTTTGCTCCACCAAAAAAATCGCGGACACCATGACATCGGCGGGAAGAAAGATCACCGTCCACACAGTAGAAAAGTATTTGAATGCACTGACGGAAAGTTTTGTGTTTTATCGGGTGGGACGCTATGATATTAAGGGTAAGCAGTATCTCAAAACCGGGGACAAATACTATACCGCTGATATTGGTCTGCGGTATAGTATCCTTGGCAACAAAAAAGCCGATGACGGTCATATTTTAGAAAACATCGTTTACTTGGAACTTCTGCGCCGGGGTTACGAGGTCTACATTGGTAAGGTCGATTCTGCCGAGGTGGATTTTATCGCTATTGGGGATGAAGGTGAGGAATACTACCAGGTTGCCTATACTGTAATAGATGCCGATGGGAAAACATTAGAAAGGGAGCTTGCTCCCTTAGACGCCATCCGGGACCACAATCCCAAATATCTGTTGACGATGGATTACGGGCCTATGGTTTCTCACAACGGGATCAGGCAAATCAATGTGTTGGATTGGCTGACACGGTAGTAAAAGGAGGTGTGCCACATGGCACACCTTCCTTATTCAGTCGTATTTCATAATATCATTCAGTCATATTTCAGAAAACTGTTCCGTCATTTTTCAGGATCTCTTTCCTTGCTTTTGCGATTGGATATTCCGTTTGAGTGGATGGTACACCCTATCGCCGCTCAAAATAGAGCCTCAGCGCCTCCTCCACCGTCCGCTGTATCTCCTCCTTGGACTGCTCCGCCGTAAAATACTTTTTGATGACCCCAGACCGCAGGGAAATCGTAGCCTTTTTGGGGATGTCCGCAGGCTGATAAAAGAATTTCCGCACCCCCTCCGGGGTGAGTTCCCCCGCCTGGTATTCCGCCTTGATTGCCTGCGCCCGGTTCACTGTAAGGGCCCGGCCTTCTTTGAGACAGCCAAGAACCGCAGTCTGTATCTCTTCCGGCAAGGTGGAGAGGACCACCCCTGTTCGGATAGGCAGATACTTCTGGTCTACCAGGTCCAGCAGGGCAGGGAGCAGCTTGGTGAGCTGAATGTAACGCTGGGCCTCAATCGGCTTCAAACCATAGGCTTTGGCAATATTGTCCCGGCTCCTTTCCAGGTGTACCATGTGGTACACGCGGTTCCCGACCTCAATTCTATCCGCTGTTTCTCCCTTCTCCTTTAGCTGCCGCCGTAATTCCGTGAGGGCGTCCAGTTCCATCTTGAGGGCATAAGCCATCTCGCTGGGGAGGAAATCGCCCAGCCCGTACTGGGTGGCGTTGGTTTGGGTGACGATCAGCTCTGCGGCGGCATCCGGGATGTCCTCGTCCACCAGGGCCAAGATCTCCCGGTTGCCCGCTTGGGTGTTGCAGTACAGACGCTTGTAGCCCGCCAGGAGAGTGTACCGCCCGTCCGGCTTTGCCTGCAAAAGGATGGGCTGGAGGACTCCCATGGTCTGAACGCTCTCCAATAGGCCGGGGCGGCCTTCCCCGTTGTAGGGCTTGAAGGGATGCTTGGGGTGGGCGTCAATAAGGTCATGGGGGATCACCTCCAGGCGCCGCTGGGATACTGGGATGGGGGCGGCTTGTCCCGGTCCCGCAAAAAGGGCGTCGATCTTCCGCAGCTTGCGTTCTGTCATCTCACATCACCTCCCAGGTATTCCGTACAAAAGGTATCATAGGCCGCAGTGACCTTTCCATAGGGATCGTGGAGGCCGAGGGGTTTGGAGGCATAGTGGGCCTCGTCCACCTTTACCGACCGGGGGATAGTGGTCTGGAAGATGGGAATGGCGTCTCCCAGGGCCTCCTTTGTAACCCGAAGGACCTCCTTGCCTATGTTGGTCCTTTCAGTGTGCATCGCCACCAGAATACCATCGATTTGGATGCCGGGATTGGAGTAGGTGCGAACGCTGGAGATGGAATCGATAAGCAGCTCCATCCCTTTGGTGGAGTGGATCTGCGGGGTGGTGACAATGAGGACTCCGTCACAGGCGGTAAGGGCGTTGATGGTCAGCTGCCCCAGGGAAGGGGCACAGTCGATGATGATGTAGTCGAACCGGGAGCACAGCGGGGTCAATATCTCCCGGAGGGCGGTTTTGCCGCCGATGAAGGTCATCAGCGGGACCTCCATGGTGGAAAGGACGATGTTGCAGGGCAGGAGGGAAAGCCCGTCCTTTTCCAGCAGATAGTCCCCCAGATCTGGGAGGGGCTGGCGGTCGATGACCCTTTGCAGCAGGTCCACCACGGTGCGGTCCAGCTGCTGGTCGGGGTACTCCACCCCAAAGGAGATGGTGAGGCTGGCCTGGGGGTCGAAGTCTACCAGCAGCACTTTTTTACCCCTCTTTTGCAGGCAGTAGCCCAGGTTGTAGGCGGTGGTGGTCTTGGCTACCCCGCCCTTTTGGTTGGCGATTGCGATGATTCTGTGTTCCTTCATGGTGATGCTCCTTTCCTTCTGTCCGTTGCTCGTTCAGCGGCCAAAAAGAGCAGAAAATGGCTCGTTCACAAAATCGTAATATGTACCCGATAGGTAATTGCGACCACATCGTGGTGAAAACACCTGTCCCGAAGGTACTCCCATTGTTGTTCCGGCAACATCTTTTTGACCATCTCGCCGCCGATGGAACCGGCCTGCTTGGAGGTCAGGTCGCCGTTGTAGCCCTGCTTCAGGGTAACGCCCACGGTGGAAGCAGCCTCGTTCTTGATCTGGGAC
>JAAWEO010000056.1 GCA_022794295.1 Angelakisella sp. | reverse complement strand
CTTTGCTCCTTTCTTTTTGAAAGAAAAAAAGAAAGGAGAAGCCTGCTCGCCCTGCACCCAGCTACCCTGCAAATACACCCCAGTGGGGTGTTTTGCAACAACCGCCCCCCTCGAATGGACCGGCCTTATGGGCCGGTCCATTCGCCCCTCTAAAGACCGCCGCCAGGCGGCCCCATTCAACACCCCCAGCTTGCAAAAACCGGAGCAGAGGCTGCACTTCCCTCTGCTCCGGCTTTTCTGTTCTGTTACCCAAACAGGGACATCTGGCTGTGCTCCGGCAGGCCCTCCAGGGACCCCGCCTCCCGCAGGATCTCGATGACCGCCTTGGTGGCCCCGGACCGTGTGGTGATCTCGTCCACCGAAAGGTAGGGGCCCTCCTTCCCGGCCTCGGCCAGGGGCTGGGCCGCGGACACTCCCAGACCCTTCAGGCTGGCAAAGGGCAAACGGATCTTCCCGTCTTCGATGCGGTACTTAGTGGCGTCGGAGCGGTACAGGTCCACCGGCAGCAGCTGAACGCCCCGCTTCAGCATCTCGTAGACGATCTGATACATTTCCAGCTGCCCGTCCTCCTTGGCGGTGCGGTCCAGCCCCTTGGCGGCAAGGACGTCGATGCGGGTCTTGACAAAGCCCTGGCCCTTCATTGCCGCCATGGCGTCGAAATCCTCCCCGCGAATGGTAAAGAGCACCGCGTAAAACTCCTTGGGATAGTATACCTTGTACCACCCCAGACGAATGGCGGAGATAACATATGCGGCAGCGTGGGCCTTGGGGAACATGTACTTGATCTTGAGACAGCTGTTTATGTACCATTCCGGCACCCCGTGGTCCCGCATATCCTGCTTCATTTCCTCGGTAAGGAGCTTGGGGGCGTTTCCCTTTCGGGTAATCTCCATGATCTTAAAGGCCAGCTTGGGCTCCATCTTGTACTTGATGTACAGGGTGGTCATAATGCTGTCACGGGTCCCGATCACGTTGGAGATGGTGCAGGTCTTGGCAGCGATCAGATCCTTGGCGTTTCCTACCCACACATCGGTGCCGTGGGACAGCCCGGAAATCTGGAGAAGGTCGGAGAAGTTTTGGGGCTTTGCGTCCATAAGCATCCCCCGGACGAAGTTGGTCCCCATCTCCGGAAGGGCCAGGGTCCCCGTCTCGCACTTAATATCGGCAAGGTCGATGCCAAGCTCTGCCGGGGAGGTGAAAAGGCTGTAGACCCTGGGATCGCTCATAGGGATATCATCGATCTTCACCCCGGTGTATTCCTCCAGGTACTTAAAGAGGGTGGGGGCGTCGTGGCCCAGCTCGTCCAGCTTCAGGATGGTGTCGTGGAGGGAATGGAAGTCGAAGTGGGTGGTAATAATGTCCCCCTCTGCTTTGTCCGCGGGATGCTGAACCGGGCAGAAGTCGTAGACCTCGTGGTGGCTGGGCACCACCACCATCCCCCCGGGGTGCTGGCCGGTGGTGCGCTTGACGCCGGTGCAGCCCTTTACCAGCCGCTTTTCCTCGGCGGAGGTAACCACCAGGCCCTTGTCCTCCAAATAGTGCTTTACATAGCCGTAGGCGGTCTTTTCCGCCACGGTGGAAATGGTTCCGGCCTTAAAGACGTGGTCCTTGCCGAACAGCTCCTCGGTAAAGGCATGGGACCGGGACTGATATTCCCCGGAGAAGTTCAGGTCGATATCCGGGGCCTTGTCCCCGTCAAAGCCAAGGAAGGTCTCGAAGGGGATCTCGTGACCATCCCGAAACATCAGGGTACCGCACTCCGGGCAGTTTTTGTCGGGCAGGTCAAAGCCGGAGCCCACGCTGCCATCGGTGATAAATTCGCTGTGCTTGCAGCCGGGGCAGACATAGTGGGGCGGCAGGGGGTTCACCTCGGAGATACCGGCCATGATGGCAACAAAGGAGGAACCCACCGACCCGCGGGAGCCCACCGAATAGCCGCACTCCACCGACCGCTGCACCAGCTTTTGGGCGATCATGTACAGCACCGAAAAGCCGTGCTTGGTTATGGAGGAAAGCTCCCGGTCCAAACGCTTTTCCACGATCTCCGGCAGGGGGTCCCCGTAGAGGGCGTGGGCCCTTTCGTGGGTGATGCGGATCAGGTCCTCCTCCGCCCCGGGGATGGTGGGGGTAAAGGTGCCGCTGGGAATGGGCTGGATCATATCCACCATGTCGGCAATGCGCCCCGGGTTTGTAATGACAATCTCCCTGGCGGTCTTTTCGTCCAGGTAGCTGAACTCGTCCAGCATCTCCCGGGTGGTGCGAAAATAAAGGGGGGCCTGCATTCCGGCGTCCTTGAAGCCCTGGCCCGCCATCAGGATCTCCCGGAAGCGGGCGTCCTTCTTCTCCAGGAAGTGGACGTCCCCGGTGGCAACCACCAGCTTCCCCAGGTGCTTCCCCAGCTTCAAAACGGTGCGGTTAAAGTCCTCCAGCTGCTTCTCGTTTTTGGCGATGCCCTCCCGGATCATAAACTCGTTATTGCCCAGGGGCTGCACCTCCAGGAAGTCGTAGAAGGAGGCGATCTCGCACAGCTCCTTCCAGCTTTTTCCCTCTACAATGGCACGGAACAGCTGCCCAGCCTCGCAGGCGGAACCGATGATCAGGCCCTCCCGGCACTTTTCCAGGTCGCTTTTGGGGATCCGCGGCTTTTTGAAGAAGTGATCCAAATGGGCATAGGAGACCAAACGGTACAGGTTTTTCAGGCCGGTATCGTTTTTTGCCAGGATGATAATATGGTAAAGCTGGCTTTTTACATTCCCCTGGGTGGAAAGGGAGGTGTTGATCCCCCAAACCGTCTCTGTTCCCCGGTCTGCAGCGAGCTTTTCCACCATTTTCAGGAAAATTTCTCCCAGCACCCGGGCGTCGTCGTCTGCCCGGTGGTGGTTCTTCTGCTCCACCTTCAGATGGTCCGCCAAAAGATTCAGCTTATACTTTTTCAGCTCCGGGTAGAGCGCCCGGGCGATGATCAGGGTGTCGATGCTGGTAAAGGGGCGCTCCATGCCCTGGCGGCGCATGGCGGAGGAAAGAAAGCCCATATCAAAGGAGGCGTTGTGGGCCACCAGAATGCTGCATTCCCCGCAGAAGGCCAGAAACTGCTCCAGGGCCTCCCGCTCCTTGGGCGCTCCCTTTACCATTTCATCGGTGATGCCGGTCAGACGGGTAATTTCCGGGGGGATCAGGGTCTCCGGGTCCACAAAAAGGTCGAAGCTTTCCAGCACCTCCCCGCCCTTTAGCCGAACCGCGCCGATCTCGATGATGCGGTCGGTGGCGCTGGAAAGGCCCGTGGTCTCCAGGTCAAAGATGATATACTCCCCGTCGATGGATTCCTCTGTGTGGCCCTTTACCGCGGGGATCATATCATCTACAAAGTAGCCCTCCACCCCGTAAATCACCTTGAAATCGGGGTTGTCCTTGCGGACCTTTGCCGCTGCGGCCATGGCCTCCGGGAAGGCCTGGACCACCCCGTGGTCGGTGATGGCAATGGCCTTATGCCCCCACTTTGCAGCGCGCTTTACCAGCTCCGCCGCCGGGGTCATGCCATCCATGGTGGACATGGTGGTGTGACAGTGGAGCTCAATGCGCTTTTCCGGTTCCTCGTCGGTGGACACCTTTTTTTGTACGGTGCTGATGGCCACCGGGCTCATGGTCACATCCCGGTCAAACTTGTTGTAGGCCACCTCCCCCTGGGCGACGATGGTTACACCGGGCTTCAAAACATCCAGAAGGGCCGCTTTCTTCTCCTTTTCAGCGAAGATCTTCAGGTCAATGGAACTGGTGTAATCGGTAATGCTGATGGTCAGGATAGACCGGGTCCCGTCCTTGATCTCCCGGGAGGCCACCTCGAAAATATCCCCCCAAAGGACGGTCCGGCCGGTTTCGGCATTTACCTCGATGATCTCCACCGGGGCGGAACGGATCTCCTTTCCCATCACCACCGAGACGGTGCCGGGGACGAAGGGCAGACCGGGGCCGAAGTCCCTGGCAGAGCGGTGTTTTGGGGTGGACTGTCTCTCCCCAGGCGCCTTTGCCCTTCCGGCGGGGGCAGGCTCCTCCCAGGGCGGGGTGCCGGTTTGGGCCCTGGGGGGAGACATCACCTTGGGGGTGTGGTCTTCCTCCAGGGGAGAGGAAACCCGCCCCACCATTCCCACGAGCTCCACCGTGGGCCGCAGGCCGAAATCCCGCTGGAGAAGGCGCGCGATCTTATCCTCCACCTGCTGCTCCCGGAGAAACTCCCCTCCCCCGTTTTGCAGGGCGATGGAAAACAGCTTTTTCTCCCTGTCATAGCTGGCCGAGGCCCCCAGCAAAAAGCCGTTTACCGCCACCCCGGAGTCGGCCAGCTCCCCGGCCAGGTTTCTCAGACATTCCCCGGTAAGCTGCTCCGGGGTGTACTGGCAGTGGATGGAAAAATCCTCCAGCAGGCAGGCGCGGCGGAGATCCCGCTGAACAGCAGAAAGCTCCCCTCTGTCCAGAATGGAATCGGAGGCGAGGCTTACGGTCATCTTCTCTTTGTTTTCTGATAGGGCGATCCCTTCCACCTGGGCGGCGGCCACTGCCGGCGGCAGGGTGGCGAATTGTCCAAAAAACTCTCCGAAGGTACTCAATCCCAATACACCCCTATTTTCTTCCGTAAACTAATTCTGCAAATTGTCCGTACCGGCGGACCTCCTCCAGACGAAACCGCCGGAGAGGCTCCCCCTGTGTAAACAGCGGGATCCCCTCCCCCAGCAGCACCGGCGCGATCTGGACCGTCATGCTGTCCACCAGGTCCGCCTCCAAAAGAGGGGCCAAAATGGTGTTGCCGCCGATGATCCATATATTCTTTTCCCCGGGGAACCCCCGGACAAGCTCCGCCACGTCCCCCCGGACCGGAAGGAACCCCTTTCTGTCCAGGGTTTTGTCGTGGGTCACAACATAATTGACTGTTGTGGGATAGACCGTTTCCGGGTTTTCCAGCTTCTCGATCTCCCGGAAGGTCCTGCGGCCCATAATGGTAATATCCATCTGGCGGTAAAAGTCCTCATAGCCGGTCTCCCCTGCCCCCCCGGTCTCGTGGAGCCAATCCAGACCGTGATTTTTGTCCGCCAGGTACCCGTCCAGGGTCACACAGCCATAAAAAAAGACACTCACGGTCTTGCCTCCTCCAATCCTTTGATGAGCCGCACTCCTTCGGCCATGTAGGGCTCTCCCAGCTGCTCCATCCTATCTATGTGGTAGCCATGCCTTTGGTAGAAGGTCAATGCGTGGGTATTCCGGCGAAAGACCCAGATAACGACCTGGGATTTTCCCTTTTCCCAAGCCAACTGCTCCCCAAAATCCAGCAGTTTTCCGCCGACGCCCTTTCCCCGGGCCTTTTCCGCCACGTAGATCCGCCACAATTCAAAGGCCCCGGGGCGGTCCTTGTCGCCAGTGTCCCCGGCGGAAAGGAGAGCCCGGACCTCCCCCTCCTCCTCCCAGACATATTCCTCCAGGCGGTGGGAGCGGAAATCCTGCTCCAAAGCAGCGGCCCGTTCCCGGCAGCCGGTGTCTTCCAGCAGAGCCGGAGCAACATAGCCGGCGTAGGTAGCCCGCCATCCATCGTTGACAATAGCGGTGACTGCTTCAAAGTCTCCCTCACGCAAAGGACGTATCATCTGGCTTCTCCTTTTCTTCAGCAGATGCCAAGGGTCATGACCTTCCAGCTCCCATCCCACCAGCACTCGATGAAATGGCCGAACATAAACTCCTCGCTGCTCAGGCAAGCCCCTATCATTTCGTTCCGGGTATCCAAAATAAAGGAATCAAAAATCAGGCGCCTGCACATCTCGTCCGGAGACCCCACCGCTTTCCGGTCGATCCCGTAAAATTCGAAGAACTCCGGCCGAAAGGCTCCCCGAATCAGGGCATCCGCGTTTTTTACCGCCTCACGCAGCTTGTCCAGGTAGAGGACCACAAGGGCTTCCTCCGCCGCAGTCCCCTCCTCCAGGAGGATGGAATACCCCGGGACCCCGGCAAAAGGGTCGGAGAAGCTTTTATGCCCCCCAAGGACCTCCTGCACCATTTGCGGGTCCAGGTCAAAAACCGTGATCAAAGCCTCTCCACCTCGGCTAGAAGGGCAGCGACCGCCTCCCCCTCCGGCACCTTCCGGAGGATCTCCCCTTTGCGGAACAAAAGGGTCTCCCCCTGGCCGCCGGCAATGCCGATGTCCGCGTCCCGGGCCTCCCCGGGGCCGTTGACAGCACAGCCCATAATGGCGATCTTCAGGTCCTTTTTGCAGTCCCGAAGGGCGTCCTCCACCTCCCGGGCAATGCGGAACAGATCCACATGGCACCGGCCGCAGGTGGGGCAGGAGACAAACCTGGGGCCGCCCTTTTCCAGCCCCAGGCCCCGGAGGATATCCCGGGCGGCATAGACCTCCTCAACCGGGTCCGCGGTAAGGGAGACCCGGAGGGTGTCCCCGATGCCATCTGCCAGCAGCGCCCCAAAGGCGGCGGCAGATTTTATGAGACCCATCCGCTGGGTCCCCGCCTCGGTGACTCCCAGGTGAAAGGGGCAGTCCACCCGGTCCGCCACCAGCCGGTAGGCGGCTATGGTGGTAAAAACATCGGAGGATTTTATGGCCACAACATAGTTGTTAAAATCGAACTGCTCCAGCAGGCGAATGTTAAACAAAGCACTTTCCGCCAGGGCCTGGGCGGTGGGGCGCTGGTATTTGGCTAGGATCTCCTTTTCCAGGCTGCCGGAATTGACCCCGATGCGAATGGGGAGCTTTTTTTCCTCACAGGCCCGAACCACCTGGCGGACCTTGTCCCGGTCCCCGATATTCCCAGGGTTGATGCGGATCTTGTCGGCCCCGGCATAGGCGGCCTCAATGGCTAGGCGGTAGTCGAACTGGATATCCGCCACCAGGGGCATGGGGCTGGCCTCCTTGATGGCCTGGATCAGCTGGGGCCCTCCCTGGGGTGGGATCGCCACCCGGTTGATCTGACAGCCGGCCTCGAAAAGGGCCCTGGTCTGGCGGGCATTGGCCGCCAGATCGTCCAAGGGGGCGCAGAGCATGGACTGGATGGCAATGGGATGCCCTCCCCCAATGGTCACCGAACCGATTTTTATCTCTCTTGCTTGACGACCCATGGCGTGTTACCTCGTTCTTTATCAATAGACGGAACTATTTCCCGACCAGCTTCATCACATCGCTGAAGGTGACCATCCCCACAAAGAAAAGGAGAAGCACCATTCCGGCGGCGTTGAGATAGGCCTCGTATTTTTGGGGGATGGGGCGGCGGAAAACGACCCCGGCCAAAAGGAAGAAGATCCTCCCCCCGTCCAGCGCCGGAAAGGGCAGAAGGTTAAAGACCCCCACATTAATGGTAATATAGGCCACCAGGGTCACCAGGGACCGGAACCCCTGGTGGGAGGCCTCCTGGATCACCGTGGCCGTTCCCACCGGGCCAGAAAGCTGGCTGAGGCCGAACCGCCCGGTGATAATATCCACCAGGGAATACCACACCTGCTTCACTGTGGAAACGGTCTGCTGGAAGGTGTAGTAAACGGCGTTCCCCACCGTCTTTTCCGCACCCAAAAAGATGAAATCGATCTTCAGGACACGAAGGCCATCTCCGGCGTCCTCCATCTGGAAGGGCACTGTAAGGGCCACCCTTTCCCCGGGGTTCTTTTCCCCTATGCCGAAGCCCGCCATGGCTCGTTCCCACCGGGTCATGGAAAGATCCCCGCCCCGGAGGACGGTGAGGTCCACCACCCCGTCCTCGTCCCGGATCAGCTGGAACACCACGTCATTGTAGCCGGGGGTGTTGTAGCCGTTTACCTTGACGATACGGTCCCCTGGCTGGAGGTAGGCGGCGGAGGCAGCCCCCTCCGAGAGGCGGGCCACCACATTGGTCCCCAGAAGATTCATCTGGCTGGTGGTGTACCCCAAAAGGACAAGCCCCAGAAGGATGTTCATCGCCGCCCCGGCAAAAAGAATGAGGAACCGCTGCCAGGACGGGCGGTTGCAGAAGGCCCGGGCATCCTGGCTTTCTTCCTCCTCCCCCATCATGGACACAAAGCCGCCAATGGGAAACAGGCGGATGGAATACTGGGTCTCCCCCCTCTTTTTTCCGTAAATCAGGGGGCCCATTCCAAAGGAAAACTCCTCTACCCTCACTCCAAACAGCTTTGCAAAGAAGAAATGGCCCAATTCATGAAGGTTGATCAGGATACCAAAAATAAGAATGGTGAGAAGTATCGTTTTCAAGTGATCAGACTCCTTTTCCGCAAATAAAGGAAAGCCCCCTGCCCGAGCCCGGACCGGCGGACCGTCCTTTTTATCATATACTGATTATATGGCGGAAATTAGGGGGCAAATGTTAAAAATAAAATAAAAGAGCGGGCTGATAAACAAAACGCTGTCAAACCGGTCCATTGCCCCGCCGTGCCCGGGCATCAGGTTCCCAAAGTCCTTGATGCCGCACTGCCGCTTGATGATGGAGGCGGAAAGGTCCCCCAGCACACCCAGCAGGGAGGCAAAGGGGGTGACCAGGGCCACCGCCGCAAGATTTACCGTGACCCCGTTGCGGATATACCCCCAGGGCACGATCCAGTTACAGAAGGTCTGGAAGGCCAGGGCCACCAGAACGTTGCACAGGGTGGCGGTAATGACCCCGCCCACCAGGCCCTCCACCGTCTTTTTGGGGCTCACCTGGGGGCAGAGCTTGTGCTTGCCGAAAAAGGTCCCTACAAAGTAGGCCCCGCTGTCCGACCACCAGGCGCTGCCGAAGATCATAAGCAGGTAAAAGACCCCCATCTGGGGACCGGTCTTTTCCTTTAGGAGAATGAGGCAGTAGAAGGACACCGCCAGAAGAATGGAGATCAGAAAGCTGTAGGCCATCTGCTCCACCTTAAGGGTGCTGTGGCTGCGCAGGAGCATTAAAAACAGCATTACGACCAGCAGATAGCTCAGGTAGGAAAAGGAGATGGCAATGGCGCTGGTGTTCAGAAAAAGGATCAGAACGCAGTAAATGCCGCACACCGCCGCCAGCATCCGAAAACGCAGGAGCTCTGCCGCCTTGAAGATCTCGTAAAGGGACAAAAGACAAACCCAGGCGGCAAGAATATTTACCAGGATGGTGTCAAAAAATGCCAGCACCACCGCCAGCAGCGCCAATCCTCCCATAGCCGAAAGGACTCTCTTTTTCATCGATTTTCACCTTCTTACTATGTGATAGGCGTCTTTCAGATCCCGCCAAAGCGGCGGCTGCGGCGGGCATACTGGTGCAGGGCATAATTCAAGTGTTCCGGCGTAAAATCGGGCCAGAGGACATTCATAAAAAGAAGCTCGGAATAGGCCGACTGCCACAGGAGAAAGTTGGAAAGGCGGTATTCCCCGCTGGGCCGGATGATCAGATCCGGGTCCGGCATTCCAGCAGTGTACAGCCGCTGGGAAAGGAGCTCCTCGGTAACCTCCTCTGGGGAGACCCCCTCCTCCAAAAGACGCCGGACCCCCTGAATGATCTCTCCCCGCCCGCCGTAGTTGAGGGCGATGTTCACTGTAATGGCGGTATTGCCGGCACTTTCCGCCTCCGCCCTGCGGATGCTTTCCCGAAGGTCCCGGGGAAGGGGCTCCAGATGCCCCAAGACCCGAAGCCTGGCGTTCTCCTTCTGGTACTCCTCCATGTTGGAAAGATAGTGGCGCAGCAGGTCCAGAAGGGCGTCCACCTCCTTGGCGGGGCGCTTCCAGTTTTCGGTAGAAAAGGCGTAGATGGTGATATAAGGAACACCAATCTTTTTGCAGTGGCGGATAATCTCCCCCACCACCTTGGAACCCGCCTGATGGCCCATCTCCCGGGGCAGCCCCCGGGCCTTGGCCCAGCGTCCGTTGCCGTCCATGATGATACCGATGTGCCGGGGCAGCAGCTCCCGGGCCGGCGCCTGGCTCCGTTTTTCCTCCATAGGCCCCTCCCTCCTGTATCCGGTTCAGATGGAAAGGATCTCCTTTTCCTTGGCCTCGGCCAGCTTGTCGATCTCCTCCACAAACTTATCGGTAAGCTTCTGGATCTGTGTCTCCAGGCTCTTGACGTCGTCCTCGGTGGCCTCGCCGTTCTTCTTCATGGCCTTAAAGCGGTCGTTGGCGTCCCGGCGGATGGACCGGATGGCCACCTTGGAATCCTCCGCCATCCGGGAGACCTGCTTGACAATCTCCTTGCGGCGCTCCTCGGTAAGCTGGGGGAAGGTGAGGCGCAGCACCG
>JAAWEO010000055.1 GCA_022794295.1 Angelakisella sp. | reverse complement strand
GGCGGCCCTAAACTTTAGACCCTACGAGGGTGTGTGCGGGGCGATAGGCGGTACCTGGAGTCTTAGATTGGTAGGAGTTACCCCTATCCGGTCTGTCAAAGGCAGGGGAATCGTTTCGCCTTGTGCCCGTTAAGACTCCAGGCACTCATTAAGTATTCGCACAGTGTTAAGGCGCGAAGCGCCGGGTAGGGTCCGTCAGCGGCCATCAGGCCGCCGCGCAGCGGCGGGTAGGGGGTGAAAAAATGGATTTAAAATTGGATTTTGAGCGGAGGGATCAGGCACAGACGCTACAGGGGTGGACCATC
Source organism: Angelakisella sp. (assembly GCA_022794295.1). Taxonomy (GTDB): domain Bacteria; phylum Bacillota; class Clostridia; order Oscillospirales; family Ruminococcaceae; genus Angelakisella. The sequence continues at coordinate 10,007 of JAAWEO010000055.1, read as the reverse complement.
CCTATTACCGGGGCGGAGGAGATTGCCCAGCGTATCCGGCTGCGTCTTGGTATCCCCAGGGGAAGCTTTCCCCTGGACCCGGAGCTGGGCAGCCGCCTGTTTGACCTGCCCCGGGGAAGCAGGGAGCAGATGGAGGCTGCCGCCCGGGAGAGGATCGAGGAGGCCCTGGCCCCGATGGCAGGGGTGCGCCTGACAGAGGTCTGCTGCCGGTATGACCCGGAGGCGGACCGGGCCAGGGTGGACTGCCGCTTTGTGTGGAGCGGCCAGGAGATCGGTATCACGACGGAGGTGTGACAGGATGAAGTATTACGACCAGCTGGTGGAACGGATGACCAGCTATTATTGCAGCCTGGCGGGGTGTACCCCGGACCGGGCCTCGGATGTGATGATCCGGCTGCGGGTGCTGGCCTCCCAGCTGGATACCTATTGCCAGGAGGCGGAGGAAGCCGCCCGCCAGGCCTTTCCGGCCACTGCCGCAGGGGAGGCCCTGGAGCGCCACGCTGCCCTCCGGGGGCTGGTCCGGAAGGAAGGGGCCCGGGCGGTGGGGGTGGTGGCCTTCCGCCGGAGCACCCCGGCGGGGTACCCCATTCTGATCCCGGCGGGGACGGTGGTCCAGTCCGGGGGCCCGGAGGCCATGCTCTTTACCACCGTCCAGGATGTGACCATGGGGGCCAGCTTTACCAGTGTGATCGTCCAGGTCCAGGCGGCGGAGCCGGGGAGCCAGTACAACCTGAAAAACGGCAGCATTACCGTTATGGTGACCCCGCCCCCAGGAATTACCCAGCTGGCCCAGATCACCGCCTGCCAGGGGGGCACCGACCCGGAAACCGACGAGGAGCTCCGGGCCCGCCTGCTGGCTGCCTGCCGGAATCCGGCGGTGGGCGGCAGCCCCGGCTTTTACCAGTCCCTGGCCCTGGCCCAGCCCGAGGTGGGAAAGGCCAGGGTGCTGCCGGTAAAACGGGGAGGCGGCACCCTGGATGTGGTGGTTTACGGCAGCGCCGGAGGCCTGGGGGCAAACCGGGTGGCTGCCCTTCAGGAGCTGTTTGCCGGCCAGCGGGAGCTGGGGATCGATGTGCTGGTGCGGGAGGCGGAGACCATTCCGGTGGAGCTGGAGGTGTCCATCCAGGTCCGGGAGGGCTGGGATTATGACACGGTGGCCTCGGCCTGCCGGCAGGCCTTCATCCGGGAGATGGCCGCCCTGGAGATCGGGGAGAGCTTTCCCCGGGCCAGGGTCTTTCAGATGATCATGAGCCAGCAGGGGGTCCAAAACTGCACCGTCACCCTTCCCGCCGGGGACACCACACCCGGGGAGGACCAGCTGCTGGTGGACGGGTACGTGACGGTCAACAAAATGGAGGGACAGGCATGAGCTACAATCCGGTGTTGGACCTGCCTAAAAGCCAGATGTACCGGGATATGACCGCCCTGGGCATCTATGACCTGGACAATGGGACCCTGGTGCGGTGCGAAATGCGGGCCTGCCAGTATGGCTTTCAGCTGCTCCGGGAGCTTCTTGACCGGTTGGAGCAGGACTGGTGGCCCCTGAGCTGCTCCCAGGAAAGGCTGGAGGAATGGGAGGGGCTGCTGGGAATTCCACCCAGGCCGGAGGCCTCCCCCGAGGCCCGGCGGAAGGGGGTGCTGGCGCTGCTGGCCCTGGGGGAGCCCAACCGCACCCCGGCCGGGGCGGCAGAGCTCCTGGCGGCGGTGGGGATCATAGGGGAGGTGGAGGAGGATATCGCCTCCCGGCGGCTGAGGGTGCGGGTCACCGCCCTGGGGGAGGGGTACAGGGACGCCGGGGAGTGCATCCGGCGGGCCCGGGAGCTGCTGCCCGCCCACCTGACGGTGGAGCTGGAGGAGGCCGCAGGGTGAGCCCGAAGGGAGGTTCTGGGGCCCGGGTGGCGAAAAAATCGGCTTATATCCCGGAGAAACGCATTTTTGCTATTTTCAAACGCCGCTGACTGTGCTATAATACCATGGTAAACAAAATGGCGGGGTGCGCCTTGGAAGAAAAAACAGGGGACCGCCTTTGGGAGGTATCGTATCATCATGTCAGGGACCACCATGAAATACGCAGCAAAAACAGGGAAGAAGGGGGCGGGAAAGCTCCTGGCGGGGCTTTTGTGCGCCGCTGTCGCCGTGGGAGGCTTTGGGGTGTGGCGGGCCTATTCCGCCGAGCAGGCCCGTCTGGCCGCCGAGGCAGAGGCCGCTGCCCGCGCAGAGGCGGTGGCTGCCGCCGCCGTGGCCTATACCCAGGAGCAGAACGCCTTTGCCGACCTGGTGGAGGACGGGCTGGCCGCCGAGTCCATGAATGCCTCGGAGCTTTCCAAGACCTTCCACGACCAGTGGGAGGAGCGCCGGCAGGCTGCCACCGCAAACACCTCCACCGGCGGGACAGGCTGGGTCTCCCCGGCCACCGGGGTGTTCAATGCCTCCGCCTACGGGTACAGCGGGGCGGACCAGATCTCCTACTGGAAGGGGATCAACAGCGATGTGGTGGGCTGGCTGCGGGTGCCGGGCACCAACATCAACTGGCCCATTGTCCAGAACGTCTACGACATCAACTATTACACCCACCTGGGGTATGATAAGCAGTACAGCTACAACGGGGTCATCTGGACCAATCCCACCACCCAGACCAGCGCCTCGGCCTCGGGGCTGTCCAGCAATACCGTGATCTACGGGCACAACTGGACCAACTACAGCGCCTCCCCCCGCATTGGCTATTCCGGGGATGTGATGTTCGCCCAGCTGACCGGGTACCACTGGCTCTCCATGGCCCAAAGCTACCCCTACTTCTATTATTCCACCGCCGAGGGCGGAGAATTTACCGTGAAGATCTTCGCCTGCTTCTACACCGAGCTGGCCTTTAACTACATCGCCTCCGAGGGGGACATGAACTACATCATCAGCGAGGCCCGGCGGCGGAGCCGCCACAGCTTCGATGTGGATGTAGACGCCTCGGATAAGATCGTCACCCTGTCCACCTGCACCCGGGCCTACGGCAAGACCAGCAACCAGCGGTTCGTGGTAATGGGGCGGCTGCTGCGCCCCGGGGAGTCGGTGGGCCCTGTGACCGTCACCGCAAACCCCGGCCACAAGCAGCCTTCCGTTTGGTAAAGGCTGGCGACTGACAGTAAAAAGGAGAGATCTGCCATCGAACGCAACCGATTACGCCGGCGCTGCCTGGCGCTGTGCCTTTGCGTGACCCTGGCCCTGGGGGGCTGCACCGCCCCAACAGGACCCGAAGCCTCCGGCTCCACCTCCCTTTCCCCGGATTCCCCCCAGGAGCCGGTGCAGCTCTGGTGGGAGGAGGTGGACTGGAGCGCCCCGTCCTCCGCCTATACCGGGGAGGGCCTTGCCCTGGAGCTTTACACCGGCGGAAGGCTCCGCATCCGGTACGATGACCCCATGCTGACCCAAACGGAGGGCTCCGACTGCCTTTGGAGATTCACCTTCCTCACCCGGGAGGGGGAATCCGTGGTTGTGACCAACAGCAGCCGGCTGGCTCTGGATATCGATTCCACTGACACCAATCGCCTGCTGGGGCTGTACGGCTGGGATGACGCGGACCCCGCGGGGGATCACCCCTATACCCAGGTCCACGCCGCTGTGGAGGAGGACGAGGTCCTGACCCTCCAAATGGGGGAAATGCCCTGGAAGGGGGAGCTGTTCGGCGTATGGGCCAAGGCGGAGCGGGAAGGGGTCAACCAGTCGGTGGACACCTTCTTCCGGGTGGAGGGGGATACCCTTGTCCCCGAGGAGTCCTCCCTGCCGGAGCTTGGCGAGACCTCGCCCCAGTTCCGGTATCTCCTGCTGGATACCGGGGAGGACCGGGTGATGCTCTCCCTTTACCGGGACGGAGTTTTTCTGCTGTCCATGCGCAGCGCCATCACCAATAAGACCGATCTGCTGTGGGGCACCTGGGACGACGGGAACACCGCCATCACCCTGTGGCCCGACGAGCAGTGCTGCGGGCCCGAGGGGGAGTTCCGCCTGGATAAGACCGGCGGCCTGCGGGTCTACAACGGCGGCGGACCGGCCTCCCTGCCCCTGGCGAAGGGGGACGCCTTCCAGAAGATCGGGGACATTTTGGACCTGCCCCTCTTTGACGCGGCGGTGGTGAGCAAGGTGGTGGACGGGGACCGTCCGGCCCTGTTCCTCAGCCGGGAAAAGGACGGGGAGCTGCTGGACGCCTTCCGGGAGATGATGCTGGACGCCGCCGAGCTGAAGCAGCCCCGGTGGACCGAGGACCCGGAGGACCGGCCCAACCTGCAATTCGACCTGAACATCAACGGCGAGGACATCACCATGGTCCTGTGCCCCTGTATCGTGGAGGGGACCGAGGACAAATACCTCCTGGTCCAGAAGGATTCCTGGATGGGCCGGGTGACCTACACCTACTACCAGACCCAGGGCGGGGACGACTACGACCGGATGGTGGAGCTGTTCGAGCAGCAGTATGAAAAGGATCCCCGGGTGTTTACCGCTGCCATGGCGGCCCAGACCCGGGCCCTGACAGCGGCGATCTCCAACCTGGACTGGTCGGACCAGTTCCCCCTGGACGCCAACGGGATCCCGGTGACCTACAAGGCGGTCCTGCGGGAGCAGAAGGCCACCGGCTACGCCTCCCTGCGGGGGGGACAGACCTGGGGGGCGGGTTCCCGCACCTGCCAGGCAAAGACCGGCATCTACTACTGCACCGCCGGTACGGTTGCGGTGCGGGCCAACGAGATCCCCTATGGGACAAAGCTGTATATCCGCACCCCGGGGGGCGGCTTTATCTACGGGTATGCGGTGGCCAATGACACCGGCACCGGCCTGGTGGAGGGGATCATCGATGTGGACCTGTTTTACGACACCTATGAGCAGAGCGTGCTGAACAGTGTCCGCTGGGTGGATATTTACATCCTGGAATAAAATAGCGTAAAATTCCGTTTGGTAATACAAATGGGTGCCGGGCCTGGCAAAGACCCGCCCGGCGCCCGGACCCTCCGCAATAAGAAACAAAGGAGCATCTCACCCCCATGTATCGAATCATCAAAAAGGACTCCCTCAACCCCACCGTCACCCGAATGGTGGTCGAGGCGCCCCTGGCGGCCCGTCGGGCCCAGCCGGGGCAATTTGTCATTCTCCGGGTGGACGAGGAGGGGGAGCGGATCCCCCTGACCATTGCCGGGTATGACCGCCAGGCGGGAACGGTGACTATCATCTACCAGATCGTAGGGGCAACCACCATGACCCTGGACCGTTTGAAGGAGGGGGAGGCCATCCGGGACCTGGTGGGTCCCCTGGGCACCCCCACCCATACAGAGGGCCTCCGGAGGGTGGCCGTGGTAGGGGGCGGCGTGGGATGCGCCATCGCCCTGCCCATTGCCCAGAAGCTCCACGAGGAGGGGGCGGAGGTCCACGCTATTGTGGGATTCCGGAATCAGGAGCTGGTGATCCTCCAGGAGGAGTTCCAGGCTGCCAGCCAGCGGCTGGAGCTGATGACCGACGATGGCTCCGCCGGAAGAAAGGGCCTGGTGACCAACGCCCTGGAGGAGCTGATCCTGGCCGGGGAACGGTACGACCAGGTGATCACCATCGGTCCCCTGGTGATGATGAAATTTGTCTGCGCCCTTACAAGGAAGTACCAGATCCCCACGGTGGTGAGCATGAACCCCCTGATGATAGACGGGACCGGAATGTGCGGCGGCTGCCGCCTGACGGTGGGGGGCAAGGTGAAATTTGCCTGTGTGGACGGGCCTGATTTTGACGGGCACCAGGTGGATTTTGACGAGGCCATCGCCCGGTCCTCCGCCTACCGGGAGGAGGAGACCCGGGCCCGGGAGGCCCACTGCAATCTGTTCCGGAAGGAGGCGGCCCTGTGAACCCCATCCAGAAAACACCCATGCCGGTGCGGCCGGCCGGGGAGCGCCGGAGCAGCTTTGACGAGGTGGCCCTTGGCTACACCCCGGACCAGGCGGCGGAGGAAGCCGCCCGGTGTCTCCACTGCAAGAGCAAGCCCTGTGTCCAGGGCTGTCCGGTGCAGATCGACATTCCCGCCTTTTTAAAGCTGGCGGCGGAGAGGGACTTCGCCGGTGCCTTTGAGGTGATCTCCCGGGCCAGCTCCCTGCCTGCGGTGTGCGGGCGGGTCTGCCCCCAGGAGACCCAGTGCGAGGCCAACTGCATCCGGGGCATCAAGGGGGAGCCGGTGGGCATCGGCCGGGTGGAGCGGTTCGCCGCCGACTGGCAGGCCGCCCAGGGGGCAGCAGCCGCCCCTCAGACATCTCCCGGGAAGGACGCCCCCAGGGTCGCCGTGGTGGGCAGTGGTCCGGCAGGCCTCAGCTGCGCCGGGGAGCTGGCCCGGGGCGGCTGCTCCGTCACCATCTACGAGGCCCTTCACACCCCCGGCGGTGTGCTGGTTTACGGCATCCCGGAATTCCGCCTTCCCAAGGAGATCGTCCGGCGGGAGATCGAGGCCCTGAAAAAGCAGGGGGTGGAGATCGTCACCAACGCCGTCATTGGCAGAAGTCTGACGGTGGAGGAGCTGCTGGAGGAATACCAGGCGGTATTTCTGGGCAGCGGGGCAGGCCTGCCCCGGTTTATGAATATCCCCGGGGAAACGCTGAAGGGGGTCTATTCCGCCAATGAGTTTCTGACCCGGGTAAACCTGATGAAGGCCTACAGGGAAAACAGCGCCACCCCTGTCCGGCGGCCCAAGCGGGTGGCTGTGGTCGGAGGCGGCAACGTAGCAATGGATGCCGCCCGGTGCGCCCTGCGCCTGGGGGCGGAGGAGGTCTCCATCGTCTACCGCCGCAGCATGGAGGAGCTTCCCGCCCGGCGGGAGGAGGTGGAGCACGCCCAGGAGGAGGGGATCCGCTTCCGGCTGCTCACCAACCCGGTGGAGATCATCGGGGAGGAAAACGGCTGGGCTGCCGTGCTCCGGTGTGCCCAAATGGAGCTAGGGGAGCCGGACGCCAGCGGACGCCGCCGCCCGGTGGAAAAGCCCGGGGAGTTTTTGGAGCTGCCGGTGGACTGTGTGATCATGGCGATTGGCACCAGCCCCAACCCCCTCCTGGCCGGCACCACCCAGGGCCTGGAGACCCAGAAATGGGGGGGCATCGTGGCGGACGAAGCCGGGCGGACCTCCCTGCCGGGGGTCTACGCAGGGGGGGACGCCGTCACCGGGGCCGCCACCGTCATCCTGGCTATGGGGGCCGGAAAAACCGCGGCCCGATCGATTTTGGAAGACCTGAAAAAGAAGGTGTAAATACATGGGTTTTGATGTGAGCTGGCATCCCATCAGTCAAAAGGAGATGCACCGCTGGTATTTTGACCGGCTGCCGGAGCTCCTTCGGGGGGATACCTCCGGCATGGAGGCGGTGCTGGACCAGTACCGCCCCGGCCGGGAAAAGGGACACGAGGGCTTCTGCCGCAAGGGCTACCGGGAGCTGCTGGAGCAGGGGGTGAAGGTGGGGCCCGACGAATCCTTTGACAAGAGCCACAGCTTTTACCTGGCGGTGGTCCAGGGGCTGTTCCGCCCCTACTACTACACCCGGGGCGGGGTCTTTTCCTTCCTGACCGCCCAGTACCCGGAGATGGGGGCCTACACCCTGCCCTTTGAGAGGATCACCGGAGACCAGTTCAAAAACCCCATGGAAAACCGCATCACCGAAAATTACAGCGGGGGGGTGTATATCCCCGAGGACCAGATCCCCCGGCTGGCGGCCGACTACATGAGCGGAAGGATCCGTCCCCAGCTGGAGGAATGCTTCGGGGAGACCCTGCCGGTGTTTTTAAAGGCCCTGGGCCATGCGGGCAAGGAGGGGCTGGGCCTTTTGGAGGCCACCGAGGTGGTGGAGCCCAATCCCCTGGACCTGTCCGCCACCGCCTGCTGCTCCTATTTGATCAACTGCGACCCCGAGGGGGTCATGCTGTACGCCGAGACCGCCAAGCGCCAGCTGGAGGCCGCCATCCGGGCCAGCGGCGGGGACCCTGCCACCGCCCAGGTGCGCCGGGAGGTGTACGTGGAGCAGGTCCCGTCCCCGGAGCCTCCCCCGCCGCCGGAACCGCCTGCACCCCCAGAGCCGGAGGCCCCGAAGCCGGCCCCGGCAGAGCCGCCGAAGAAGAAGGGGTTCTTTGCCCGGCTGTTTGGCGGAAAGTGACCGCAAACCATCCCACATTACTGCATAGGAGGTAAGGCCTGATTATGGTAACCTTTGTCATCGCCGCCCTGGTGCTGCTGCTGGTCCTGGGAGGGGCCGCGGCCGGATTCTTTCTCCTGCGGGGGCCCCGCACCGATTCTCCCCCCCGCCCCGAGGGCCTTACCCCGGAGACCCGCAAGCGCCTTTCCGAAATGGCCAGGCGGTGCGACCTGGGGCGGGAGATCGTGGGGGACCTTTCCCAGGTGGATGGCTCCGCCCTGTGGCCGGAGTACCGGGACCGGATCACCGACCGGGCCCAGCAGCGGTGCCTGGCGGAAAACCTGGACGGGTGTATGAGCAAGCGGTTCCCCCTGCGGAAGAAATACTCCTCCAGCGAGTACCGGGAGGACACCGCCTCCCTGCCCACCGCCCGCAGCGAGGCCCTGCCCTTTAAGCCCCTCAGCGTTCACAACACCATCAAGACACTGTACATCCGGTTTTACCTGGAGGACCACAACCGGGAGCTCCTGGCCCCGCCAGTGTACACCCCCATGGTGCTGACCCTGGAGCAGCAGGCGGCCTACCTGGAGCAGGTGCGGCCTTTAATGTCCCAGGCGTCGGGGATCCTCCAGCAGGTAAAGGACGCTTCGGACGAGGATTTTCTGAAGGTCATTTACGCGGCCTGGTCCATGGGCCGCCCCAACAAGGAGATGAAGGAGGCCACCCTTCTGCTGTTCCCGGACAACCCGGGGGATCACTTCTTCCTGTCGGTGGCAATGCGGCAGTGGTTTCTGCTGCTCCAGCGGACCCTGACCGGGTACCTGAGCTGGCTGGTGGAGGACTACGACCAGCGCCGCCGGGGGCTGGTGAACCGGGTCCGTGCGGTGGAGGCCCTGCGGAAGGCCCTGGAGAAAAAGCAGCCGCCTCCGCCGCCGGGGTTCCGGGTGATCTATCACTACCGGGTGGTAAAGGAAAGGCGCTCGGCGGAGTGGGACGCCCTGGTGATCTCCACCACCGGCATTTACCCGGTGGAGGCCCGGTATTTTGGCGGGGAAGAGGCCTTCTTTGCCGACACGGTGGCATCGGAGGGGCTGATGAGGGCGATGTTCCTATGGGACTACTTTTCCCCGGCGCTGGAGAAGATGATCCCGGGGAAGGGGAGCGATGTGATTCATCCCATTCTGTCGGTAGCGGGGAAGGCGCCGTTCCAGCACACCAGTCCGTGCTCCATTTTGCGGCCGGAGTCGGTTCGGGATCTGATCACATCCCGGGCGGATATTTTCACAGAGGAGCAGGTGGACGAGCTGTTCCAGGTATTCCGGTCCCAGGGGGCCAAGGCATCGGCGAATGCGCTGCCGGACTACGGGGCGGCGATGGAGCAGCTGGACAAGGGGGCGCTGAAGGAATTCCGCCGTGTACGGAAAGCAGCCGAAAGCCTGCCGCACCGCACCTACCACAAGGCGGCGGGCTAGCACCCGCTGGCAGCACCATACCCGAAGCCCAACGCCCAGTACTAGGTAGCCTTTCTGTCACCGGACATCAGTCCGGTCCGGGTCCAGGGCGGACAGCGCCTGGTCGCCCGCCGCGGCGGGCGAAATACTCCACGGCTAGAGGCAGCTTCTATCCATAACCGGACGCGGTAAAAATATGGCGCTACAGAAAGGATGGCAGAGCTGTCCTTTCTTTTTGCGTCTGTGCGAAGTGACAAGCCGCGGCCGGAACGAGACTGGCCTACACCCACTCGCGGGGAGCGCCAAAAGCCTAACGCCTTGCACCACCTAACCTTCAAGACAGGCCCGAAGGGCCGCTTCTTGAACGTGTCTGCCTCTCGGTCCTGGACATGGGCTTTTACTATTGATAGCGACGTTCCCTTTGACTGCC
>JAAWEO010000054.1 GCA_022794295.1 Angelakisella sp. | reverse complement strand
TGCCGCGGCCTATATGGAAAGTTGCTGCCTCATGCAGGAGTATTTCGCCCGCTGCGGCGGTCGACCAGGCGCTGTCCGCCCTGGACCCGGACCGGACTGTGTCCGGTGACAGAAAGGCTACCCGGTATTGGGCGTTGGGCTTCGGGTATGGTGCTGCGCCGGCAGAAACCTCGCCCGCCATGCTGCTTTACTCTATGTTCTGGATCTGCTCCCGGATCTTCTCAATCTCACTCTTAATGTCTACTACCACCTGCGCAATCGCTACATCCTGCGCCTTGCTCCCAATGGTGTTCGCCTCCCGGTTCATCTCCTGTACCAGAAAATCCAGCTTCCGCCCTACCGCCTCCGGAGTCTCCAAAATCGTCCGCAGCTGGGCAATGTGGCTCCGCAGCCGTACCGTTTCTTCATCTACTGCCCAGCGGTCCGCAACAACAGCCGCCTCCGCCAGGATCCGCTGTTCCTCGATTCCGGTCTTCCCCAAAAGCTCCTCCATCCGGGCAGTGAGCTTCGCCCGGTATTCTGCTACCGTCTGGGGGCTCCGTTCCTCTACCTGGCCGACCTTGCCCTCAATGACTGTCAGCCGCCCCAGAATGTCCTCCCGCAGCTTCCCGCCCTCTGTGCGGCGCATCTCTACAAAACGTTCCGCTGCCTTTTTGGCAACAGCAGAAACATCCGCCCAGATCTGTTCCTCGTCCTCCGGGCTTTTCCGAACCGTAAAAATGTCCCCAAACCGGGATACCACAGAAAGGGTCAGGTCGTCAGCAAGCCCCAGCTCCCGTCCCATCTCCCGCAAAGCATCTACGTACTCCCGGGCCAGGGCGGTGTTCACTGCCACCTGGGTGTCGGGGCTGTCCACCGTCTGGATCAGCACCGACACCTCTACCTTGCCCCGGCTGGCAGCTGTCTGGGCAAGACCCTTCAGCTTGTCCTCCAGGTATCCGTAGGCCCGGGGGACCCGGGCAGAAAATTCAAAGTACCGGTGGTTTACCGAACGGAACTCCACCGTAATGTCCCGTCCGCCAATCATCTCCTGGGCCCTGCCGTAGCCTGTCATGCTTCGGATCATTCCGGACCGCCCCTTTCTTTCTTCCTCTGCTTCCCCAGCTTTTTCCACCGGAATGGGAAGCTTTCCCTATCATGTTATTTTACCCTATTTGTGGTGAGATTGTCAACGGTCCCCCCACCGATTTTCCTCTCCTTTTCCGTTGACAGAAGGGGAACGGACTGTTATACTGATTTCGACAGGATTTGTGGAGTGCTCCACACCAAGTTTGCAAAGGAGGCTTTTCTCATGGGCAAGTTTGTTGTAAAAACAGTAAAGACCGGGGTCAAGTTTGACCTGAAGGCCGGCAACGGGGAGGTCATTGCCACCTCCGAGGTGTACACCACCGACCGGGCCTGTAATGCCGGGATCGAAAGCGTGCGGAAGAACGCCGTGGCCGCCAAGCTGGAGGACCAGACCGTGGAGGGCTTCGAGACCGTCACCAACCCCAAGTTTGAGGTCTACACCGATAAAGCCGGGGAGTTCCGCTTCCGCCTCAAGGCCCGCAACGGGGAGATCATCGCCGTTTCCGAGGGATACAAGACCAAGGCCTCCTGCATGAACGGCATCGAGAGCGTCCGCAAAAACGCCCCCGACGCCCCTGTGGTAAAAGCGGAAGAATAACATCCAAAACAGAGCTTTCAGTTGGCCCGCTGCCTGCTGCCGGAATTTTTCCGGACAGACAGCGGGCCGCCCCTTTTTTCGGAGCGGCCCTATTTTACGTCTGGGTGCAGCTTCTTATTTTACCAGCATGGAGACCCCGTCCATCTCCGGGGGCTGGGGCAGGCCCAGCACCTCCAGCATGGTGGGGGCGATGTCCGCCAGCCGGCCGCCTGCCCGAAGGGCCTTGGCCCCGGTGTTTACCGCCACAAAGGGCACCGGGTTGGTGGTGTGGGCGGTAAAGGGCTTGCCGTCCGCCTCCCACATCTGGTCGGCGTTGCCGTGGTCGGCAGTGATAAAGGCCGCGCCGCCCTTTTCCAGGATCTTCTCCACCATGCGGCCCACGCAGCTGTCCACCGTCTCCACCGCCTTAACAGCGGCCTCAAAGACACCGGTGTGTCCCACCATGTCGCAGTTGGCAAAGTTCAGGATGATAACATCGTACTTTCCGCTGTCGATGCGGGCGATCACCTCGTCGGTGACCTCAAAGGCGCTCATTTCCGGCTTCAGGTCATAGGTGGCTACCTTGGGGCTGGGGATCAGGGCCCGGTCCTCTCCGGGGCAGGGGGCCTCCACGCCGCCGTTAAAGAAGAAGGTGACATGGGCGTACTTTTCCGTTTCGGCAATGCGCAGCTGGGTAAGGCCCTTGTCCGAAAGGTACTGGCCCAGGGTGTTTGTCAGGGACTGGGGCGGGAAGGCCACCTTCACCCCGGGCATGGTGGCGTCGTACTGGGTCATGCAGACATAGAAAAGGGGCAGCAGTCCCTTCTCCCGGGGAAAGCCGGAAAAGTCCGGATCCACCAGGGTGCGGGTGATCTCCCGGGCCCGGTCGGGGCGGAAGTTGGCGAACACCACCGAGTCGCCGGGACCGATCTCCCCGCCGGAGGCGCAGACAGTGGGGACCACAAATTCATCGGTGACCCCGGCGGCATAGGAATCCTCCATGACCTTAAGGGGATCGCTCTGAAGGGTGCCCCGGCCGTTTACCATGGCGTCGTAGGCCTTTTCCACCCGCTCCCAGCGGTTGTCACGGTCCATGGCGTAGTACCGCCCGGAGATGGTGGCGATCTGCCCCACCCCGATCCTTTCTATCTCCGCCAGCAGGCCCGCAATGTAGTCCCTGCCGGAGGAAGGGGGCACGTCCCGGCCATCCATAAAGCAGTGGACAAAGACCTTAGTAAGGCCGCTCCGCTTTGCCAGCTCCAGCAGGCCGAAGATGTGCTTCTGGTGGCTGTGAACGCCGCCATCGGACATAAGGCCCATAATGTGCAGGGCGGTGCCCTTGGACCTGGCGTTTTCCATGGCGGCGGTCAGAACGGGGTTTTGGAAGAAATCCCCATCGTCAATGGCCTTGGTGATGCGGGTCAGCTCCTGGTAAACGATGCGCCCCGCCCCGATGTTGGTGTGCCCCACCTCGGAGTTGCCCATCTGCCCGTCCGGAAGTCCCACATCCATCCCCGAGGCCCCGATGTCGGTACGGGGGTTTTCGGCGAAGATGCGGTCCAGGTTGGGGGTCTTGGCGGCGTGGATGGCGTTGCCGTAGTCCTCCGCCCGGTCGCCGAAACCGTCCATGATAATAAGCGCGAGAGGTTTTTTCATGGTTTGATGCTCTCCTATTCAAATAAAATGAAGGAAACACAGGTCTCTGTTTTGTCGCTGTCCGGCGCGCCGGATACAGAGCAGAAGAACTTCATCTCCTGGCTCCCGCCGGCGGAGGGAACAGCCACTTGGATGTAGCCCGTTTCCGGGTTCATCGCCACCGGCAGCTTCTCCCAATCCAGTGTTTCGGGAAAAGCGAAGCCCTCCGGCGGGGCGGGAAACTGGCCGCTTACCTCCGCCGTTCCCTCCCGGTACCGGGCCAGGACCTCCTCCACCGCCGCCTTCAGGTCCTCGTCCGCCTCCACGGGGACAGGGACCACAGGGGATCCGCCCTCACCCTCGCTCTCCGGCGGCGCCTCCTCCGAGACACTGCCGGGGCTTGCCGGGCCGGGGGTTGGAGCGGGGCTTTCCGGCGGGGGCTCCTTCTGGCCGCAGGCGGCAAGAAGGAGGAGGAGCAGGGCCAGCATCAAGCAAAACACTTTTTTCATCCTTGGTTCCTCCAGTCTCTGCCTTTGCTTCCCCTTCATCGGGAAGCCGCCTTGACGATGGCCGCGAAGTCGGGGGCCTTGAGGGAGGCGCCGCCAATAAGGCCGCCGTCCACGTCGGGCTGGTCCAGCAGCTCCTCGGCGTTCTTTGCGTTCATGCTGCCGCCATACTGGATGGTGATGGCATCCGCCGCGGCCTTGCCGTACAGCCCCTCCACCACGGTGCGGATATAGTGGTTCACCTCGCCCGCCTGCTGGGCAGTGGCGGTCTTGCCAGTGCCGATGGCCCAAACAGGCTCATAGGCCAGGATGATGCTTTTGAGCTCCGCCTCTGTGACGCCGCCCAGGGCCACCTTGGTCTGCATCCCGACGATCTCCTCGGTGATGCCGGCCTCCCGCTGCTCCAGCAGCTCCCCAATGCAGAGGATCACCTGGAGCCCGGCGTCCAAAGCCGCCCGGACCCGCTTCTGGACGGTGACGTCGGTCTCGCCGAAATACTGCCGCCGCTCGGAGTGGCCGATGACCACGTACTGGACGCCCAGCTCCTTCAGCATGGCCGCCGAGATCTCCCCGGTGAAGGCCCCGGACTCCGCCCAGTGGCAGTTCTCGGCGCCTACAGCAATGCCGGTCCCCTCGGTTGCCGCCAGGGCAGTCTCCAGGTTGGTATAGGGGACACAGATCACCACGTCACAGCCGGCCCCGGCCACCAGGGGCTTCAGCTCCTCAATGAGGGCCTTGGCCTCGGGGCGGGTCTTGTTCATCTTCCAGTTCCCGGCGATGACAGCCTTGCGCAGATTCTTGTTCATAATGTTGCTCTCCTTTTTTGTATAAAAATGGGATTGATACGACAGAGGTTACCGGCGCGGCCCAAAGCCCCCTGTCCCGGCGATCGCCGAATAGGGGATGTCCCTCCGGATCAGAAACAGCAGAATACTTTGTCCCAGCCCGCCAAAGATCAGGGAAAGAAGGGTAAAGAGCACCGCCCGCTCCGGGATGTAGTCCTCGTAAAGGTTGTAAAGGGCGATGCCGGTAAGGAGCAGAAGGGCCAGCTCCAGGATCATAAACAGGGAAAAGTCGGGAACGGCTCCCGCCACAAAACCGTAAAGCATAAGCCAGGTAGGAATGGCCCCTCCTATCCCCAAGGGATAGAGAAGTCCCCCGGCTGCCGCCGCCCGGAAAAGATCCCGGACCACCAGAAAAATGCGGAAATACCAGATCTGCCCCGAAAGGCAAAGGCTCGCCCTGTCGCACAGGGAGCCCAGAACACCGCTGCTTGCCAATGGTACCCAGGCGAGCCAGGCTGCCCGCAGTCCGGCGTTTTTTGCCATCCGGTACAGGGCCAGCCCCTTTAGAAGGTAGGGGATCCCGTAAAGGGCACTCCAGATCAAAAAGTAGGTCGTGAACAGCCGGAAGGAAAGCGCTTCCATCCTATAGCTCGGGCCCCCGGTCCTCCGGGGAAGAGGGCTCCGCCGGGGGCGGCTGCTCCGGGGAAGGCGGATCGCTCTGCTGGCCCCACCCTGTGGTCCCCGGTCCGCCCTGGTAGGGGGGCTGATTCCAGCCTGTGGTTCCCGGTCCGCCCTGGTAGGGAGGCTGATTCCAGCCTGTGGTCCCCGGCCCGCCCTGGTAGGGAGGCTGGTTCCAGCCTGTGGTCCCCGGTCCGCCCTGGTAAGGGGGCTGATTC
Source organism: Angelakisella sp. (assembly GCA_022794295.1). Lineage (GTDB taxonomy): Bacteria > Bacillota > Clostridia > Oscillospirales > Ruminococcaceae > Angelakisella. Next base: position 5,002 of record JAAWEO010000054.1, on the reverse strand, counting down.
CAGCCTGTTGTCCCCGGTCCGCCCTGGTAGGGGGGCTGGTTCCACCCTGTGGTTCCCGGCCCGCCCTGATAGGGGGGCTGATTCCACCCTGTGGTCCCCGGCCCACCCTGGTAGGGGGGCTGTCCTCCCGCCGGGTCCTGGTAGGGTGGTTGGGTCCAGGGGTTCCAATATTGGGGGTTGGCGGACAAAGGGACCTTGTTCCGAAGGGTCATCAGAAGGATGACCTGAGCCAGACTGCCCAGGATCAAGGCCAGAACGGTATACAGAACCTCCCGGCCCGGGGCATAGTCCTTAAAGAGATGGTATAGGGCGGTGGCAGTTGCCGCTGCAGCGGCCAACCCCAGCAGATTCCCGATCCCGGATCGGAAATTGGTGTCGTAAAAGCTGTATTCGGAGCCGTAATATAGGTAGTCGTTAAAAAGCCCGTAGAGCCCGGTCAGGACACCTCCCCCGAGAAGGGAAAGCAGGTCGAGAACAGGCAGGATAATGGAAAACTTCCACTCCTTGCCGGTTAGGGCGTACTGGGACCGGTCGCAGAGGGTGCCCAGCAGGTAGTTGTTGGCTACCGGCACCCAGGCCAGGGCCGGGTTGGGCAGCCCGGCGTTTCTAGCCATTTGGGAAAGGGCGATGCCCTTTAAAACATACTCCACCAGGGCCAGCACCAGCAAGACGATCAGAAACCCCATTAAAACAAGGAGCATAGTTTCCAAAAATTCCTCAAAGCCATACATGTCGGTACAAGTCGCCTCCTTTACAATTCCGGACCGCTTCCGGGACGATGGTCCTCCCTCTCCGCCGGCGGCCGGTTCCAGCCGGTGGTGAAGGGGCCGTTTTGACTGGGCGGGCGGCCCCAGCCGGTGGTCCCGGGGTCGCTTGGGGGTGGGACAGTGGGACCGCTTTGCCAGGGGCAGGCCGGGGGATAAGGGGGCTGCTGCCCCCGGGGCCCGGCGGACAGGGGGGCTTTGTTCCGGATGGTCATAAGAAGGATGCCCAGGCCCACGCCGCCAAAGATCACCGAAAGAATGGCGTAAAGCAGTCCCCGCCCGGGGGCGTAGGCCTGATAAAGCCAGAAAAGAGCCGCCGCCATAGCAAACAAATAGGCCAGCCCCAGGCAGGTTCCCAGGGCCTCCCGGGCAGAGCTGTAGGAGAACCCGGCGTAGACAAAGCCCTCCACAAGAAGGCCTCCTGTCCCGGCCAGCAGGCTTCCGCACCCGGCGGTCAAGACCTCCAGCACCGGCAGGAGAAGATCGAACCGCCAGCGCCGCCCGGTGAGAAGCTGCTGGGACCGGCCGCAAAGGGTCCCCAGCAGCCAGGTGCTGGCAATGGGCACCCAGGCCAGGGCCGGGTTGGGCAGCCCGGCATTCTTCGCCAGGCGGGAAAGGGCGATGCCCTTAAAAATATATCCGGCCAGGACCACGGTGATCCAAAAGAGGTAGGCAAAAATAACGATACCGATGATCATGGCAAGGCCTTCCGGAGAACCGTACACAGAACCGCCTCCTTTCCTATTGTTTTTTCCTTGGGGGTGGGCTGCGGTAGGGCTGCTGGTAAAGCTGCTGGGGCTGGTACCATCCCGCGGCAGGCTCCTCCGGCGGGGAGCAGTTCCCCGGGGGCGGAGGAGGCGGCATAGGGGCGGAGATGCCGGAGAAGACCTCCGGGGAAGGGGGCATCCCGCCCCGGGCGGAGACGGGCACCTGGCTGCGCAGGACGAAAAGAAGGATCCCCTGGACAAAGGAGCCGAAAATCACCGAAAGAACGGTAAAGAGCACCGCCCGCCCCGGGTCGTAGTCCCGGTACAGGTGCCAGAGGGCGCAGGCAAAGGAGGCCAGCAGCCCTGCTGCCACCAGGGTCTCAAAAAGGTCCATGGGATCCGCCTTGTGAAGGCTGAAGAAGGTCTCCCCGCCCATAAAGCGGGTGTCCAGACCGTTGTAGTAGTTGAGAAAGGCAAAAAGGTTCCGGCCGAAGAAAATGCCCAGCACATCCCAGACCGGCAGGAGGATGGCAAAGCCCCTGCGCTTGCCTTTTTGGTGGTACACCGCCCGGTCGCAGAGGGTACCCAGGAGATAATTGTTGACCACCGGCACCCAGGCCAGGGCCGGGTTGGGCAGCCCGGCGTTTTGTGCCATTCGGGAGAGGGCTGCCCCTTTCAGCAGGTAGCCGGTCAGGTGGAAGGCGGCAAGGAAAAGAAAAACAAATCCGGCAAGGCCCAAAAGGAGATAGAAAAACTCCTGAATGCCGTCCATGCCAGCCCACCCTTTCCCTTGTTATTTCTTTCGGTTGTGCCCTTTGGGGTCGTTGTACCGCCTGGGCCGGGAAACCCCGGGCGGCGGAGGCGGCGGGCTCTGTCCCGGGCCGGTGGTCCGGGGACCCTGCCACACAGGGGCCTGGGGTGGCTTTCCCCCCTGGGAAAGGGGGAGCCTTTCCCGCAGGGTGAACAGGAGGATCCCCGCGGCCCCAAAGGGGATCACCACCGAGAGAACGGTATAGATCCCCTCCTGGCCCGGGGCATAGTCGCGGTAAAGGAAGTAGAGCCCCAGGGCGGTCCCCGCCGCTCCGGCCAGCCGGATAAGGGACTGGAGCCAGTAGGCGCCCATCCGGAAGGAAAGATCGGTAAGGGTGGGAATAGACAGCAGCTCAAAAAGAAAGATGCTGATCACCGAGGGGGACAGAACCGCCAAAACAGGGAGAAGCACCCGGAAGCGGAGGTCCCGCCGGCCCTGGTAAGCCCTGGACCGGTCACAAAGCCAGCCCAGAACATACTCCTGGCAGAAGGGGATCCAGGCCAGTCCCGGGATGGCAAGTCCGGCCCGCCTGGACATACGGTACAGGGCGTAGGCTTGCAGCAGGTAGAGCCCCAGCAGGACCGCCCCGATCAGGAGGAAGATCCCCAGAAGAAAATACAGACCATCCATATTGACAGGGGGACCTCCTTTTTTCGGAAGATCGGGCTCTTATAGCTCCGGGCCGTTGCCGGGACCCTCGTCCCGGGGGCGCTCCGGCGGCTGGGGCGGGTTCTGGTAATAGCCGCCCCCCTGGTAGAACTGGGGGCCTTGACCATCTGTGGGGCCTCCCGGAGGGGGAAAGGTGTCGGGGTTTTTGGGGTCATAGCCTCCGCCGGGGAAATTCCGGGAGGGGTCGAAGGGCTGTCCCGGAGGCGGGGCCTGGTAAGGACCGGGAGCCCCCTGGTAAAACCGGGGACCCTGACCGGTGTAGGGGGGCTGCTGGGGAGGCTGCCCGGGGTTGGTGGTGTAGGGGTAGGGAGCACCGGGGCCGCCCTGCTGCCCGGGGTTGGTGGTGTAGGGATAGGGAGCGCCGGGGCCGCCCTGCTGCCCGGGATTGGTGGTGTAGGGATAGGGACCGCCGGGCTGCCCCTGGCCGCCCTGGGGATACCCATACCCCTGGGGCGGAACGGGGCTCCACTGGTGGTTCCCGTTGTATTTGGGGCGGCCGTAGGGGAAGCTCCCGGGGCCGGTCACCGAGACGGGGACGGTGTTCATTTCGATCAGCAGAAAGACAAAGCTGATCTGGAAGAAGACCCCCAGCAGGGTATACAAAAGGGCGTTGTCCGGGGAGTAATCCTTCAGGGTGTAGTAGGTGCAGTAGATCGACAGGACGCAGGCCGCTGTGTATCCCACCAGGGTAAGGAAAAAGGAGAGCCCCACCCAGGCGCTGAAATCCGCGTCCTGAACGATCAGGACGCAGAGCATGATGAGCCCGCAGAAGCCGATGCCATAGAGGACGGTGGTCCAAAAGGCCAGACGGCGGCGCTTCCCGGTGTAGGTGTACAGGGACCGCTCTGCCAGCAGCCCGGTGATCCAGGCTGTCCCCAGGGGAAACAGCCCCACCCAGGCGTGGGGAATGCCCGCGTGCTTGGCCATCCGGTAGGGGCCAAAGGCATACAGAAGGTGGACAACAAAGAAGAAGCCCAGGTAACAAATAAGGCCAATGAGAAGGAAAAAGACCTCGGCGGAGTCATAATACATAAGCGGTCAACCTTTCTGTGTGTGTTTCTTGGGGGAAGGAGCAGCTTGTTCCTTCCAGACCCCTCTTTTTCTCAGCTGGGGCGGCGGTCCCGGCTGTACCTGCTCGGCTTTGTGGGTTAGACCTGCGTCAGCGGTTCCGGTAGTAGTCCCCCGGTCCTGTGGTGCCCGGCCCGCCGGCCTGGGGCGGATATCCCCCCGGGCCGTACTGCTGGGGCGGGATCTGGTTCCACCGGTGCCAACGGTCATACTTGGGCCGGCCATAGGGGTACGCACCGAAGCCGGTCACCGAGACAGGGACGGTGTCCCGTTCCACCAGGAAGAAAACAAAGCCGATGTTGAACAGTACCCCCACAATGGTATAGAGAAGGGCGTTGTCCGGGGAGTAGTCCCGGAAGATGTAGTAAAGGCAGTAGCCGTAAAGGGCAACGGGCACAAGAAAACTGAAGAAGTAGAGAAAAAACATAGGCAGCAGCCCGAGAAATTCCGCCTCGCCGGCCATAGGGTTGGAGGCAAAGCGAAAGAAGGACACCATGTAAAGAGCAAGGAAAACCAGGGGAAAAAGCTGGGTGAGAACAGACCACCAGGCCAGCTTCCGGACACGGCCGTTGTATGTGTAATAGGCGCGTTCCGCCAGCAGCCCGGTCAGATAGGAGCTAGCCACCGGAACAAAAGCCATCCAGGGAGAAGGCATCCCCCCGTGCTGTGCCATCCGGTATAAGCCATAGCCAGAAAGAATAAGAAACCCGGCAAAAAGTGCAAACCAGATAACAAAAGTAAAAAGAACCGCAAAAACCGCCATACAGAACGCCCCCTTTGTTTTCAAATAAAAAAGTAACAAAAACCCCGGCCCGCAGGCCCTAGCCGCGAAGCGGCCCCGCCGGAGGCACCAAAGCCGTTCCAAGCTGGCCCGCAGGCCACTTGCCGCGAAGCGGCATTAGCCCGAAGGGCTCCGCTTTTTTCCGCAGAAAAAAGCACCTTATCCGGCCAACGAGCCTCCGGCCGCAAAAGCCCGGACGCTG